>CAITOL010000016.1 GCA_903893975.1 uncultured Rhodospirillales bacterium | reverse complement strand
TGACGACGCCGATGCCGTGCGCCAGCAGGCCGGCGGCGACGTGGCTCCAGGCCGAACGGTCGCTGTGCTGCCAGTAGCCGCCGTGCATGAACAGCGCCAGCGGGGCGGTTTGCGCGGCGGCGGGCCAGAACACATCCAGCAGCTGGCGTGGCGACGGGCCGTAGCGCAGGCCGTATTCGGCTTGCGGGTGCTGGGCGCGGAAGGCGGCGGCGCGGCCGGGGAGCGTGGCCAGCAGCGCGTCCGACCCGGCGATTTTGGCGCTGTTGTCGTATTCGGCCTGCAAATAGGGATCGATCATTTCCGGTCCTCAATTCATTCGTGTAAAGCGGGGTTAACGACGCGATGCGCGGGTGGGACGATAGAACAGCTGGGAGGGCGCACGAGGCATGCGACGACCAACGTTACCGCGACCAGATTTGCTGCCCGGGATTCTGCTTGCCTTTGCGGCGGTGGTGTTTGCCTGCATCGCCGTGGTGATGACGGCGCAGCTGTCGCTGACCGGGGCTTCGGCCGCAGCGGCGACGACGCTGCTCGGCGCGCTGGGCTGGCGGCGGGCGACGCGGAGCCTGACGGAGGCCCGTGCCTCGTTCCGGGCGTTCGGGCGCACCGTGCCGGGGGTGATCTGCGGCGCGACCCGAGATGCCGATGGTAGGCTGGTGATCACCGTATTCTCCGCCCCTCCGCGCCGCACATTGCCCCCTGGTACCCCGCTGGAGGTGATGCTGCAACTGATCCATCCCGATGACAGGGAGGCGATGCGCGAAGGGTTTTGCGCGGCGGAGGATGCGATCAACGTGCGCGGGGCGGGGCCGACGGTGCTGCTGGTGCGGGCGCGGATGCCGACCGACCCGGAGGACTGGACGCGCTACGAGGAGGTGACCGACACCGCGCCGCGCTGGCTGCGGGTGGCGGTGCGCGGACGCTACAGCCAGAACGGCGCGGTGGTGGTGGAAGGCGTGGCGCTGGATGTGACGGATATGATGGAGGCGCGCACGCTGGCGGAGCGGGCGGCGCAGCTGGAGGCGGAAAATCGCCGGCTGGCGGAGGATCGCGCCAATGAGGCCAACCGGCTGGCGCAGCAGAAATCCGAAATCCTGTCGATGATGGCGCATGAGATCCGCACGCCGCTGACCGGGGTGATCGGGTTTTCCGATTTGCTGTGCGCGGCCAATGATCTGCCCGAGGAAGCCCGGCGGCATGCGGAGATTGTGCACTCGACCGGCAGCGTGCTGCTGAGTGTGGTGAACGATATTCTCGATCTGGCCAAGCTGGAGGCGGGCAAGGTCAGCATCGAACATTTGCCGTTCCGGCCCGACGATATGCTGCGCCAGGCGCTGGTGCTGGCGGAGGCAACCGGGGCGGAGAAGGGGCTGACGCTGGAGTTGGATCTGGCGGCGGATCTGCCGGACTGGATGACCGGCGACCCGCTGCGGCTGCGCCAGGTGGTGGGCAATCTGCTCGGCAATGCGGTGAAGTTTACCGAGCGCGGCCGGGTAACGCTGCGCGCCGGGCCGGTTGATCTGGGCAGTTTGCAGGCGCGCTTGCATGTCGAGGTGGAGGATACCGGCATCGGCATTGCGCCGGAGGTGATCGACCGGCTGTTCCGCATGTTCGAGCAAGGCGATATCGGCACGTCGCGCCGGTTTGGCGGCACCGGGATTGGCCTTGCGCTTTGCCGCCGGCTGGTGGAGGCGATGGGCGGGCAGGTGGGTGTGCGCAGCACGCCGGGGGTGGGGAGCGTGTTCTGGCTGGAGGTGCCGCTGGTGGTGGCGAGCAGCCCGGCGCCGGTGGAGCCTGCCAGGACGGATTTCGCCATTCATCGGCAGCTGCATGTGCTGGTGGTGGACGATATCTCCACCAATCGGGAATTGCTGCGCACCATGCTGACACGGATGGGCGATGTGGCGGTGCTGGCGGTGAACGGGATTGAGGCGATCGACGCGGTGCAGCGCGTGCCGTTCGATGTGGTGCTGATGGATGTGAACATGCCGGAGATGGACGGGCTGGAAGCCACCCGGCGCATTCGCGCGCTGGGCGGACGGGCCGGCCGGGTGCCGATCCTGGCGCTGACCGCCGGGGCGACGGAGGCGGATCAGCAGCGGTCTTATGCCGCCGGGATGAACGCACATGTCGCCAAGCCGGTGGGCCGGGCGCGGCTGGCGGAGGTGCTGGCGCCGCTGCGGGGTTAGGGGGTGGTGGCGGCGAGTAGCGCCCGCAAGGTGGCGGCCGGCACTGCGAGGCCGCCGGCAGCGCGGGTGTTGCTGGCCGATTGCAGCCCGACCACCTGCCACTGGCCATCATCGGCCTGGCGCAGCAATGGCCCGCCGCTGCCGCCTTTGGTGCCGGTGCAGCTATGGGCCAGCAGCGGGCCGGGGCTGGGCAGCAGGTGGCAGGTCGGGTCGATCTGCAGCCGCTGTGCGCGGTCCTGGCTGTAGCCGGCCAGGGTGACCGTCTGGCCGGGGCGGGCATCGAGCAACGGTAGTGGTACCGCGATCAGCGGGGTGGCCAGACGCAGCAGCGCGGCGTCGCCGGGGCGGGTGGCATCGGGCGCGAGCGGGTTGTAGTCCGGCAGCACCCGGTAGGATGGCACCAGACTATGGCCGGTGAAGTCGCCGCTGGCGTAGCCGTTCAGCACATGAACGGCGCTGGGCGGCACGAAATGGCCGAGGCGGGCGGAATAGAGGCAATGCGCGGCGGTCAGCGCGAGGCGTGGCGCCACCAGCACCGCGGTGCAGACGGCGACGCCGGGGATTTGCACCCGCAAGACCGCGTTCCACGGTGGCTGGGTGACATCGGCTGCCACCCGTGGGTCCTGCGGCCCGAGCCCGGGCAGGCTTTGCGCTGCCGCCGCGAGGGGCAGCAGCGCCAGGCCGCAGGCGAGGCCGCGAAGGGTTAGCCGGCGCCTTCGATGACCTCCCCGAACAATGCCCAGTGATCGCCGGTCCAGCGGGAGAGCTGCATCTGGCGAATGGGGTGATAATTCTTCGGCCCGGTATTGACGGTGATGCCCGGTATCAGGGTGGGGATGTACTGATCCTTCAGGCTGGTGGCCTGTTTCATGATGTTTTCGCGCGACAGATTGTCGCCGCATTGCTTCAGGGTTTGCAGCATGGACTGCACCGAGCCATAGGCGGCGACATAGCCCCCATCGGCCAGATCCCCATCGGGGATGTATTCCTTCATGAACGCCCGCCACTCGTTCATCCCCTTATCGTCTTTCCAGGTCGGATCGGTCGGGTCTTTCAGATAGGCGGAGGTGATGACGCCGACCGCCTTTTCCACCCCTGCCGGCTTGATGACCGCACCGACCGAGGCGGACACGTTGGTCAGGAAATGCAGCGGCTGCCAACCGATATCTGCCACTTTGCGGATCATCTGCGCGGCGAATTTCGGGGTGGCGGCGGTGACCAGCGTATCGGCACCGGAATCCTTCAGGCTGACGGCCTGACTGTCGATGGTGGCGTCCGTCACCTCGAACGAGGCGGCTTTGATCACCAGCTTGTCGTATTGCGCGCCGAGGCCGGCTTTCAGCCCGGCGACGTAATCTTTGCCGAAATCGTCGTTCTGGTAGAGCACGGCAATTTTGGCGGCCGGCTTATTTTTCAGGATGTATTTGGCGTAGATCTGCGCCTCGATCTGGTAGCTCGGCTGCCAGCCGATCACCCAGGGGAAATGTTCCCAGTCGCCCCATTTATCGGCGCCGGTGGCGACGAACAGCAGCGGCACTTTCTTGCTGTTGACGTATTTCTGGATCGCCGAGATGTTCGGAGTGCCCAGGCAGTTATAGAGGCAGGCGACTTCGTCCTGTTCTACCAGCCGGCGCACCTGTTCCACCGTGCGTGGCGGGGCGTAGCCGTCGTCCAGCGTGATGAAGTTGACCTTGCGGCCGTTGATGCCGCCCTTGTCGTTGATCATTTTCCAGAAGGCGACGTGGCTTTTGCCGATGACGCCATAGGCCGAGGCCGGGCCGGAATAGGGGATGGTGTGGCCGATTTTGATTTCGGTCTTGGTCACGCCGACCATGGTATCGGCCCAGGCCTGACGCAGGATGGTGGGGGTGGCCAGGACTCCGGCTGTTGCGGTGAGCAGCGTACGACGTTTCATGGGCGTTCCTCCGGAAAGCCGTCCGCATCTGCGTGCGGATCGGCGGGTTAGAGTCTAGTGGCTGGTGTCGATGATGTCCCCGAACAGGGTGAAGCTTTTGCCGGTCCAGCGCGTCAGATGCATCTGGCGCATCGGGTGGTAGTTGGTGGGGCTGGTGTTGAGGATGATGCCCGGGATCAGGGTGGGGATGATCACATCCTTCAGATTGGCCGCCTGGCGCATGATGTTTTCCCGCGACAGGTTATCGCCGCATTGCTTCAGCACCTGGAGCAGGGTGAGGCAGACGCCGTAGGAGAACACATAGCCGGAATCGGCCAGATCGGCGTCCGGCAGATGGGCCTTCATGAAGGCGCGCCACTGGTTCATGCCCGGATCATCGGCCCACATAGGGTCGGTCGGGTCTTTGCCGTACGACGAGGTGATGATGCCGAGCGCCTTTTCCGCCCCGGCCGGGTTGATGACCGAGCCGGCGGAGGCGGAGACGTTGCTGAGATAGTGCAGCGGCTTCCAGTTGAGATCGGCGACTTTGCGGATCATCTGCGCGGCGAATTTCGGGGTGCAGACGCTGATCAGCGTATCGGCACCGCTGTCGCGCAGCGAGGAGGCCTGGCTGTCGATGGTGGCGTCGGTCACCTCGTAGGTCAGTTCTTTGACGACGAATTTGCTGTATTTATCGCCCCAGACCGCTTTCAGCCCGATCGGGTAGTCTTTGCCGAAATCATCGTTCTGATACAGCACCGCCACCTTGGCGTCCGGCTTGGTCATGGCGATGTGCTTGGCGTAGACCTGTGCCTCGGTCTGGTAGCTCGGCGCCCAGCCCATCATCCACGGGAAATGTTCGTAGTCGCCCCATTTGTCGGCGCCGGTGGCGACGAACAGGCAGGGCACTTTTTTGCTGTGCAGGTATTTCTGGATCGCCGAGATCGCCGGGGTGCCGAGCGAGTTGAAGATGCAGGCGACTTCGTCCTGCTCCACCATGCGGCGGGTCTGTTCGACGGTTTTGGACGGGACATAGCCATCGTCCAGGGTAATGAAGTTGACTTTGCGGCCGTTGACCCCGCCTTGGGCGTTGATCATGTTCCAGAAGGCGACATGGCCCTTGCCGATGGCGCCATAGGCTGAGGCGGGCCCGCTATAGGGCACGGTGTGGCCGATTTTAATCTCGGTTTTGGTCACGCCGACCAAGGTTTCGGCCTTGGCGGGTCGGAAAATAGCCGGTGCGGTCAGAGCCGCGGCAGCCGTGAGCAGCGTACGACGTTGCATGCGTATTTTCCTCCCAGGGGTCTCCCCCACGGCGTTGCGTGGGGGAGGGGTTTGCGGCGGTTATCCCGTGATAACGTCTCCGAACAAGGACCAGGTCTTGCCGTCCCACTTCGACAGCTTCATCGAGCGGATCGGGTGGAAGTTGGTGGCGCTGGTGTTGATCAGCACGCCCGGCAGCAGGGTCGGGATTGCCAGATCTTTCAGGCTGGCGGCCTGGTGCATGATGTTTTCCCGCGACAGGTCGTTGCCGCACTGCTTCAGCACTTGCAGCATGGTGTGGCAGACGCCGTAGGAGAACACGTAGCCGCTATCGGCCACGTCCGAATCCGGCATATGCGCCTTCATATAGGCGCGCCATTCGTTCATGCCCTTGTCGTCCGCCCAGGTCGGGTCGGTCGGGTCTTTGGCGTATTGCGAGGTGATGATGCCGACCGCGCGTTCCGGGCCGGCCGGGTTGATCACCGCACCGACCGAGGCCGAGACGTGGGTGAGGAAGTGCAGCGGCTTCCAGCCGATATCGGCGACCTTGCGGATCATCTGGGCGGCGAATTTCGGCGTCGCGGCAGTGACCAGCGTATCGGCGCCCGAATCCTTCAGGGTGACGGCCTGGCTGTCGATGGTCGCATCGGTGACTTCGAACGAGACGATTTTGATCACCATCTTGTCGAACTGCGCGCCGAGCCCGACCTTGAGGCCGGCGAGGTAGTCTTTGCCGAAATCGTCGTTCTGATACAGCAGCGCGATCTTGGCATCCGGCTTATTCTTGAGGATGTATTTCGCATAGATCTGCGCTTCGGTCTGGTAGCTCGGCTGCCAGCCCATGGTCCACGGGAAGTGCTGGTAGTCGCCCCATTTTTCCGCGCCGGTCGCCACGAAAAGCTGCGGCACCTTCTTGCTGTTCATATATTTCTGGATCGCCGAATTGTTCGGCGTGCCGAGCGGGTTGAACAGGAACGCCACTTCGTCCTGCTCCACCAGACGGCGGGCTTGTTCGACGGTTTTCGGCGGCGCGTAGCCATCATCGAGGGTGATGAAGTTGATTTTGCGACCGTTGATGCCGCCCTGGTCGTTGATCATTTTCCAGAACGCGACATGGCCGCGGCCGATGGCGCCGTAGGCGGAGGCCGGGCCGCTATAGGCGACGATGTGGCCGATCTTGATCTCGGTGGCGGTGACGCCGACGGCGGTGGCGGCGTGGGCGCGGGTCAGCAGGCTCGGGGTTGCCAGGGTGGCGGCGGCGGCGGTCAACAAACTACGGCGTTTCATGTGCTCTCCCAGGGGTTCGGCGCCTCGTGCTGTACGAGACCGGTCGAAAGTGGCGTGCCGCTGACAATGCCGCAGCGGCGACGGATAGGCGAATGAAAACCGCGCCAACGTTTCAGGTGGTTTTGCGGTTCCACGGCATGCGCGCCGCAAGCTTGCGCACGATGCTGGCACAGCCGCCGGGGGCGACGAACATCAGCGCGATCAGCAGCACGCCGTAGACCGCGCCAGGGGCGGCCTTGCTGATCTGGTCGGCGATGTTGGGGATGAACTCGACGAAGATGGCGCCGAAGATCGGGCCGACGATGCTGGCGCCACCGCCGACGACGAAGCCGACGAAGAAGGTGAGCGACAGCGGCGCGCCGAAGGCATCCGGGGCGACGAACTGCACCGCCACCGCGCCGAGCGAGCCGGCGATGCCGGTGATCATGGCGCTGACCGCGAAGGTGTAGGTTTTCAGCATGGCGATATCGATGCCCATCGCTTCGGCGGCCAGAGGTTGGTCGCGGATGGCGATCATGGCGCGGCCGATGCGGCCCTTGACCAGATTGGCGATCAGCACGAAGCAGACGATGCCGACGGCGAGGGTGAACAGATACACCCACTGGTCCGAATTCAGCGCCAGACCGAAGGGGGCGTCGGGCTTGTCGATCACGATGCCCTGCACGCCGCCGGTATAGTCGTCGAACAGTTTGTATTTCAGCAATTGCGGCACCGCGACCGAGAGCGCGAAGGTGGTGAGCGCGAGATAGAGCCCGCCGAGGCGGAGCGCGGGCAGGCCGATCAGGAAGCCGAACACGGCGCAGATGACGGCGGCGACCGGCAGGGTGGCCCAGTAGGGCACCGCGAATTTATCCATCAGAATGGCGGTCGTGTAGGCGCCGACGGCGTAGAACGCGCCATGGCCGAGCGAGACTTGGCCGTTATAGCCGGTGACGAGGTTCAGCCCGAGAATGGCGACCGCGTAGGTGACGACCAGGGTGAGCTGAAAGAGCTGGTAGCCGCTGGCGCCCAGCAATGGCAGCACGGCCAGCGCGATGCAGCCCAGAATGATGGCGATACGAGGCATTCCGTTTCCCATTCTGCTACACCCGGCTCGACAGAACCTTGCCGAACAATCCGGCAGGTTTCAGGGTTAGCACCACGACGATGATGATGAGCGCCATCGACAGTTTCAGCTCGGTGCCGACGACATAGGCGCCGCCGAGGTTTTCGATCACGCCGACGATGAAGCCGCCCACCACCGCGCCGAGCGGGTTGGTGATGCCGCCGAGCAGGGCGCCGGCGAAGGCGTAGAGCAGCACGCCGGCCATCATATTCGGGTCCAGGAAGACGATCGGGGCCACCATCATGCCGGCAATCGCGCCGATGCCCGAGGCCAGGCCCCAGCCCAGCGCCAGCATGGTGGCGACCGGCACGCCGGAGAGCCGGCTGGAGGTGGGGTTATAGGCCGCCGCCCGCATCGCCAGCCCCAGCCGGGTGAAGCGGAAGAACGCCCAGACCGAGAGCAGCACCACCAGAGTGATGGCGGTGGAGCCGAGTTCGTGGCGGGAGAAGAAGCCGCCGAAGAGTGGGCCGCCTTCCCCGAACGGGCTGGGGAAGGGCTTCAGCGTGTAGGTGAAGATCCAGCCGGCAGTGGAGTTGAAGATGAACAGCAAGCCGATGAACACGCCGACCGAGGCGAGCACCGGGGCGTTCATCAGCGGTTCCATCAACACCTTTTGCACGATCACCCCAACCACCATGGCGAAAATCACCGTGGCAAAGAAGGCGATCCAGTACGGCACGCCGGCCTGGATCAGGGTGAGGGCGATATAGGTGGAGAACATCGCCATTTCGCCTTGGGCGAAGTTGACGTGATGGGTCGCGGTGAAAATCATCACCAAGGCGAGCGCTATGGAGGCATAAATGCCGCCCGAGGCGATGCCGGAAAAGACCTGGTGCAGTACGCCGTCCATGATCAGGTCTCCTTAATAGCCGAGATAGGACCGACGCAGGCCCTCATCTTTGGCGATTTCTGCCGAGGCACCGGACATGACGATGCGGCCGGTTTCAAGCAGATAGGCACGCTCGGAAATATCCAGCGCCAGGCTGGCGTTCTGTTCGACGACCAGGATGCCGACGCCCTCTTTGTCCTTGATTTCGCGCATGATGTCGAAAATTTCGCGCACGATCAGCGGGGCAAGCCCGAAGCTCGGTTCATCGAGCAACAGGAGCTTGGG
>CAITOL010000015.1 GCA_903893975.1 uncultured Rhodospirillales bacterium | reverse complement strand
GGGGAGGACCCGTTGCATGCCCGCTACCCCGTGCGCGGTTTCCCCGCCGATCTCACTTTGCCCGCAGCCCCCCGCCTGCTGTTGCAGGCCCTGCTCGACGAGCTTGGCACCGCCGCCCGCCCCGCCGCCGAGAGCGTTGAGAAATGCGCCAGGCTGCGCGCCGCCGCGCTGCAACCGGTGCAGGCCCCGCCGGCGCGGATGACCATGGCCTGGGCCAGCGCCTGCCTCGACCGCGCCCGCGCGCCCGGTTCCATCCTGGTGAACGAATACCCGCTGGTCCGCCCGGTCATGCATGTCACCGAGCCCGGCACGTTTTTCGGCAGTTCGCCGGCCGGCGCGCTCGGCTGGGGCCTGCCGGCGGCGATGGGGGTCAAGCTCGCCGCCCCCGAGCGCGAGGTGATCGCGGCCGTCGGCGATGGCAGCCACATCTTCGCCAACCCCGTCGCCTGCCATCAGATCGCCGCGGCCGAGCGCATCCCTACGCTCAGCGTGGTGTTCAACAATGCCGGCTGGGGCGCCGTCGGCCGGGCGACACGGGCGATGTATCCCGATGGCCACGCGGTGAAGGCCAATGTCATGCCGCTCACCCGGCTCAATCCCGCGCCCAGCCATGCCGGCGTGGCCGAAGCCTGCGGCGTCGCCGGGTTCACCGCCCGCGATCCGGCTGGCCTGCCTGGCGTGCTCGATCAGGCGTTGGCGGTGGTGCGGCAGGGCCGCCCGGCCCTCGTCGACATCATCTGCCCGGAATAGCGAACGCCGCGATCATCTCGGCGCTGCCGCGCACATCGCCGAACGCCTGCAGGAAGGTTGTCAGCGTTGCCAGATGCGCTTCGTCGGTGCGCGCGGCGTTGGCGTCCTCGATCATCACTGTGCGGAAATCCGTCATCACCGCATCGCGCGCCGAGCTGTCGCAGCAGACATTGGTCATGCAGCCGGCGATCAGCACGGTATCCACCCCGCGGTCGCGCAGCATCAGCGGCAGCGGGCTGGCGCCGGGCAGAAAAGCTGACAGCCGGTATTTCGGCACCACGATATCGCCCGGCTGCACGTCGAGCTCAGGCCACAGCCCATGCAACTCCGCCCCCGGCTGCAACGCCGCCAGGATGCGCGCCGACAGCGCCGGGTTGACCATGTGGTCGAAGAAATTCGGCCAGCCCTTCTTGTCGAAACTCGCCTGCACCCAGGCCACCGTGCCGCCGGCCACGCGCAGCGCCGCCGCCACGCGGTTGACCGTCGGCACGATCTCGCGCGACTGCGGCACTTCCGAAGGCGCGCCCGGCTGCATGAACGCACGTTGCAGGTCGATCACCACCAGCGCGGTCTTCACGGCTTCGAACCGCTCGTAGACATGCGCCCGCCCGCGCCGTGCCGCGGCGGCTTGCACCACCGATTGCGGCAAAAGAGGATGCACCGCCATATCCAGACCCCGCCTGTAGTTGCCGGCGCATTTGCGCATCAACAGGCCATCGCGGTCCAGCGGCATCAGGCTCTGGCCCACGGCTATCGCATTTGCCCGATGATTGATCGTGCGAATTCGTCTGACCATCCTGAGCGTTTACGTTTGCGTCGGATTGAGATGTCTGGTCTGGCCGATCTGAGGACGTTGAGCGCGAGTTTTCGCAGGATGGCGAGGTTCTCGGGGCCGTGGTCAGTGCGGTTTCGCGCGAGGTCCTC
>CAITOL010000014.1 GCA_903893975.1 uncultured Rhodospirillales bacterium | reverse complement strand
CGGGGGCATCGATCACCCAGTAGTTAGAATCGAGTAACCTGTGACCGTGTCAAACGAAATCTGCAATGCCGCCGACGGAATGGCAGGGTGCTGGACAGGCGGCCGCCGCAGGGTTAGCCTCACCCCAGGTGAGCAATTACATCTTGAGGTCAACCTCAACATGGACGCGCAGGCTAAGTTGGACATCGACTTTATTCTTGCTGATCAGCCGGACAATCCGACCGCTCTATATTTGCGTGCAATCCTTTTGGCGCGAGCTAAAGACTATCGTGCGGCACACATCGTGCTGCAAAAAATAGACCCTTATTTGGCCGATTTTCCGCGGGGCCTCTATATTCTGGCTACCGTCAAGGCTAATTTGGGGCAGGGTGCTCAGGCGTTGGATGCGGCCACCAAGTATGTCGCCAGAAACCCTGCCGACCTGGACGGTGTTAAGCTTCTGAGTTCTATGTATCTCACCGCCGGTCAAATAGACAAAACGGTCGAGTTACTAAATGCCGCTGTCGCACAAGGCCATGTAGATGCGGATTTACTCTATTCCCTTGCTCAGATTTTAATTCGTACCGGGCAAAAGCAAGCCGCTATTCAACGGTTAGAGCAAGCGACCGCCTTGGCGCCAGCGAGTATCGAAATTCGGGAATTGCTTGAGAAAACACGCCTCTCCGCAATAGGTGCCGACACGTCATTGCAACCGGCGGTGCGAAGCAGCACGGACGCCGTCACAGAAGCGACGGTGGCCGGAAGCTTAACGTTGGGTGACCTTGAACAGGCGAAAGCGCAGCTTGAAATATTGCGGCAAGCGGACGGATTTTCTGAGCATGTCGGCCTACTAACGGGCATGACCCGGTTGGCCGAGCTTGATCTGCAGTCGGCGGCTGCCGTCTTTAGAGACGTCGTGCAGACATACCCAGACTCGAGTATGGCGCGCATCAATCTCGCCAAGATTGCTGCGATGCAGAACCATGTTGACGAAGCCGAGAGGATTCTAAACGAGGCGCTTGCAGTCGATCCGCGCAACCGCCTTGCTGCCACGACGTTGGCGAGTATTCTGCTCGGTAATGGCCTCTCCAGTCGAGCGATAGGCGTGCTCGAGACGGCGCATGAGGCGGCGCCCAACGACCTAGAGCTCACAACATTTTTACTGGATGCCTATACCACCAACGGTCAAGCACCAAAGGCGATCACAACGCTTCGCTCTTTGTCGCAGGAGCAAGCGGCTAGTCTGCCTATTCTCGCCGTGAAGGCGCGCGCCCAGCAGGCAGTTGGGCGAATGTCCGAGGCGCGAGAAACATATCTTCGTATGCTTACGGTCAATCCGACCGATAAGGCCGTACGCCTGCAACTTGTCGCAATGCTGCTGGCCGCCAAAGACACCAAGGCGGCGCAGCAAGTCCTTGGCGATGGGTTGCGCATTACGCCCGGCGATCCTGATATTCTCGCGTCCATCATTAGAACAGAATTGCAAACATCTGGAGTCGAGGCAGCGTTGACCGCCGCAGGTGAATTGGCGCGTAACACCGCAAACCTCCCCGCAGCTGGAAACTTGCGCGGTGATGTCTATCTGATGGCCGGCCGGCTGAGCGAAGCGGCCGATGCGTATGCGAGCCAGTTGGCGGCAGCACCATCATCAGAACTGACATTGCGCTATGCCGGCGCGCTGTATGCAGCGGGACAGAAATTGCCCGCCTACACCGCCCTTGAGAAATGGCTAACTGAACATCCAAATGATATCCCTGTTGCGCTATCGCTTGCTGGGCTGGATCTAGAAGCTGGTAGGTTCACAGAGGCTGAGCCCCGCCTCGCCGGCGTTTTGGAAAGGCAGCCGAATAACCCGGTTGCCTTGAGCAATTTGGCATGGGTCTACCAGACACGTAATGATCCTCGTGCCAAAGCCCTTGCGCAACGCGCCTATTTTCTCGCGCCCGGCGCCGCGTCCGCAGCATCTTTGGGATGGGTTCTCACGACATCCGGTGATGCGACGCGGGGATTAGTGCTGTTAATTGAAGCCAGCCGTCAATTGCCAAACGATCCAGCGCTTCAGTTCCATCTCGCATATGCATATAACGCGACTGGTCAAAAGGATAAGGCTGAGACGGTGCTGCGTTCATTGCTGTCAGCCCATCCTTATTTTGCGGATCGCGCCGCAGCCGTGCGCTTGCTGGATACGGTTGCCGGCAAGCGTTAATCCTCATTCTCGCCCCGCCGCCGCACCAGCACCTCGCGCTTGCCGACGTGGTTCGAGGCAGACACGATGCCTTCCTTCTCCATCTGCTCAATTAGCTTCGCCGCGCGATTGTAGCCGATTTGCAGGTGGCGCTGCAGAAAGCTGGTGCTCGCCTTGCCTTCGCGCGCGACGATATCAACCGCGTGATCGAACAACCCTTTCTCACTATCGCCAGCGCTACCAATGGCCGCGGGCTCATCATCGGCCTCGCTTGCCTCAGTCACTTCTTCGATATATGCCGGCTCACCTTGCTCCCGCAGGAAGGCGACGATTTTCTCGACCTCGTCATCTTCCACAAACGGCCCATGCACCCGCTGGATCCGCCCGCCGCCGGCCATGTAGAGCATGTCGCCCATGCCCAATAATTGCTCCGAACCTTGTTCACCCAGGATCGTGCGGCTATCGAACTTGCTGATAACCTGAAAGCTGATGCGCGTCGGGAAATTGGCTTTGATGGTGCCAGTGATCACGTCCACCGATGGGCGCTGCGTGGCCATAACCACGTGAATGCCAGCCGCACGCGCCATTTGTGCCAAGCGCTGCACTGCGGCCTCAATTTCCTTGCCAGCGACCATCATCAAATCGGCCATCTCGTCGATGATCACGACAATGAACGGCAGCGGTTCGAGCGCCAGCGGCAGATCCTCGAAGGTCGGCTTGCCGGTTTCGCTGTCAAACCCAGTCTGGACGCGGCGCATCACCACCTCGCCCTTGTTACGGGCCTCGGTAACACGGTCGTTATAGCCGCCGATGTTGCGCACGCTAAGTTGGCTCATAGACCGGTAGCGCCGCTCCATTTCACGCACAGTCCATTTCAGCGCGACCACAGCCTTCTTTGGATCGGTAACAACCGGCGCCATAAGATGCGGGATACCCTCGTAGACTGACAGTTCCAGCATCTTCGGATCGATCAGGATCAGCCGGCACTGCTCGGGCGACAACCGATAGAGCAGCGATAAAATCATCGCGTTAATGCCCACCGATTTGCCGGACCCGGTGGTGCCCGCCACCAGCAGATGCGGCATGCGGGCTAGGTCAGCGATCACGGGGTCACCGCCAATGGTTTTCCCCAAGGCGATCGACAGCTTGCCCTTATCGTCCTGCCATTCCTTGGCCGACAGCAATTCACTCAGGAAAACCGTCTCGCGTCGGCTATTGGGCACTTCAATGCCGATCACATTGCGCCCTGAAACGGTTGCGATGCGGACTGCGGTGACCGAAAGGCTGCGGGCCACATCGTCGGCCAGCCCGATTACCCGTGCGCTGCGAATACCCGGCGCAGGTTCCAACTCATAAAGCGTAACCACCGGGCCCGGGCGATGCTTAACGATCTTGCCCTGTACCCCGTAATCCGCCAGCACGGATTCAAGCAGACGGTCATTCGCGATCAGCGCTTCCTCAGCAGGCGCGCCGATGCTGCTGCGCAATGGGGCAGCGGTCAGCAAAGCGAGCGAAGGAAACCGCCAGCCCGGCTCCAGCGCCAACTGCGGTTGTCCGACCACCGACGTGCCCTTGCGGCCAGCCCGCGCGGTGAGGGACGCAACCGCGGTCGGGCGACCAACACCCAACAATGCCGGAGCGTTGGCGGGCTCAAACGGGTCCGATACATTATTTGCGAGCGGCTTACGATTGCCCAGCGGCGTCGTCATCGGCGATGCAATTGCATCGTCATCATCCTCGCCACTGCCTGTGAAGTCCGTGCGTTCACCCCCCATTGGCTGAAGCGATGGCGGCCTGCGGCTTTCAGCACGCTGTGCCGAAAATTCCCGCACCCGGCTCAGGTGATCATTGGTTACCCGCGCGGTCGCGCTGACCGTGGCAGAAGCTGCCCGCCACTCACGCCGCGACAAACCCAACGCCATAATGCAAAGCAGCACGGCCAATACGCAGAGCAGTGCGAGCATCAGCGTCCCGCCAATCGGGCCGAATGCAACGCGGCCGCTCCCCATCGCCGTTGCGGCAATGCCTGAGCCAACAGCCCCGCCGATCCCAGCCGGTGTCGGCCACACCTTCCCAAGACCGAGCAAGCCGGCAATGCCTGAAGCCGCCGCAGCCGTCACTGGAAGTGATATGGTCAGCAATGACAAGCGCAGCAGCATCCCGCCGCGCCCGATCTGGCCATTAACCGCTAAACCCCAAGCCCAAGCCAGAAGCGCGACCACCGGCAAGACCCCGACCGCCCCAAACCCTTGCAGCAGCAAATCCGCAATCGTCGCCCCAAAATAGCCCAACACGTTATGCACGGGGTGAATGTTGGCGGTGTTAAACGACGGATCGTACGGATCGTAACTCGCCAGAGTCGTGCCGAGCAGAACAGCCACCCCCAAGAGCGCGACCCCAACAAGCCAGGCCAAACGGCGGCCGATCAAGCGCCGGATTTCAGGGGATGCCAGACGTGTTGGTTCGGCGGCCACTGCCATTGCATTGTTCTCGCTTGCTAGCCATCAAGATACGACTGCACTCACCGGAGCTCGTGCGGTCTGTTAGCAATACTCGATAGAGCAATGGCAGACAAAATTATTCTTCTAGGCCGTCCCGCGCGGCCTTGTGGCTAAGCGACGTAGCGCAAATTGACCTCACCCAAGCCCGAGAACGTCACGCGCACGTTGGCATCGGGCGTAACGCACTGCTTCCCAGTCCAGGACCCACAGGTCACAAATTGCCCGGCTTTCAAGCCCCCAGCCCAGACAGCGCCAATATTTGCCAGCCAATCCATCATGTCCAGGATCTCGCCGAACGGATAACCGAGGGCGTCTTTCTGCAGCACACCGTCGACAAATTGCTCGCATTTGACCGTGCTCAGGTCGATGCCGTGCCAATGCAGCGTGCCTGGTCCGAAGATGAACCCGCCATGGCTCTGTGTATCGGCTAGGTTCGTCAGTAGGTCGAAGTTGTCCGGATCGACGAAGCGGGATTCCAACACCTCGATGGCAGGATGCATGGTGCCAATCGCCGCGACAACTTCGGCGCGACTATAAGGTGTCGAGCGAACCGGCAAATCGGCGGCCATGCGGAAAGCAACTTCGGCTTCAATGCCACGATACGGATTTTGTGCCGCGGGTAAATGCGCCGGGCTGGGGTGAACCCCAGACAGCGGCAGCGGCCCGCAAACGCGCGATCCACCGGGCGCACCGACCTTCCAGCCGCCAATTGCCCCCAATTCCGCAGCCACGCGATGCTGCACGGCGTAAGCCGTCGCCTGATCGGCTGGGACCAAATTTGCCGGTAAAGCCGTCAGACGCTTGCCCGCATCCGCCCGCGCGGCCAGCAAGAGTTCAGCAAACTCATGAACGATATCTGACATCCCGGCATCCTCTGTTAGCGTGGCCGAACCATCGCACCCCATTTCGCGTTTGTCTAACATGCGGCTAAAAGCTGGACGTGCCGCCCCAGGCATCGGAAAAGACAGTGGCAGGACGATAAGGACGATCATGCAAGACGGGTATTGCTTCGAAGATCTGGCGATTGGAATGCATGCGTCCAGCGGCAAGACAATCACGGAAGCTGATATTCTGCTGTTCTCGGCCGTCTCCACCGATACCAATCCCGTGCATCTGAACGAGGAAATTGCCTCAAAGTCGCGGTTCAAGACGCGTATTGCCCACGGCATGCTCTCCGCCGGCCTGATCAGCGCCGTGCTTGGCACGCGCCTGCCGGGAGCGGGCACGATCTATCTGTCGCAAACCTTGAATTTTCGCCGCCCGGTCAAGATCGGCGATACGGTCACCGCTACCGTCGAAGTGATCGGGCTCGATGAGGCGCAGAAGCGCGCCACTTTGCGTACTATCTGCACGGTTGCGGGTAAGGTGGTCATTGAAGGGGAGGCAACCGTTATGCCGCGCGCCCGCGCTGACGTGGCCGATGCTTGAGGTGCAGCTATTTGCAGATTGGCGTGCAGTGCCAGCCGAAGCGCGCGGCGCCTGCGTTGCACTGGGCAATTTCGACGGTGTGCATCGTGGCCATCGGCATCTGATATCGTCCGGACATGCCGCCCGGCCTGATCTTCCGCTGGCAGTCCTGACGTTCGAGCCGCATCCGCGCGAGTTGTTTCGCCCGGACGATCCCCCATTCCACCTTACCCTCCCGGCAGCCCGCACGCGATTCCTGGCCGAAAACGGGGTCTCCATCGTCTACCAACTCACCTTCGACGCCGCTTTCAGCCGCATGTCCGCCGATGACTTTATCGATCAGGTTCTGGTTGCAAACCTCGACGCGCGGCATCTGATCTGTGGCCCGGACTACGCATTCGGGCACCGCCGAGGCGGCACGGCGGCGTTGTTGTCGCGCCGGGCGGAGGAACGCGGCATCGGCCTGACCATCGTGGCCCCGTTGGAGGACGACGCAGGCCCGATTTCTTCCTCGCGCATCCGGCGGTCCTTGCAAGATGGCTATCCGGAGCGTGCGTGCCAAATGCTTGGCCGCCCGTGGGAGATTGTGGGCGAGGTGGCCCACGGTGATAAACGCGGCCGCACGATTGGTTTCCCCACCGCCAATATCGCGCTCGGCCGTCATCTTGAACCGGCCCGTGGGGCGTATGCGGTCGTGGTTGAACTGCCCGATGGACGCCAGTTTGGCGGGGCGGCCAATATCGGGCGGCGCCCGACGGTGAATGCTGGGCCGGAATCGCGACTTGAGGTGAATCTGTTCGATTTCGCCGGCGATCTCTATGGAGTGACGCTCCGCGTCAGCCTGCACGCGTTCTTGCGTGCCGAGCGCAAATTCTCCGGGATCGAGGAACTTCAGGCCCAAATTGGCGCAGATTGCCTGGAGGCGCGCCGAATTCTTGACGTGTCGCCTTGCCGCTTTGCATATTAGTCGGCATGAACAGGGCCTTCATGTCGCGAATTATCCGCCCGGCCTCTCGCTAGAGAGCCGGGTCAACCTCCCTCGCGCCCCCTGACGCGGCAGATCGCCGCAAGAGATGTTCATGTCCGAGACCACTGCACGCGACTACCGCGATACCGTTTTCCTACCCACCACAGCCTTCCCCATGCGCGGCGATTTGCCGAAGCGGGAGCCGACGATCCTGGCGCGCTGGAATGCACAGGATATTTGGGGCAAACTGCGTGCAGCCAGCCTCGGGCGGGAGAAATTCATACTCCACGATGGCCCTCCCTATGCCAATGGTAACCTGCACATCGGCACCGCGCTGAACAAAATTCTCAAGGATGTGGTGAACCGCGCGGCGCAGAAAGCGGGCTTTGATGCTTTGTATATCCCTGGCTGGGACTGCCACGGCCTGCCGATCGAATGGAAGATCGAGGAAGAATACCGGGCGCGCGGCGAAGACAAGGACGCGGTGCCGATTCTGAAGTTCCGCGACGAGTGCCGCCAGTACGCCGCACGCTGGATGGGCGTGCAGGAAGGTGAGTTCCGCCGGCTCGGCGTCGCGGGTGCCTGGGCGCAACGCTATGCCACCATGGACCATTCGTCCGAAGGCGCAATCGTCAACGAAATCTGCAAGTTTCTGATGAATGGAGCACTTTACCGCGGCCTGCGCCCGGTGATGTGGTCGCCCGTTGAAAAGACCGCTTTGGCGGAAGCCGAGATCGAATATTACGATCACACCTCGCACACGGTTTTTGTCCGTTTCCCGGTCCGCCAAAGCCCCGTGCCTGGGCTGGATGGCGCCACAATCGTTATCTGGACCACAACCCCTTGGACAATGCCGGGCAATAGGGCCATCGCCTGTGGCGCTGAATTCGATTACGCGCTGGTGCGGGTCGATAGCACCCGGGAAGGGTCGCTGGCGCGTGATGGCGAGGTGATGCTTGTGGCCCTGGCATTGCTGCCGCAGATCTGCGCTGAAGTGGGCGTGGAAACGCACCACGTGCTACGCTTGATCACCGGTGCGGACCTGGCCGGAACCATTTGCGCCCACCCGCTGGCCGGGCAGGGTTATGAGCATGATGTCCCGGTTTTCTGCGCGGACTATGTTACCACCGAAGCGGGCACTGGCTTCGTTCACATCGCACCCGGGCATGGTGAGGAAGATTTCGCCCTCGGTCGTGCACATGGCCTGGAAGTGCCGGAAACCGTGGGCGAGGACGGCACCTTTAACCCGTGGGTGCCATTATTCGCCGGTATGCACGTCTATAAGGCGGCAGACCCGGTCGCGACGGCGCTTATTGCGGCGGGCGCCTTGCTCGGCCGCGGTAAAATTATCCATTCCTACCCGCATTCCTGGCGGTCTAAAGCACCGTTGATCTTTCGGGCCACCCCGCAATGGTTCATCCGCATGGATGGACCGGAGGATATCCGTGGCCAGGCGATGCAGGCCATCGCCGACACTGTCTTTGTGCCAGACCAGGGCCGCAATCGTATTGGCGGCATGGTGGCAACGCGGCCGGATTGGTGCATCAGCCGTCAGCGCGCATGGGGCGTGCCAATTGCCGTGTTCGTGGAAAAAGCCACCGGCGCTCCGTTGCGTGACCCTGAGGTTGTCGCACGGATCGTCGCAGCGTTCCGGGCCGAGGGCGCCGATTGTTGGTACTCATCGCCCGCATCGCGTTTTCTCGGTCCAGACCGTGATCCAGACGCCTATGAACAAGTCAAAGACATCGTCGACGTGTGGTTCGAAAGTGGTTCCACCCACGCCTTCGTGCTCGAAGACCGCGGGCTCCCTTGGCCGGCGGACCTGTATCTCGAAGGCTCGGACCAACATCGTGGATGGTTCCACTCATCCTTGTTGGAATCAGTCGGGACACGCGGGCGCGCCCCGTTCAAAGCCGTGCTGACGCATGGCTTTGTGATGGATGAGCAGGGCCGCAAAATGTCCAAATCCCTCGGCAACGTCACTGCCCCGCAGGAGGTGAACGACAAGTTCGGCGCCGATATTCTGCGGCTTTGGGTTATGTCATCGGACACAAGCGAAGACATGCGCATCGGCCCAGAAATTCTTAAACAGCAGGCCGAGCTGTATCGCCGCTTGCGCAATACGCTGCGCTGGCTGCTCGGCGCACTGGATGGCTTCACCGAGGCCGAAACAATCGATTACGCCGCGCTGCCGGAACTGGAGCGCTATGTCCTGCATCGCGCCACCGAGGTCGATGCCTTGCTGCGTGGCGCCGTCAAGTCTCACCTCTGGACTGGCGTCTACCCGGCGATCCACAATTTCTGCGCCTCCGACCTTTCGGCTTTCTACTTCGATATTCGTAAGGACGCGCTCTATTGCGATCGACCGGATAGCCTGCGCCGCCGGGCTTCCCGCACCGTTCTGGATATCCTGCATCGCTGCCTCACCAACTGGCTGGCCCCGGTGCTGGTGTTCACCGCCGAGGAGGCGTGGTGCGCGCGGTTTGGTGAGGATAGCAGCGTCCACCTGCAGGATTTCCCCATTTTGCCGGCTGCTTGGCATGATCCGGCCCTGGCAGCGCGTTGGACCCAACTGCGCGAGCATCGTCGTCTGGCGACGTTAGCGTTGGAAGAGATGCGCCGCGACGGCAAGATCGGGTCCTCGCTGCAGGCCACCGTGACGTTGGGCGCGGATGTTGTCGCCGAGATGGGGCTGTCGCCAGACCTTTGGGCGGAGATGTTGATCGTCCCCGGTGTCGCGTTCAGTGATGACGGGAGCGCTGTGACCGCCGCCATCGCGCCAGGCGAAAAATGTGCCCGGTGCTGGAAAGTTCTCCCGGAAGTTGGCACGCAGGCCCGCCACCCGAGCCTCTGTCTGCGTTGTGATGACGCGGTGGAGTCTGGCCTGGTCACACGCGCCTCGGCCGCATGACACATCAGCGCCGGATCGTTGCCGGGATCGTGGCGGCAATCGTGGTATTGCTGGCCGATCAGGCAAGCAAATTCTGGGTGATATACGTGCTGGAGTTGGAGCGGTTGCACAGCGTCGCGGTGATGCCGATGCTCAATTTCACCATGGTCTGGAATCACGGCATTACCTTCGGGTTGAATGACCACGAAGGTGCAAGTGCTGCCATCCCCATCGTGGCGGCACTGGCCGTTGTCGCGGGGCTGTGCGTTTGGCTTTACCGGGCCGACCGGGCAATGGTGACCGTCGCCCTCGGTTCGGTATCAGGCGGTGCAATTGGCAACGTGATCGACCGGTTGCGCTTCGGTGCGGTGGTCGATTTTATCCATGCTCATGCGTGGGGCTGGTCGTGGTATGTCTTTAATGTTGCTGACGCCGCGATTGTTGGCGGCGTTGGCATATTAATTCTCGACTCGCTCCGACCCTCCCGGCTTGCTGACATTCCCCCCAACGGCTAATCAGAGCGCATCATGCACCAGATTCCTGCCCGCACCTGGCTACCCCCGATGCTGCTGCTTGGCGCAATGGCGCTGTTGTCTGGCTGTTCGGGCACGGATGTGACCCGCACTTTCGGCTTGGTGCGTGAAGCGCCAGACGAGTTCATGGTCACGACACGGGCGCCATTGTCGATGCCGCCGGATTATGCGTTGCGGGCGCCGCGTCCTGGCGCGACACGCCCGCAGGAGCTTTCGAGCCGCAGTGCCGCTGAAGCGACACTTGCCCCGGGAGCAGCGCTCGCGTCCAATGCCGGGCAAATGACCCCGGGCCAGCAAGCTCTACTGCAGGCCAGTGGCGGGCCAGCTACTGCGGATATTCGCGCCAAGGTTGACGCAGAAGCGCAAACCGAAAGAACTGATCGCAGCTTCACTGATCGCTTATTGTTCTGGCGCGCTCGTCCGAGCCCCGGAATTGTGGTGGACCCGACACAGGAATCGCAACGCCTGCGTAGCAATGCGGCCCTCGGTCAGGACCCACTTGACGGTGATACCCCTATCATCCAGCCGAAGAAAAAATCTATTTTTGATTGGCTGTTCTAAGCGCGGTTATTGCCCGCGCCCCACCAGCGTTATAATCGGCACGCCAAACTTAGATCCCGACTACGCGCTGCGCCTAACTGCGATCGTCTACCTATGGAATAAGCTTACGGTCGATTAGCTTACAACTCTTGCAGGGAGAGTTTCGGATGTCGCCCGTGGACAATTTGGAAGCAGCTTGGGAACGACTGGCAGCGCTTGGAAAAATGGCGCAACACCGCGATTGCCGATCGCTTTTTGCTGACGATCAAAATCGTGCCGCAAATTTTTCGGCGCATACCGACGATCTTACCCTAGATTTCTCCAAATCCTCGATCGATGCTGAGGCCCTCGAAGCACTGCTGAACATCGCCAAACTCGCCGATGTCACCCGGTTTCGTGATCGTATGTTTGCGGGCGAAATGGTCAATTCAACCGAGCAACGCGCCGCCTTGCATGCCGCCTTGCGCGCCCCAGAAAATGCCGGCCTGCGCGTCACCACGTCGACGGGTATTGAAGATGCAAGTGCCTTCGTCGACGGTGAGCGCCGCCGTATGCGTGACTTTGTCGAGGCTGTGCATAGCGGCCGCCTCGTCGGGGCGACGGGCTTACCTTTCGACACGGTGCTCAATATTGGCATTGGCGGGTCGGACCTTGGCCCCAGCATGGCAGCCGAGGCGCTGACTCTGGTCAGCGGTGGACGCATGCGCACGCGCTTTCTGTCCAATGTGGACGGGCACGCCTTCGCTGCTCTGGCGCGCGAATTGGACCCGGCCCGGACCTTAGTGCTGGTTGCGTCCAAGACCTTCACCACCATTGAAACTGCGACTAATGCCAATGCCGTGCGTAACTGGCTGGCGGCCGCGTTGGGGGATGCGGCGATACAAACCCATTTCGTCGCCCTCTCGACCAACAAAGCCGCAACGGCCGCCTTTGGCATCGCGCCGGATAGGGTTTTCGGATTCCGCGATTGGGTGGGAGGACGATACTCGGTCTGGTCGCCGATTGGCCTTTCGGTGGCGCTGGCCGCAGGGTGGCCGGCATTCCAATCCATGCTGGACGGCGCGTATGCGATGGATCAACATTTCCGCACCGCGCCGCTCGCGCAAAACTTGCCGGTATTGCTGGCGTTGGTCGGCATTTGGCACGTCAATGCGATGGGCTACGGTACCCAATGTATCCTGACCTATGACGCACGGTTGCGTCGGTTCCCCGCCTATCTCCAGCAGTTGGAGATGGAGAGCAACGGCAAGGCAACCGCGCTGAACGGGCAGAAAGTGCCGCGCGCCACCTGTCCGATTATCTTCGGCGAGCCAGGAACCGATGCGCAGCACAGTTTCATCCAACTCGTGCACCAGGGGACACAGATTGTCCCGGTGGACTTCATTTGGGTGGCAATGCCGGATCACGATCGACCAGATGCCCACCGCATTCTGGTCGCGAACGCGCTGGCACAAGCCGAGGCATTGCTGAACGGGAAAGATTTGGCCGCTGTGCAGCAGGAGATGCGCCAAGCCGGCACGCCTTCAGCCATTATTGACGCTGTCGCGCCACACCGTGTTTTTAGCGGCGACCGCCCGAGCAACACGATCATGTTTCGTCAGTTGGATGCATTTAGCCTTGGGCGTCTGATTGCACTTTATGAGCATAAAGTCGCAGTGCAGGGTTGGCTCTGGCAGGTCGATAGCTTCGATCAGTGGGGGGTGGAACTGGGCAAGGTTCTGGCCGCACAGGTTCTGCCATCGCTGCACGGCCAGACCGAAGGGCCGGTTCACAACGGCTCCACCACGGCACTGGTCAAC
Source organism: uncultured Rhodospirillales bacterium (assembly GCA_903893975.1). GTDB lineage: Bacteria > Pseudomonadota > Alphaproteobacteria > Acetobacterales > Acetobacteraceae > CAITOL01. The sequence goes on along the minus strand of CAITOL010000014.1, from coordinate 14,282 downwards.
CGGTTTCGGGCTCTGCGCGGCGAGGCTTGATGGCCGCGACCGTCATCTCCTCGATGAGTGACCCTGGGCCCCAACGGCCAACCCAGTTTGGCGTGCTGCGACTTTTGCCGGATGTCACCGTCAACCGCATCGCTGCCGGGGAAGTGATCGAGCGTCCTGCGGCGGCGGCGCGGGAGTTAGTGGAAAACGCTCTTGATGCAGGCGCCCGACGCATCTCGGTGACGATTAACGGCGGCGGCATCGAGCGGATCGAGGTTGTCGATGACGGCCGCGGCATGACCGCCGATGAACTCACCCTGGCAATCCTGCGCCACGCGACCTCTAAACTTGCCGACGACGATCTGCTGCGGATCAGTACGCTAGGGTTTCGTGGCGAGGCCCTGCCGAGTATCGGGTCGGCGGCGCGGCTCGAGATCACATCGCGTCCTCGGAGCGCCGATAGCGCCGCCTGCATCTGTGTCGAAGGTGGCGAGGTACAACCCGTCGCACCATGCGCCGGGGCACCGGGAACGCGGGTCGTCGTGCGTGACCTGTTTTTTGCCACGCCGGCCCGCCGGAAATTCCTCAAATCGCCCCGGGCGGAAGCCGATGCGACAGAAACCGCCGTGCGGCGCCTGGCCTTTGCCGCGCCCGACGTCGCCTTTCGTTTGGAAAGTGATGGTCGCTTGCTGTTCGACCTGCCCGCCCAAGATCGCCGTGGCCGCGTGGCCGCCTTGCTGGGTCCCGACGCCGCAGCGGCGTTGCTGCCGTTGGACGCGCAGCGTGATCAGATGCGTTTGTCCGGCTATATTTGTGCGCCGACCGTCACCCGCGCAACCGCTGCCAGCCAAACGCTGATCGTCAATGGCCGGCCGGTAAGCGACCCAGTCTTGCGAACGGCGGTTAGGGTCGCATATCGCGATGTCATAACCTTCGGGCGCCATCCGGTTGTCGCCCTTTTTCTCGATCTGCCGCCAGATGAAGTGGATGTGAACGTGCATCCGGCCAAAGCCGAAGTGCGGTTTCGCCATCCAGACCTCGTGCGCGGCATTGTGATCTCTGCCGTCACGCGCACGTTATCCGCAGGCGCTGGGCTTGCCGCGCCACCTCCGGTCATTCGCCCCGCGATGGCGTCCTCGCTGCCACCGCAAACGCCGCGCCAGCAATGGTATACGCCGCAACCACTGCCGGCTGAGCGTGGCTTTGCCGATATGCAACTCGCACTTGCCGGCGGGCCGGTCGCGCGAGATCTCGCACCGACACAGCCAGTCGCAGAAGCCGAGAGCTTTCCGCTCGGGGCGCCGGTGGCTCAGGTGCTCGATACCTATATCATCGCCGTTACCGGCGACGGCAATCTGGTGCTCGTAGACCAGCATGCCGCCCATGAACGGCTGACGCATGAGGCGTTGCGACAGCAACTGCTGTCCGAAGGCGTACGGGCCCAGCCATTATTGCTCCCGGCGGTGGTGGAACTTCCGTCCGCGGATGTGGCCCGTTTGCTTGATCGCGCAGATGATTTGGCGCGACTGGGCCTGCAGTTGGAAGCCTTTGGTGGCGGGGCGATCCTCGTCCGCGGCCTACCCGCCGAGCTGGGCACCCCAGACCCGGCGCCGCTCCTGCGTGACCTCGCCGACGAACTTGCGGAAATGGACGAAACCACCTCGCTCGATGCGCGGCTGGATGCGATGATCGCACGCTTAGCCTGCCATGGCAGCATCCGCGCCGGTCGGCGCCTGGGGCGCGAGGAAATGGCCGCTTTGCTGCGCCAGATGGAAGCAACGCCGCGCGCGGCCACCTGCAGTCACGGCCGCCCGACTTTTCTTAAATTATCGAAAGCCGAGATCGAACGTCTCTTCGGCAGGCGCTAACGCCAAAAACTCAGCCGTGCGGCGCCGTGCTGACGTTCAGCCAGCAAGTGCCCAAGGCTGGGAAGCACCTCACCCTGGCTGGTCTCGACAACCAATAACGCCCCCTCCGCAATCCATCCGGCGGCCCGGAGCGCCTCGACCGCTTTCGGCACCAGATCCTGCCCGTAAGGCGGGTCTAAAAACACCAAATTGCATGCTTGCCCGACCGTGGGGCGTAACGTGTCACGGGCGACGATGCGGCATTGCGCCTCGGCCCGGCACGCCTGCACATTGGCGCGCAAGGCCGCGAGCGCGGTACGGTCCTGCTCAAAGAAGAAACTGCACGAAGCGCCGCGTGAAAGTGATTCCAACCCCAACGCCCCGGTGCCGGCAAAAGCATCGAGCACGTGCGCCCCTTCGACCGCGTCACGCCCTGCCCAGGGGGCGTGCAACAGCATGTCGAATAATGCCTGGCGCACCCGATCTGCGGTTGGCCGCGTATTGGCTCCGGCAGGCGCGATCAGCTGACGGCCGCGCCACTGCCCGGCGATAATGCGCATCGCCCGGCGCTAGGCGATATGCGGCAGCTGCTCACGCAGCACCTTGCCGGGAACTTCCTCGACGGCGCCACGGTCCAACAACCCAAGCTGGAACGGCCCATACGCAATGCGGATCAACCGCGAGACCCGATACCCAAGGTGCTGCAACACGCGGCGGATTTCCCGGTTTCGGCCTTCACGCAGGCTCATGGTCAGCCAGCAATTATCACCCTTGCGGCTATCCAACGCGGCTTCAATCCCACCATACCGCACGCCGTCGATGGTGATGCCATTGGCAAGTGCCGCCAGCGTCGCAGGGTCCACCGCACCGAAGACCCGCACACGGTAGCGCCGCAGCCACCCGTTGGACGGCAGTTCCAGCCGCCGGGCCAATGCGCCGTCGTTGGTAAGCAATAATAGCCCTTCGCTGTTCAGGTCCAATCGCCCAACGCTGACTACGCGCGGCAAATGGGGCGGCAACTTCTGAAATACCGTCGGCCGGTCTTCCGGGTCGCGATGGGTCGTCACCAGGCCATCCGGCTTGTGATAGCGCCACAGCCGCGTACGCTCCGGCTGGTCCACCAGCTTGCCATTGACGGTCACCAGATCCTTGCTGTCCACGAAGGTCGCTGGATGCACAACAACAATGTTGTTCACCCTTACCCGCCCTTCCGTAATCAGCTTTTCCGCATCACGGCGGCTGGCCACCCCGGCGCGAGCCAAAAACTTGGCAATCCGCTCGCCTTGGCGGGTAGCGCCCGTTTGACCTTCCGGCAGGTCCTCAGTTTCGGTCATGATTGGCATGCCGCGATAAAGGCGTTGAAGATTTTTATGTCGCCCTGGTCGATCAGGAATTCCGGATGCCATTGCACGCCCAGGCAAAAGCGGAAGCGAGCATCCTCGATCCCCTCAATCACCCCATCCGGCGCTGTCGCATTCACCATCGCATGCGGCCCAGCCTCGCGCACCGCCTGATGGTGCGAGGAGTTCACGCCCATCGTGCTGGCCCCGACGATGCGATGCAGCAGGCTGCCCTTACGAACCTGCACCGCGTGCCCCATCTCGTCGCGCGGGTTCGGCTGCTCATGCGCCAGCGCATCGGCGATACTATCCGGGATATGCTGGATCAGGCTGCCGCCCAACGCGACCGCCAGCAACTGCTCGCCGCCGCAAATCCCCAAAACCGGCATATTCCGGTCCAGCGCGCCGCGCAGCAGCGCGAGCTCGGCCGCGGTTCGTCCGGCCTTGAGCGTCAATTTGCCGTGCCGGTCCGCGTCGCCGTACATCGCCGGATCGACATCGAACGCACCGCCGGTAATCACCAGCCCGTCGATCTGGTCGAGCACAGCATCGGCAAGTTCAGGCAGATGCGGCAGCGCAACCGGCACACCGCCGGCCTGGGCGATGGCGCTCATGTAGTTTTGCCGGACGGCATACCAAGGGAATTTCGAGTAGCCACCCGGGGACTCGCTGTCCAGGGTGACGCCGATGAGCGGGCGTTTGCGGTCTGTCATAGCGTTGAGTAGCCTCCAGCCGGGCTGCTAGGCAAGAAGTGTTGATCGAACCGATGGAAATAGCCCTGCAACAGGCGCGGCTGGCTGCCAGCAATGGCGAAGTGCCGGTAGGGGCCGTGGTGCTTGGGCCAGATGGGCAGATATTGGCGATGGCTGGCAATCGCGTCGAACGCGACCACGATGCCAGCGCCCATGCCGAATTGCTGGCCTTGCGGGCGGCGGCGCAAGCGCGCGGCTCGGCCCGCTTGGTGAGCTGCGACCTGTTTGTCACCCTCGAGCCATGCCCGATGTGTGCTGGCGCGATCAGCCATTTCCGCTTGCGGCGGGTGATCTTTGGCGCCTACGACCCCAAAGGCGGTGGGGTGGAGCACGGACCGCGCGTATTCGCAGCGCCAGGGTGCTTGCATCGGCCAGAGGTTGTGGGCGGGGTGCGTGAACAGGCGGCATCGGCATTACTACGCAGCTTTTTCCAGGCGCTACGCTGACGGCCAACGGGCGAGCGTGTTGGCCAGAATGGCCGCGAGTTGCGGTTCAATGCCAAAGGCTGCGGCGTTGATATCTAACCGCACACCATCCGCCGGGTTGCGTTGCGCGGCGGCCATCCAGTCGCACAGCATCTCGACCACATCGAACAAATCCATCCCCGCCACGCCTGCGTTGCCGTAAAACTGCGGGTGATGGGAATTGCGGCTGTAATGAACGTCCAGCGCCGGCTGCACCCGCGCGACCACGGCGTTGTATTCAGGTGAACCATAGGCCAGCCCGTCAATGGCGGGGATCGCATCGTCGTATGCGGGTTTCTCCTCCGCAGTGAACTTGCTCGCGTCATGCACCCGTCCGCGGCGCAGCAATTCCACCACAAAAACGTCCAGTCGCGCCCGCACAGCGGCAATGTGGCGCAACGTATCGGCGGTGCTGTCATAGGGCTGCTGCATCATTGGCCTCGTCGCAGTGCATGGTTTCGTGTCAGGTTGCCTGGCTTCGGCCCGATGGGCCAGAGTGCAGGCGATGTTATCCCCATCTTCGGAAACTGTGATGCTACCGGGCGGTGCTGCAGAGGTGCATTGGCGCCGCAGTGACCGTGCCCGCCAGGTCTCGCTGCGGATTGATCCGCGCGGCGGGCGCGTGGTGGTGACCTTACCCACCAAGGCATCACGGCAATCCGGGCTGCAATTACTGCTCGCCCATGCCGCTTGGGTGCAGGCGCGGCTCGCCGCCCTGCCGCGCCTGGTGCTGTTCGTCGATGGGGCACAGGTGCCGCTGAACGGGGTGGCACATCGCATTGTCCACATCGCCGGCGGGCGCGGTGTGCAGATCGCCGATGGCGCGATCCATGTCTCCGGTGGCGCCGAGTTTTTGCCGCGGCGGGTCAAGGACTTCTTTCGCGCCGAGGCCCGCCGGCAACTTGCCACCCTCGCGGTCGCCAAAGCCGGCAATGTGGGCGTGGCCCCCAGGCGGGTCAGCGTGAAAGACACCAGCAGCCGGTGGGGCAGTTGCACATCCCAGCGCGACCTAGCGTTCAGCTGGCGCCTGGTGATGGCGCCCGGCTTCGTGCAGGACTACGTTGTCGCGCACGAGGTCGCGCATCTCCGTCATATGAACCACAGTGCCGCCTTCTGGGGCTTGGTGGACACCCTGACCGAACATCGCGAACCTGCAATAGGGTGGCTGCGACGGGAGGGCGCCCAACTGATGCGGATCGGCTGACGGAGGACGACGTGCAAAATACCTTGCCCGAGCAGTTGACCACAGAACTGGTCGCCATGCGCGATGGCGTCCGGCTGGCGACGGATATCCGCCGCCCCGACCGACCCGGCCCGTTTCCGGTTGTTCTCGAACGCACCCCCTATGGCCGCGACCAGACCAGTCGCAGCGAGTTAACCGCGGCCAATCCTCAGCCAATGGGGCGTGACGCGCTGGCGAAGCTGTTCACCGATCATGGCTACGCGGTCGTGTTCCAGGATACACGCGGCCGCCATGGCAGCGAGGGGCGCTTCATCAAATACCTCAGCGACGGTGAAGACGGCTTCGACACCTGCGCCTGGCTCCGATCGCAACCGTGGTGCGACGGTCGCATCGTCACCATGGGCCTGTCCTACGCCGCCCATACCCAGGCCGCATTGGGATGCCTCGATCCACCAGGCCTGCTGGCGCAAGTGCTTGACTGCGGCGGCTTCGCCAATGCCTGGGAGGGGGGCATCCGCCAGTTTGGCGCCTTGGAACTCAAGCAGGCCACCTGGGCCCATAAGCAAGCCATCCTCTCACCAGAAGCGGCTGCCGACCCGGTGATGCGCGCGGCCTTGCAGGCAGAGGATATCCGGGCCTGGTTCCACCGTATGCCCTGGCGTCCCGGTCATTCACCGCTCCGCCATCACCCGGACTATGAGGCCTATTTTTTCGAGCAATGGCGTCAGGGGGCATTTGGGCCATACTGGCAGCAACTCGGCATCTGGGCGGCCGGCTATTATGCCCGCTACAGCCCGGCGAATTGCGTGCACATGTCCTCGTGGTTCGACCCGTATGCCCTAACCGCAACCCGCAACTACACGGGCCTCAAAGCCGCCAAGCGCGGGACCCAGCGGCTCATCCTGGGGCCTTGGACCCATGGCGACCGCAGCCAGACGCATTTTGGTGACGTCGAATTTGGCCCTGCCGCCACCATCGATAGCTGGGCTGGCGACTGGGCACATTACCGGCTCCGTCATTTTCAATCCGTGCTCCACGCCACACCGAACCCAGAGCCTGCGGTGCGGGTCTTCGCCATGGGCGGCGGCAGCGGCCGTCGAGACAGCGCCGGACGCCTGCAACACGGGGGCCGCTGGCTCAGCCTGTCAGACTGGCCGGCGCCCGAAGCCACCCCAACCCCGTTTTACCTCAAATCCGACGGCCAACTCAGCCCGACGCGACCGGTCGAGATCGGCGCCGCCCTCGCCTATGACTTCGACCCAGCCCATCCGGTGCCGACCATCGGCGGCAATCTGACCAGCCTGGAGCCGGTCGCGCGCGGTGGCGCCTGGAACCAGGTCGAGGCCCCGGAGTTTTTCGGTTGCACGCCGCCCTACCTGCCGCTGGCCTCGCGCTCCGACGTGCTGGCGTTTCAAACGGCGTGCCTGACGGATGACATGCAGGTCGTGGGCCCGATTGAGGCCACGTTGTGGGTTTCCACGAACGCACCGGACACCGACTTCACCGCCAAGCTGCTCGACGTCTACCCCCCATCGCCAGACTATCCGCAAGGCTATGCCATGCTGCTTACGGACAGCATTCTTCGTTTGCGCTACGCTGAGGACCCTACCACACCTCGGCTACGTCAACCCGGCGAGATCGTGCAAATCCGCCTCGTGCTGCCGCCAACCGCCAATCTCTTTCGCGCCGGTCACCGGGTGCGGCTGGATATCTCGTCGTCGAACTTCCCAAAATTCGACGTCAACCCAAATACCGGCGAACCCGAAGGGCTTGCCCGGCGACGTCAGGTTGCGGTCAATACCGTGCATATGGATGCTGACCGCCCGAGCCACGTCCTCCTTCCTCTCCTACCCGTTCGTTGAAAGGTCTCTCGTTCCATGCCGCAACCCGACCATATCTCGCTGCTTGGTGTGCCTGACCCGGCTGGGCTGGAGGAGGATTTGCAAGCGATCTGGGCGAAATGCGTCGAAAAGCTCGGCTTCGTGCCCAACGTCTATTCTACCTACAGCCTGAAGCCGCAGCGCCTGCGCAACTTCATGGCGATGTATAACGACATCATGCTGTCCAAATCCGGCCTCTCGAAGCTGGAGCGGGAAATGGTCGCCGTCGTCGTCTCCTCGGCCAATCGGTGTTACTACTGCCTCGTCGCCCATGGCGCTGCGGTGCGGATGCTCTCGGGCGACCCAGAACTCGGAGAGATGATGGCGCTGAATTATCGCGTCGCCCGGCTGGACCCACGCCAACGCGCCATGCTGGATTTCGCCTGGAAGTTGACCACCACCCCGAACCTCATCGACGACGCGGATCGCGACGGTCTGCGGGCGCAGGGCCTAACCAACGAGGATATTTTCGATCTTTCGGAAACCACCGCGTTTTTCAACCTGTCCAATCGCATGGCCTCGGCGACCGAGATGATGCCGAACCGCGAATATCACGCCGCGCAGCGGCCTTAAGGAGAGTGACCATGCTCAACCAGGTCAACGCCCTGAACCTCAAAGACCCCAGCCTGTTCCGCGAAGCCAATTACATCGATGGCAAATGGATGCAGGCCGATAACGGCACGGTGCTGACGGTGCGTAACCCGTCCACTGGTGCGGTCGTGGGTTCGGTGCCCGCGCTCGGCGCCACCGAAACCCGCCGCGCAATTGAGGCTGCCCACCGGGCCTTCGCCGGCTGGCGGGCTATGCTGGCCAAGGAACGTGCGGCGATTTTGCGTAAGCTGTTCGACCTGATGCTCGCCAACACCGACGACCTCGCGATCATTATGACGGCTGAACAGGGCAAGCCGCTGGCCGAAAGCCGCGGCGAAATCGCCTACGCCGCCAGTTTCATTGAATGGTTCGCCGAGGAAGGTAAGCGGGTCTACGGCGACACGATCCCGCAAAACGCGCGCGGCCGCCGCATTGTCGTCACCAAGGAACCACTCGGCGTTTTCGCCGCGATCACCCCGTGGAACTTCCCAGCCGCGATGATCACCCGCAAAACCGGCCCCGGCTGGGCAGCCGGCTGCACCGGGGTGATCCGCCCGGCCAGCCAAACGCCCTTTTCCGCCCTCGCCATCGCGGTGCTGGCCGAGCGTGCCGGCATGCCGCCCGGGGTCTGCAACGTGATCACCGGCCCCTCGGGACCGACTGGCGGCGAACTGACCTCCAATCCGCTGGTGCGCAAGCTCACCTTTACCGGCAGCACCGAGGTGGGTGCCAAGCTGTTGGCGCAATGTGCGCCGACGATCAAAAAGACCAGTATGGAACTCGGCGGCAACGCCCCGTTCATCGTCTTCGACGATGCCGATCTGGACGCAGCGGTCGCCGGCGCCATGGCCAGCAAATACCGCAACACCGGGCAAACCTGCGTCTGCGCCAACCGCCTGCTGGTGCAAGACGGTGTCTACGACGCCTTTACCGCCAAGCTGCAAGCGGCGGTTGAAGCCCTCAAAGTCGGCGACGGCATGGAAGCCGAAGTCACCCAAGGGCCGCTGATCAACGCCGAGGCGGTGCTGAAGGTTGAGGAACACATCGCCGATGCCGTGCAACGCGGCGCGCGGATCGTGACCGGTGGCGCGCGCCATGCTCGCGGCGGCAATTTCTTCCAACCCACCATGCTCGCCGATGTGCCGCATGATGCGATGATCTTCCGCGAGGAAACCTTCGGCCCGGTTGCCCCGCTCTTCCGCTTCAAGACCGAGGCCGAGGCGATCCAACTGGCGAACGACACCGAATTCGGTCTCGCCAGCTACTTCTATGCCCGCGATGTCGGCCGCATCTTCCGCGTGGCGGAGGCCCTCGAATACGGCATGATCGGCATCAACGAAGGCATCATCTCAACCGAGGTGGCACCGTTCGGCGGCGTGAAATCCTCCGGCCTGGGTCGCGAAGGCTCGCATCAGGGCATCGACGAGTATCTCGAGGTCAAATACCTCGCCATCGGGGGGATCGGCACGTGAGCTACGATTTCGATCTGTTCGTCATCGGCGGCGGCTCCGGCGGGGTGCGTTGCGCCCGCATTGCTGCCGGCCATGGCGCCAAAGTTGCGGTGGCGGAGGAGCGGTTCTGGGGCGGCACCTGCGTCAACATCGGCTGCGTGCCGAAGAAGCTGCTGGTCATGGCCGCCGAATATGCTGGCGCTGTGCAGGAAAGTCGCGGCTTCGGCTGGGACACGCAGCTGGGCCGGCATGACTGGCCGGCCCTGATCGCCGCGAAAGACAAGGAGATCAACCGGCTCAACAGCGCCTATCGCCGCATGATGGACGGTGCCGGCTGCACCATGTTCGATGCCCGTGCCGTGCTGATCGATGCCCACACGCTCGATGTCGGCGGCAAGCGGGTCACGGCAGACCGGATCGTCATCGCCACCGGTGGCCGCCCAACCCGACCGGACTTCCCCGGTGCGGATCTCTGCATCGTCTCCGACGATGCCTTCTATCTCCCCGAACTGCCCAAACGCATCACCATTCTCGGCGGCGGCTACATCGCCGTCGAATTCGCGGGCATCTTCGCCGGGCTCGGGGCGCAGGTGGATCTGGTGTTCCGCCAGAAGCTGCCCTTGCGCGGCTTTGACGAGGATATCCGCGAAGGGCTCGACGCCGCGCTGCTGGCGCAAGGCATCAACGTCATCCGCGAGCGCACCGTCGCCACGGTAACCGCCACAGCCGACGGGCGTCTGGTGACGCTGTCCGATGGCAGCCAGTTGGAAACCAATCTCCTGTTCGCCGCCATGGGCCGCCACGCCTACACCGCTGACCTCGGCCTGGATGCGGCCGGGGTGCAAACCCGGTCGAACGGCGCCATCGTCGTCGATGCGGAGATGGCAACCTCGCAGCCCAACATCTTCGCCATCGGCGATGTAACAGACCGGTTGAACCTCACCCCGGTGGCCATCGCGCAAGGCCATTCGCTGGCCGACCGGCTCTTCGGCCCCGGCCCGCGAATCTGGCATCTGGACGCGGTGGCAACGGCGGTGTTCTCCTCGCCACCCATCGGCACGGTCGGCCTCACCGAAGCCCAGGCCGCCGCCAACGGCCCGGCGGACATCTACCTGGCCAGCTTCACCCCCATGCGCCACACCCTCAGCGGCCGCAGCCGCAGAACGGTGATGAAGCTCATCGTCGATCAGGCAAGCCAACGCGTCGTCGGGGCGCATATGCTGGGGGAGGACGCGCCGGAGATCCTGCAAGGCCTGTCGGTCGCCATCAACGCCGGTGCCACCAAAGCCGATTTTGATCGCACGGTCGGCATCCACCCCACAGCGGCGGAGGAGTTCGTCACCATGCGAACCCGCACCCGCGTTGCCGGCGCGGCAGCCGCCAAGGCGGCGGAGTAGCCAAACCCGCATCTTCAGTGGTTAAACTGCCCAGCTTGAACCACCCGGAGCTACCGGGTGGCCGCGGAGAGACGTTCATGAATGCAGCCTGGTCGCCGGAGTCGTGGCGGAACCATTCGATCAAACAAATGCCGACCTATCCGGACCTCGCCCGTCTGGCGGATGTCGAAGCCAAGCTACGGCTCTATCCGCCGCTGGTCTTCGCCGGTGAAGCACGCCGCCTGAAGGCCGCCCTGGCCGAGGTCGCCAATGGTCGCGCCTTCGTGCTGCAAGGCGGCGACTGTGCCGAAAGCTATACGGACTTCACCGCCAACGTCATCCGCGACACCTTCCGCGTGCTGCTGCAAATGGCCGTCGTGCTCACCTTCGGCGCCGGTGTGCCGGTGGTGAAAATGGGCCGCATGGCCGGCCAGTTCGCCAAGCCGCGCTCCAGCGATCATGAAACGATTGGCGATGTCACCCTCCCCAGCTACCGTGGCGACATCATCAACGGCCCGGCCTTCGATGCCGCCTCCCGCGTGCCAGACCCGGCGCGGATGGAACTGGGCTACTTCCAGTCCGCCGGCACCCTGAACCTGCTGCGTGCGTTCGCCACGGGCGGTTATTCGGATCTACACGAAGTGCACCGCTGGAACCTCGAATTCGCCGCCCGCAGCCCGCTGGCGGCCCGCTACCAAGACCTCGCCGCGCGCATCGACGAAACCCTCGCCTTCATGGCCGCCTGCGGCATGAACAGCCGTTCGACGCCGCAAATTCGCGAAACCGATTTCTACACCAGCCACGAAGCCTTGCTGCTGCCCTACGAGCAGGCGCTGACCCGGGTCGATTCGACCTCGGGCGACTGGTACGCCTGCTCGGCGCATTTCCTCTGGATCGGCGACCGCACGCGCCAGCCGGATGGCGCGCATGTCGAGTTTCTGCGTGGGGTGAAAAACCCGCTCGGCCTGAAAGTCGGCCCGACCACCACCGCCGACGATTTGCTCCGCCTGATCGACACTTTGAACCCGACCAACGAGCCTGGCCGCCTGACGCTGATCAGCCGCATGGGCGCCGACAAGGTGGAAACCTTGCTCGCCCCGCTGGTGCGCGCGGTCAAACGCGCCGGCAAGTCGGTGGTCTGGCTCTGCGATCCCATGCACGGCAACACCATCAGCACCGCCAGCAAGATCAAAACCCGTAACTTCGAGGCGATCCTGCGCGAGGTCAGCGGCTTCTTCAACGTGCACAGCGCCGAAGGCACCTGGGCCGGTGGCGTGCACGTGGAAATGACCGGGCGAGAGGTCACCGAATGCATCGGCGGCGCCCATCGCCTGTCGGAAGCCGACCTGGGCGACCGCTACGAAACCTTCTGCGACCCGCGCCTGAACGCCGAACAATCCCTCGAACTCGCCTTCCTGGTCTCCGAGGAATTGAAGCGCCGGCGAGACTTCCTGCCACAGGCCGTCGCAGCCCAATAGGATCGGTCGCATGGACACCTCGCCTTCTGGCTTGGCCGCCGATATCGCCGCCCGCACGGATGTTTATTTCAATCGCACCCGTCAGGTGGTGGAACGCTTCGGCGACCGTCGGGTCACCTACGCGGTGTTCTTGCGCCGTCCCGTGGTCTCTGCACCACGCCTGATGCTGGACTGGATCAACGAAGTGGCCGCCGCCCGCGGCACCCGCTTCGAAATCAATGTGACTCATCCCGAAGGTAGCTGGACCGGTGCGGGGGAGCCGCTGGTTTATATCAGCGGCAGTTTCTCCCTGCTCTCGGATCTCGAGACGATCATGCTGCAAAAGATCGGACCGGCCTGCGTGGCGGCGCACAACGCCTATCAGATGTGCCTGTCTCTGCCCGGCGTCGCCTTCCTCGCCATGGATGCACGGCACTGCGCCGGCGCGGAAATGCAGGATATGATGGCCTATGGCGCGGCGGTCGGCAGTGCGGCGGCGCAAAAGGAAGGTGCCAAGGGCTTCGTCGGCAACGCCAATGACGGCACGGCGCATTGGTACGGCAGCCCGCGCGGCATGGGCACCATGCCGCATGCCCTGATCGGCTATGCCGGCAGCACCGTGCGCGCGGCGGAAATGTTCCACGAAACCTTCCCCGAGGAAGTGCTGACCGTCCTGGTCGACTATTTCGGTCACGAAGTCACCGACGGTCTGGCGGTCTGCCGCCGTTTCGCCGATCTCGCCCATTCCGGCCGGATGCAGTTGCGCCTCGACACCCATGGCGGCCGCTTCCTCGAAGGCCTGGACCCGGCGGAAAGCTACGCGGTGCTGGAACGGCACGCCCCCGGTGCCATCCGCCGCTATCGCAGCGAAACCGAGCTGCGCTACCTCATCGGCACCGGCGTATCCGCCGCGGCAATCTGGCGTATGCGCGAAGCGTTGGACGCCGCCGGCTTCCCGAAAGTGCGCATCGTCGTCTCCTCCGGCTTCGGCGTCGACAAATGCCGGGTGATGGCAGACGCCAAAGCCCCCATCGACGTCATCGGCACCGGCAGTTTCATCCCCGACACCTGGGCGGAAACCTACGCCACCGCCGATATCGTCGAATATGACGGCACACCCATGGTCAAAGTCGGCCGCGAATTCCTGCTGCTCCGCAACGGCGCCCGCAAGGCCGCCGTCGGTTAACCACATATTTTTTCGATATCGAAACAAAATAATCAAGCAAATCCGCAGCATCGCTTAGCGTTTTCGTGAAATATCCGGCGCTACATCTGCGCACACCGTATCGCGCGCAAGGCCACAAACCCCGTCCGCCGGCAGTAACGGTCCCAAAAGCACCTCCAGTGGCGCCACCTCGCATGGTGTCGGCGCGGGCGCGTCCTGCCGCGCCGGCAGCTTTGGCGCGGTCACGCAGAGTATCCAGCACGACGGCCGCAATATCCGCCCAGCGGCCGGCACTGCCGCCAGCACCGCCTGCATGTCCGGTTCTGCCAGTAAATACGCCAGTTGAGACCCATAGCCCGCGGCCTCATACCCCAATGCCTGCACCAGCCAGGCTTTACGCTGCGGCAGGCGCACCCGCGCACGCGGCCCAACGCCCGCGCGTGCGGCCCTAGGCCGGCGCGGCGCCGCAGGCCGAAGCGTCACCCGCGCAAAGCGCCGCGCGGACCGATGCAGCCAGTGCCACAGCGGCACGATCACCCACATGAATTTCGGATCGCGCAAAAAACGCCGCGCCACCACTTCGGCCAGCCCCGCCACAATCAAGCCGAGGCGCCGCGCCAACTCTGGCACGGCCTCCATCACGCTCGGCGGGGCAGGGGACAACGTCATAGTCATAATATCTAACTAATTTGCGATCCCGCTGCGAGCAAATTCGTGCAGCCCAGGTAGATCGGAAGAGCGTCGTGTAGGGAAAGAGTGTACGTCCTGGTGTAGATCTCGGTGGTCGCCGTATCATT
>CAITOL010000013.1 GCA_903893975.1 uncultured Rhodospirillales bacterium | reverse complement strand
CGTCGATGATCCTATCGTGGGTGTCAGGCATCGTGTGGGGTTCCTTCTTGGTCGTTGGAACGCCTACACCGCCCAGGCCGCAAACTGAATTTCCAGACGTCAGGGTACACCACCCCGCCAGATCGCTGTCCAGCACATTTTGCCAGTTGATGATGCCGGCATTGTTGACCGAAATATCGACGCGCCCGAGCGTGCCGGCGATGTGGCGCACGCCTTGGCGTATGGCTACTTCATCCGTCAGGTCCAGCGCCAGCACGGTGGCCTGCCCGCCGGCGGCGACAATCTCGTCGCGCACCGCATTCAACCTAGCGGCATCGCGCGCCACCAGCACGGTATGCGCCCCAGCAGCGGCCAGGCCCTTGGCCATCGGCCGACCGAGCCCGCGGCTGGCCCCGGTGATCACCGCAACCTTGTCGCGCAGCGAGAAGAGTTCGAGCATCTGGACCCCCTAGTTCGTTTTGGTACCGTACAGCCGACGCAACCGAACCTTGTCGATCTTGCCGCTTGGCAGCTTCACAATTTCATCGACGAAGACCACATGCCCGGGCTTTTTGTAGCTGGCGATCAGGGTGCGGCAATGGTCGATAATCTCCGCCGCAGTCGGGGTCGTGCCGGGTTTGGCAACCACGACCGCCATCACCGCCTCCCCCCATTTGGCGTCGGCCACCCCGATCACCGCGACCTCAGACACCGCCGCATGGGTCACCACCGCTTCCTCGACCTCGCGGGAGTAAATATTCTCCCCGCCGGAGATGATCATGTCCTTCTTGCGGTCCACCAGATACAGGTAGCCCTCATCGTCCAACCGCCCGACATCCCCAGTATGCACCCAGCCATCGCGCAAGGTTTCCAGCGTCGCGGCGGTGTTGTTCCAGTAGCCCTTCATCACGCCCGGGCTGGTCAGCAGGATTTCCCCCACCGCCCCGGTTGGCAGATCGGCACCCTGCTCATCAACAATCCGCACCCCGACGCGCGGCGACACCTGGCCGACGGAGGTAAGAATTTCCCGGTCGCGCGCACTGCCGTCCGGCCGGTGCTGATGCGCGAGCAACGTGGTCCCAATCCCCTCGGTCTGGCCGAATTGCTGCTGGAACACCGGCCCGAGCAGCTTGAGGCCGCGTTTGAGTACCGGGATCGGCATCGGCGCTGCGGCATAGACGATCATCCGCAGGCTTGCTGTGTCCGCCGTTTCAATCGCCGGGTCGTCGAGCAGGCTTTGCACCATGGTCGGCGCCATATGGGTGACGGTAATCCGCTCGGCGGCAATCGTGTCCAGCACCGCCTTGGCATCGAAGCCGCGTTGCACCACCACCGTGCCGGCACGCCAGTGCTGGGCAAGCTGGATAATCTTGGCACCGATATGAAACAACGGCATCATAATCAGCAGCCGGTCAGCCGGGCAGTTCCGCTGATCAGAGCCGAGGATTTCGGCGGCAGCCACCTGCCCGGCATGGGTCAGCATCACCCCCTTCGGCCGCCCGGTGGTGCCGCTGGTGTAGATCAGAAACGCAATATCCTCCGGGCGCGGCCGGAACGGCACGCCTGCCGGATCGGCGGCCGCGATCAGCCCGGCATAATCCAGCGCGAAATCCCCCGCCGGGGCGCCGTCAATACAGATGAAATGCTCAACGCTGGTCAACTGCGCCCGCATCGCCAGCACCGTGTCGCGATAGGCCGCTTCAAACAGCAAAACTTTCGGCCCGCCATCGTTGATGATGTAGACCATTTCCGGCACCGCCAGGCGCCAGTTCACCGTCGCGCAAATAAAGCCGGAGATTTCGCAGGCGCCGTAGACTTCCTGAAACGCCAGTGAATTCTGGCTCAGGATGCCCACCCGGTCCTGCCGCTTCAGCCCGAGTTGGAACAGCGCATGCGCCAGGCGGCGGGCCTGCTGCAAGAAAGCCGCGTGCGACACGCGCTGGTCGCCCCACACGAAGGCGATTTCATCGGGATATTTCCAGGCGTTGTTGTCGAGCATGTCGGCCAGCGTTTGCGCAATGCCGGGCATTCGTTCCTCCAAATCCTTTACCGCAGGCTACACCAGAGCAAAACCGAACAATAGTTAGAAAAACCCGATAAATTCTGCCAGACGTTAGAATGCATTCTGTTCCGCCCGGCCCCGACGTAATATGCTGTGACAATGACCAAGCCCCTCGCCAAATCCGCCATTTCGCAAAAACGTGTGCTGGATGCTGCCGCCCGTATCTTCCGCGACTACGGCTACGCCGGCGCGACAATGCGGGTGATTGCCGAGGAAGCCGGGCTGAAAGCCGGCAGTCTTTATTATCATTACAAATCGAAAGACGAATTGATCAGCGCCGTGCTCGACCTGGGCATGAATGCGGCCATCGAGGCGATGCAAACCGCACTCGCCGCCTTGCCGGCCGAGGCCACCGGCCGCCAGCGGCTGGAAGTGGCCTTCCGCACCCATGTGGCCACCATCATCGCCAATGGCGACTACTCGCTGGCAACCAGCCGGGTTTACGGGCAAGTGCCGGAAGCCATCCGCATCCAACATCAGAAACTGCGCGATCCCTACGGGCTGATGTGGCGGGAAATTCTCACCACGGCGCAAAAGCGCGGCGAATTCCGCGCCGACGCCAATCTGACCCTGGCGCGGCTGCTGATCCTCGGCGCGCTGAACTGGACCGCCGAGTGGTTCAAGCCGGGCAGCCGCAGTATCGACGATGTGGCCAGCGGGTTTGCCGCCATTGTGATGGATGGGCTGGCGGTGCCGGGGGGCGGGTCCTCAGGCTAAGTTTAAGCAGTCCTTGTTTGAAAAAAGGAGCAAAAAACTCCTATAACTTTGACTCCATGCTCCCCCACCGACCAGGGGATGTACGGCGAAGCCAAGGAATTGATGACGTTTTTTTGGTTCTTTTTGTTCACAAAAAGAACAACTTCCCTTCAGCCGCCTAGCCATATCAATTATAAGGCGAAGCCTCAGGCGGCAATTGCCCCTGCCCCAGCGACCGGCCCCCATCGACGATCAGCACCTGCCCGGTGATGTAACGATTGTCGCGTGAAGCCAGGAACGCCACCGCACGGGCGATATCCTCGGGCTGGCCGATGCGGCCGAGCAGTTGCAGGCTGAGCATCACCTGCTGCCGTTCCGGCGTCATGTAATGCAGCATATCCGTATCGACCACGCCGGGGGCGACGGCGTTGACGCGGATATCGCGCGGCGACAGGTCGATCGCCATGGCACGGGTCAGGCCGACAACGGCGGTTTTGGAGGCGACGTAGTGCGCCATTTGCGGCGCGCCGGCGAACGAGCGCGAGGCGATGTTGACGATGCGGCCGCCGTTGCGCATCCGCCGCGCGCCTTCTTGCGCGACGACAAAGGTGCCGAGTGTGTTGATATCGAAATTTTCGCGAAAATCCGCCTCGGTCAGGTCTTCGAAGCGACGTGTGCTGGTGATGCCGGCGTTGTTGACGATCACATCCAGCGGCGCAATGCGCTCGATGATGGCGGCAATGGCGGCGCGGTTCTGCACATCCACCACCACGGCTTCCACCTGCGCGCCGCCGGCGCTCAGTTCCGCCGCCATGGCCAGCACGTCGTCCCGCCGGTCCAGCGCGATGACGCGGTAGCCGTCGGCGGCCAGGCGTTCGACAATGCCGCGGCCAATGCCCCTGGCCGCGCCGGTGACGAGGGCGGTTTCCATCACGATGCCTTTTCTGTCGGGGCGCCATACAACTGGCGCAGGATCACCTTGTTGATTTTACCGCTCGGCAGGCGCGGCAGATCGTCGACAAAAATCACTGATTTCGGCTTTTTGTAGCTGGCGATCTGGCTGCGGCAATGGTCGATCAATTCGGTTTCGGACGCGGTTTGGCCAGGCACCAGAACGGCAATGGCGCGCACGGTTTCGCCCCAATAGTCGTCTTTCACGCCGATCACCGCGACATCGTGCACGGCGCGGTGGGTCGCCAGCGCTTCCTCAACCTCGCGCGAGTAGATGTTTTCCCCGCCGGAAATGATCATGTCCTTCTTGCGGTCGACCAGATAGAGGAAGCCTTCATGGTCGAGATAGCCAAGGTCGCCGGTATGGTACCAGCCGCCACGCAAGGCGGCGACGGTGGCGGCACTATTGTTCCAGTATCCGACCATGTGGCTCGCGGTGCGCGTCAGGATTTCGCCGGGTTGGCCGGACGGTAATTCGCGGCCTTCATCATCGACGATTTTGACATCGACATTCGGCGCCGCCTGGCCGATGGAGCCGAGCCGCTTCACATCATCGGGCGAGCCATCGGGCAGATGCTGGCGCTTGTGCAGCGTGGTGCCGCCGCCCTCGGTCATGCCGTAGAGTTGCAGGAACACCGGGCCGAGCAACTGCAAGCCGCGCCGCAGCAGCGGCACCGGCATCGGGGCGGCGGAGTAGCAGATGGTATGCAGCGCGGACAGATCGGCGGTCTCAATCCCCGGCACCGCCAGCACCGCCTGCACCATGGTCGGCGCCATATGGGTCATGGTGACTTTCTCGGTCACCATGGTCTCGACGATCTCAGGCGGATTGAAGTCCCGATGCAACACTACCGTGGCCCCGCGCAGATGCGCGCCGAGTTGCAGGAAGCGGGCGCCGACATGGAACATCGGCATGATCAGTTGCAGCCGATCGGATACGATCAGCCCAAGCTCGGTCGCCATCAGCTGGGCGACGGCGACATCGCCGCGATGGCTGCGCATCACGCCCTTGGCCCGGCCGGTGGTGCCGCTGGTGTAGATCAGATGCATGATCTCATCCGGCAACGGTCGGTCCGGCGCGCCCTCGACATCCCCGCTGACCAACACCGCCTCGTAGTCCAGCGCCCAGTCCGGCCTTGGGCCGCCGATGCAGATATAGGTTTCGATGCTGGTAAGGCCCGGTTTGATCTGGGCGATAGCGGCGGCGTACTGCGCTTCGAACACCAGAATGCGTGGTGACGCATCGGCGAGGATGTAGGCCATTTCCGGCGGCGCCAGGCGGAAATTAACCGTTGCCGCAATGAAACCGGTCAGCGCGCAGGCGCCATAGGTTTCCATATATTCCATCGCATTCTGCGCCAGGATCGACACCCGGTCCTGCCGGCGCAGGCCGAGTTTGTACAGCCCCGAGGCCAACCGCGCGGCGCGGGCGTGGTGGTCGCCGAAGCTGATCCGGTGATCGCCGAACACATAGGCGGTTTCGTTGGGAAACTTGTAGGCGTTGTTGCGCAGGATATCGCCCAGCGTCTCGATCATAGTGCCGCCCTCCACGCCATCGTTCAGGACTTTGGCAGCCCCATCCGATTGGCGATGTTGTTTTTCTGAATCGCGGTCGAACCGCCGATGATCGGCATCAACAGCATGTCGCGCACATGGCGTTCCATGTCGAAACCGCGCGCGTAGCCATAGGCGCCCATAATTTTCTGACAGGTCAGCACGATGTCCAGCCCGGTTTCGCAGACATACATCTTCGCCATCGAGGTTTCGGCGCTGCACGGCAGGTTGTTGTCTGCCAGCCAGCAGCCGCGATAGAGCATCAACCGGGCAGCGGCGAGCTTGGTCTGCACGTCCGCCAGCATGTGGCGGATGGACTGAATGGCGCAGATGCGCTGGCCGAACTGGCTGCGTTGCTGGGAATATTCCCACGCATCGTCCACCGCCTGGGCGGCGATGCCGAGCGCCATGGCGGCGACTTCCAGCTTTTCCACCTCCAATGCCGGGCCGGCGAGCTTGGACCAGCCTTGGTTCCACCCCTCCGCGCCCCCGACGATGTCGGTGATGGGGATTTCGACATTGTTGAAGTTGACATCGTTGGTGTTCAGCCCGCGCGCGCCCATCACCGGCACGTGCTGCAACGTCACGCCCTTGGCGGTGGGCGGGATCAGCACCAGCGACAGGTTTTTGTAGCGCGCGCCCGGGTCACCCGAACGCACCAAAGCGTAGATGTAATCAGCGCTTTCCGCGCCGGAACACCAGCGCTTGTTGCCGTTGATGATGACCTTGTCGCCATGCAATTCGGCACGGGTTTTCACGCTGGCAAGGTCGGAGCCCACATCCGGTTCCGACAGCCCGTAGGCGAATAGGATTTCCCCCGCCGCGAGGCGCGGCAGCAGCCGGGCCTTTTGCTCCTCGCTGCCGGAGGCGAGGATGTTCATGCTGCCGTAGCAGGCATTCATCAGGTAGAGCGTGCCGATCACCATCGACCGGCGCGACAACTCCTCCACCGTTACCATGGTGGCCAGAATGTCGCGGCCGGAGCCGCCATATTCCTCCGGCACCGTCATGCCGCATACACCGAGCGCGCTGATATGTTCCATCAGCGCGCGCGGTACCTTGTCGTCGGCATCCCATTGGGCCATCTGCTCCCGCGGGGCATGGCGTTCCAGCATCCGGCGGATGCTGTCGCGTAACATGGTAACGTGTTCAGGTTCGCCGAAATTCACGACCGTGCCTCCCGTTCTGTCGACGCTTGCCCGCTTACTGGCCGGTAAATTTCGGCCGGCGCTTTTCGCTGAACGCGTTGATCGCTTCCAGGTGGTCGCTGGTCCGATTGGTCAGTGCCTCATAGGCCATGCAGCTATCCATCATGGAATGGGCGAGCTGCTTGAGGCCGATGTTGATCGCGGTTTTGGTGTATTTGATCGACTTCATCGCCCCGGCGCCAATCTTGGCGGCAAAGGCGGCCACTTTGGCGTCGAGTTCGGCGGCCGGCACGGAATAGTTGATCAGGCCCATCTTAGCCGCATCCGGCGCGGTGACCAGGTCGCCGGTCATCAGATATTCCTTGGCGCGGGCATAGCCGATCAATTGCGGCCAGATCACCGCACCGCCATCACCGGCGGCGAGGCCGACGCGCACATGCGGGTCGCCGATGCGGGCATGGTCGGCGGCGAAGATGATGTCGCAGAACAGGCCGATAGTGGCGCCAAGACCAACCGCGTCGCCGTTCATTTTGCAGATGATGACCTTCTCGCAGTCGAGAATGCCGAACACGATTTTCTTCGCTTCCATGATGGAGCGGTCGAAGATTTCGGTATCATCGTACATCTTGCGCATGCCGGCGATATCGCCGCCGGCGCTGAACGCCTTGCCGGCACCGGTCAGGATGATGACGTCGATGGAATGGTCCATGCCGAGATCGGTGAAAATGCGCGAGGTTTCCTCGTGCATTTCGGCGGTCATGGCGTTCAGCGCCTCCGGCCGGTTGAACGTCACCGTCATGACGCGGCCGGCTTGTTCGAATTTGATGTACTGATAGCCGGAATAATCGACCATTTTCAGCTCCCGGAAGCGGTCGGCGGGATTCGCCCGGCCGCGTGATTTTTCTAACGTTAGTTCGAAATCAGCCTGGGTTCAAGCCGGCTAGACCATCCAGCGGCCGCCATCGACGACCACGGACTGGCCGGTCATGTAGCGGGCGTCGTCGCTGGCCAGGAAGGCGACGGCGGCGGCGATGTCCTCGGGTTCGGCGAAGAAGCCGAGTGGGATGGATTTGCGGATGCCGTCGAGAATTTCATCGGAAATCCGTTCCAGCACGCGGGTCCTGGTGACGCCGGGGCAGATCGCGTTGACGTTGACCTTGAACGGCGCCAGTTCCCGCGCCAGTGAGCGGGTGAAGCCGATCACGCCCATTTTCGCCGCCGCGTATTCGGACAGCCCGACTTCCCCCGCCATGCCGGCGTTGGAGGCGACGTTGACGATTTTGCCGCGGCCGGCTTCTCGCATTGCCGGCACCACCTGGCGTGAGGCGATCATGGTGGACATCAGCGACACG
The DNA here is from genome assembly GCA_903893975.1 of uncultured Rhodospirillales bacterium. Taxonomy (GTDB): domain Bacteria; phylum Pseudomonadota; class Alphaproteobacteria; order Acetobacterales; family Acetobacteraceae; genus CAITOL01. The sequence goes on along the minus strand of CAITOL010000013.1, from coordinate 10,504 downwards.
TTGAGCACGAAGCGCCAGACATCCGACGAGGAGGCGTAAAATTCAGATGCCCGCTCGCGGGCGCTCTGGCCGACATTGTTCATCAGGATGTCGACGAAGCCGCATTCGGCATAGATGCGTTTGAAGGCCTCGGCGACCAGGGCTTCATCGGTGCAGTCGCCGGTGATGGTGAGCACTTTGGCGCCAGCCTGGCGGGCGAGTTCCGCCGTTGCCGCCAGCCCGTCGGCTTCCAAATCCAGGATGGCGAGATTGGCCCCTTCGGCGGCAAACCGCAGCGCGGTGGCGCGGCCGATGCCGTTGGCCGCACCGGTAACGACGGCGAGCTTTGCTTCAAGACGACGCATGGTCTTCCTCCCTTGTTGGCCGGCGCGCTGGCTACAGCGACCGGCCGATGAGTTCCTTCATGATCTCGTTGGTGCCGGCGTAGATCCGCTGCACGCGGGCGTCGGCGAAGGCGCGGGTGATCGGGTATTCCCACATGAAGCCGTATCCGCCATGCAGTTGCAGGCAGGCGTCGAGCACCTTGCCTTGCATTTCGCTGGTCCACAGCTTCACCATCGCGGCGGTGGTGGTATCGAGCTTGCCGTCCAGCACCAGTTCCAGGCAGCGGTCGAGAAACACCCGGCCGACCTGCACTTCGGTTTTCATTTCGGCCAGTTTGAAGCGGGAGTTCTGGAAGTCGATCACCGGCTTGCCGAAGGCCTGGCGGTTGCGGGTGTAGTCGATGGTCCAGTCCAGCGCCGCCTCGCAGCAGGATACCGCCTGGATGCCGACATGCATGCGTTCCCAGGCCAGTTCCTGCATCATGTAGGCGAAGCCGCGGCCTTCCTCGCCAATCAGGTTGGTGGCTGGCACGCGGACATCGCCGAAGAACAGTTCGGAGGTATCCTGCGCCCGGGTGCCCAATTTTTTCAGCCGGCGGCCACGCTGAAAGCCGGGGCGGTCGGCTTCAACCATCACCAGGCTGATGCCGCGGGCGCCTTCGCTGCGGTCGGTTTTGCAGGCGACCAGGAACAGATCGGCGGTCTGACCGTTGGTGATGAAGGTCTTCTGGCCGGAGATGATGTAGTCGTCGCCGTCGCGGATCGCAGTGGTGCGGATGGACTGTAAGTCTGACCCGGCGCCCGGTTCGGTCATGGCAATGCCGGCGATGTAGTCCCCCGTCGCCATTTTCGGCAGCCAGGCGCGCTTTTGCGCCGCGGTGCCGTAATGGTTGATGTAGGGCGCCACGATGTCGGAATGCAGCGGAAAGCCCAACCCGGTCAGGTTCAGCCGCGCCTGCTCTTCCATCAGGATGATGGCGTAGCGACGATCCGCCCCGGCGCCACCCCATTCTTCCGGGATGGCAACGCACAGGAAGCCTTGCTCGCCGGCCTTCTTCCAGGCCCAGCGCGGCACCTCGCCGGCTTCCTCCCACGCCTCGTGATGCGGGGCGAGTTCGCGCTCCATGAAGCGGCGCACCGAGGCGCGGAAAATATCATGGTCCTCGGAAAACAGCGTGCGTTGGATCATTGGTTCCTCCGGCATCGGGACTTGGGCCTCGATTGCAGCGTGAACGACGCCGAGGTCTTTTCTAACAGATGTTTGATTTCAGGCGCAAGCGCGGCTAGGCTCGGCCACCACGCGTAAGGGGAGACGAACCATGATTGTTGAAAAACGCACCTACACCCTGCATCCCGGCATGCTGCCGGCGTTCCTGGCATTGTACGAGGCCGAGGGGCTGGCACTGCACACCAAGTACCTGCCAATGCTCGGCTATTTCGTGTCCGACATCGGCACCCTGAACCAGGTGATCACGATGTGGGGCTATGACAGCATGCAGCAGCGCGACGATTTACGGGCGCAGCTTTATGCCGACCCGGCCTGGATCGCGTTTGGACCGAAGACGACGGGGTATATTCAGAAAATGGAAACGGCGATTTTGCGGCCGACGAGTTGGTCGCCGATTAAGTAAGGCAGGCTAAGGTGTTCTTTTTGTGAACAAAAAGAACCAAAAAAACTTCATCACTTCCTGGGCTTCGCCGTACATTCCCTGGAGGGTTTGTGCGCACGGCGCCAAAGTCCAAAAGTTTTTTGCTCCTTTTTTTCAAAAAAGGAGTGCTTCCCTCGCCCTTATCGCGTCACCGCCCGCGCCGGAGCAATCGCCTGCGCCGCGCGGATGATCGCTGCGGCATCAATGCCGTTGGCCCGGTAGAGATCAGCGATCGAGCCGGTCTGGCCGAACTGCTCCACCCCGAGCGGGCGCAGTTTCTGGCCGCGCACGCTGCCGAGCCAGGACAGGGTGGTCGGGTGGCCATCCAGCACCGTCACCAGGCCGCAATGCGACGGCAGATCGGCGAACAAGGTTTCGATATGGCTGCGCGCGGCCGCATCGCCTGCCTCGCGGGCGCGGTTGGCGGCCATCCAGCCCGCTTTCAGCCGGTCCGCCGAGGTGACGGCGAGCAGGCCGATATCGCGATGCGTTTCCCCCAGCCGGCCCACCGCCTGGATCGCCTCCGGCGCCACCGCGCCGGTATAGGCCACCACCAGCTGGCAATTCGGGCCGGGGCGGCGCAGCCAGTAGCCGCCGGCGATGATATCGCCACCCAGCGCGGCACTCATCGACCGCTGCGGCTGCTCCACCGGGCGGGTGGACAGGCGGAGATAGACCGCGCCACCACGCGCATCGGCCAGCAAGTCGTCCGGCGGCACCTCGGCCTTGGCATCGTTTTGCAGATAGCCGAACGCCCAGGCCATGATGGCGGCCAGTTCATCGACGAACGCCGGTTCAAACGCCGCCAGCCCCGGCTGCGCCATGCCGATTAGCGGGGTGGAGATCGACTGATGCGCGCCGCCCTCTGGTGCCAAGGTGATGCCAGACGGGGTGCCGGCGATGATGAAGCGGGCATCCTGGTAGCAGGCGTAATTCAGCGCATCCAGGCCACGGCAGATGAACGGGTCATACACCGTGCCGATCGGCAGCAGCCGCTCCCCATGCAGGCTGTGCGACAGGCCGAGTGCGGACAAAGCGATGAACAGGTTCATCTCCGCAATGCCCAGTTCCAGGTGCTGGCCGCGCGGCGAGAAATCCCAGTTGAAGGTGGAGGGAATGCGCTCGCTTTTGAACGTGTCGCGCAGTGCCTCGCGGGCGAACAGGCCGCGGCGGTTGATCCAGCCGCCGAGATTGGTGGACACCGTCACATCCGGGCTGGTGGTGACGACGCGGCTGGCGAAATCATCGGTCCGCTTGCCGATCTCGTGCAGAATGGCGCCAAAGCCCATCTGGGTGGACATCACCGGGGTGATCGCCACCGGCAGCGTGTCCGGGGTGGCGATGCGCGCGGCCTGGCGGCGGCGTGGGCCTTCGCGGCCGAAGCCGACATTGGCCAGGAAGTCCTGCAACATGCTCGGCGGCAGGCGCAGCCCTTCAAACCGGTCCCATTCATGGCCTTCGCGCACCTGCATGCTGGCGCGGAACGTTTCCATCTGGCCAACATTCATCAGCCCGGCATGGTTGTCCTTGTGGCCAGCCAGCGGCAGGCCCATGCCTTTGATGGTGTAGCAGATGAAGCAGACCGGGCGGTCGTGGTCGATGCTGGCGAAGGCATCGACCAGGCTGGGCAGATCATGGCCGCCGAGATTGTTCATCAACGCCGCCAGCGCCGCATCATCGCGCCGGCCAATCAGCGCCAGCGCGGCGGGATCATCGGCGAACTCGGCGGCGAGCCGCTTGCGCCAGGCCGCGCCGCCTTGAAACACCAGCGCGGAATAAAGCTGGTTCGGGCAGGTGTCGATCCAGGCGCGCAGGCGCTCGCCGCCCGGCTCGGCGAAGGCGGCGCGTTGCAGGCTGCCGTGCTTGACGATCACCACATCCCAGCCGAAGGCACGGAACAGCGCCTCATACCGCGCCCACAGCCCTTCGCGCACCACCGCATCCAGGCTTTGCCGGTTATAGTCGATCACCCACCAGCAATTGCGCAGCCCCTGTTTCCAGCCCTCCAGAATGGCCTCGAAAATATTGCCCTCGTCCATCTCCGCATCGCCCATCAGCGAGATCATGCGGCCTTCCGGCAACGCGGCGCCGAAATCGCGGGCGCGCAGATAATCCTGCGCCAGCGAGGCAAACAGAGTCTGCGCCACGCCGAGGCCGACCGAGCCGGTGGAGAAATCGACGTCATCGGTGTCCTTGGTGCGCGACGGATAGCTCTGCGCACCACCGAGGGCGCGGAAATCCTGCAATTTCGCCTGGGTCTGCTGGCCGAGCAGATATTGGATGGCGTGAAACACCGGCGCGGCATGCGGCTTCACCGCCACGCGGTCCTGCGGGCGCAGGGTGGCGAGGTAGAGCGCGGTCATGATGGTGGTGAGCGAGGCGCAGGAGGCCTGATGCCCGCCGACTTTCAGCCCATCGGTATTCGCACGCAGATGGTTGGCGTTATGGATGGTCCAGCTGGCGAGCCAGAGGATTTTGCGCTCCAGTTCGGTCAGCACCGCCATGTCGTCGTTGGCCAACGGAGAAACGGGCGAAACGCGGCTGCCATCCATGATCGAACATTCCCTTGTCACGCGCGAAACGCCGGCGTGTTGAGGAATTTATCGCATTGGCGGGGGAACAATTTTTGTTAATTTCATCCTCAGGAACGCTAAAATAGGGTGTAAACCACCCAAAATCCCCACCAAAGGTTGAGAAAATTGCGCATTAAGCCATTAGACCAGATCGATCGCCGGATTTTAGCGGAATTACAGGCCGATGGCCGGTTGAGCCTGGCGGAACTGGCAGAACGGGTCGGGCTCTCGGTGTCGCCCTGCCTGCGCCGGGTGCGGGCGTTGGAGGAAAGCGGGGTGATTGCCCGCTATGTCGCGGTGCTGGACCAGCGCGCGGTGGGGCTGCCGGTGAGCGTGTTCATTTCCATCAAAATGGAAAGCCAGCGCGAGGAGGCGTTGGAGCAGTTCGCCAAGGCCATCGCCACCTGGCCGGAGGTGCTGGAATGCTACCTGATGACCGGGCCGCGCGATTATCTGCTGCGCGTGGTGGTGGCGGATCTGGAAGCGTATGAGTGGTTCTTGAAAAGCAAGCTGACCCGGCTGTCCGGCGTGGCGTCCATCGAGTCCAGCTTCGCGCTTGGGCAGGTGAAATACACCAACGTGCTGCCGCTGGCATAGGCGGGCGCGCCACGCCGCGCGCCCGACCGGCTTAGTACATCGAGGTCAGCACGTTGCGCAGGCGCTTCATCTCCTCCAGCGCCCGGCCGGTGCCGAGCGCCACGCATTGCAGCGCGTCCTCGGCCACCATCACCGGCAGGCCGGTGGCATCGCGCAACACCTGATCGAGCCGGGTGAGCAGCGCGCCGCCGCCGGTCAGCACGATGCCCTTATCGACGATATCGGCCGCGAGTTCCGGCGGGGTGTTTTCCAGCGCCACCTTCACCGCTTCGACAATCTGCGCCACCGGCTCGGCCAGGCTCTCGGCAATGGCGCGCTGGCTGACCACGATTTCGCGCGGCACGCCGTTCATCAGGTCGCGGCCTTTCACCTCCCGATACGGGCCTTCCTCGTTGTCATACGGGACGGAGGCGGCGCCGAGTTCGAGTTTGATGCGCTCGGCCGAGCTTTCACCGATCAGCAGGTTATGGTTGCGGCGGATGTAGGAGATAATCGCCTCGTCCATCTTATCGCCGCCGACGCGGACCGAGCGGGCATAGACGATGCCGCCGAGCGAAATCACCGCCACTTCGGTCGTGCCGCCGCCGATATCGACGATCATCGAGCCCGACGGTTCAGTGACCGGCAGCCCGGCGCCAATCGCGGCGGCCATCGGTTCTTCGATCAGCAGCACTTTGCGCGCGCCGGCACTTTCCGCCGATTCCTGAATGGCGCGGCGTTCCACCGCGGTGGAGCCGGATGGCACGCAGACGATGATCAGCGGGGAGGCGAAGCCGCGCCGGTTATGCACCTTGCGGATGAAGTGCTTGATCATCTCCTCCGCCACTTCGAAATCCGCGATCACGCCGTCGCGCAGCGGGCGGATGGCGGAAATGTTGCCGGGGGTGCGGCCGAGCATCAGCTTGGCCTCATCGCCGACCGCGAGCACCTGCTTCTTGCCGCGCACTTCGGCGATCGCCACCACCGAGGGTTCATCGAGCACGATGCCACGGCCTTTGACATAGACCAGGGTGTTGGCCGTCCCGAGGTCGATGGCCATATCGGCCGACATGAATCCGAGCAGGCGAGAGAACATCAAACAGACCTTTGCGGCGACAGTCAGAGGAGAGCGGCAGGGCTTAACCCTGGTTCTGCGGCACGACAAGCGCAGAAACGCACGGATTGGCAACGCCGCAGCTATGCCGGGCGCGGATTGAGGCGCCTAGGTTGGCGCAAGCTGTGTGGATACAGTGGGTTGGCCGGTAAAGCTGCGAAACTGCACCGGGATCGGCCGATAAAATCCACCGCCCGGCGCGGCGGCGGTTTGACCGCCCCCCCGGTCGGCGCGGTAACATCGGTGGGCTTAGACCTGGGGGTGTGGCGATGAAGGTGTTGGTGATCGAGAACGCAAGCTCCGCACCGGTGGGGTTGTTTGGCGACTGGCTGCGCGATCAGGGCGCGGAGTTGACCGTGATCACGCCGGACCACGTGCCGGAAACGCCGGCTGGCTACGACCTTGTGGTCACCCTCGGCTCCCCGCACGGGGCGTATGAGGATCTGCCGTGGATCCACCGGCAGCGGGATTTTCTGCGCGCGGCGGCGGATGCGGACCACCCGGTCATCGGCATCTGCTTCGGCGCGCAATTGCTCGCCGACGCCATTGGCGGCACGGCGGCGAAAATGCCGGGCGGGCAGATCTATATCGGCTGGCACGAAAATGAATTCGCCGCCGACCCGCTCTGGGCCGGGCCGTGGCTGCGCTTTCATGGCGACCATCTGGAGGTGCCGGAACAGGCCGAAGTGCTGGCGCGCGATAAGGGCACGGTGCAGGCCTACCAGTACCGGCGGACCGTTGGGGTGCAGTTCCACCCGGAAGCCGGGCAGGACCAGGTGAATTATTGGGCGGGCAAAATGCCGGATTGGCTGGCCAAAGCCGGGCTGACCTATGACGGGTTGGTGGCGGACTCGCAGGAAATTCTGGCCCGTCAGGCGGCGGCGCGCGATGTGCTGTTCAGCGAAATGCTGCGCCGGACGGTGGGGCCGCGCGGGTGACACCGTTCCTGTCGCCCTATCGCCACGATTTTATCCGGGTGGCCGCCTGCGTGCCGACCGGCGCAGTGGCGGACCCGGCGGTGGCGGTGGCGGAAACGCTGGCCCTGCTGCGCCAGGGCGATGCAGCGCGGGTGGGGCTCATGGTGTTCCCCGAACTCGGCCTGTCCGCCTACGCGATCGACGATCTGCTGTTCCAGGATGCGTTGCTCGACCGGGTGGTGGTGGCGGTGGCAGAACTGGTGGCGGCCAGCGCCAGCCTGTTCCCGGCCTTCGTCGTCGGCGCGCCGCTGCGGGTGGATGGGGCGCTGTATAACTGCGCCATCGCCATCCATGCCGGCCGCGTGCTGGGCGTAGTGCCGAAGACGTTTCTGCCCAATTACCGCGAATTCTACGAGGAACGGCACTGCACCTCGGGCGCTGGGGTGCGCAACCGCAGCCTTAGGCTGGCCGGGCAGGAAGTGCCGTTCGGGGTGGATTTGCTGTTCCGCTCCACCGGCAGCGCGGCGTTCTGCTTCCATATCGAGATTTGCGAGGATGTGTGGGTACCGTTGCCGCCGAGCACGCTGGGTGCGCTGGCCGGGGCGGAGATTTTGCTGAACCTGTCGGCCAGCAACATCACCATTGGCAAAGCCGATACGCGACGGGCGCTGTGCGGCTCCCAATCGGAGCGGGCGATTGCCGCCTATGCCTATTCCGCCGCCGGGCCGGGGGAATCGACCACCGACCTCGCCTGGGACGGGCAGGCGGCGATTTTCGAACTCGGCGCCATGCTGGCGGAAACCGAACGCTTCCCGACCGCGCCGGGCATGGCGGTGGCGGATGTGGATGTGGGCCGCATCCGCCAGGAACGCATGCGAGTGGGCACCTTCGCCGATTGCGCGCGCGGCGTGCCGGCGGACCAGTTGGCCTTCCGCACCGTGGCCTTCGCCCTGAACGCGCCGGCCGAAACGCTGGCGCTGTGCCGCAATGTGGCGCGCTTCCCCTATGTGCCGAACGATGCGAGCCGGCTGGCACAGGATTGTTACGAGGCCTACAACATTCAGGTGCAGGGCCTGGCCAAGCGGATCACCGCCGCGCGGGCGCAGCGCCTGGTGATCGGCATTTCCGGCGGGCTGGACAGCACCCAGGCGCTGCTGGTGGCGGTGCGGGCGATGGACCGGCTGGGCCGACCGCGCAGCGACATCATGGCCTTCACCCTGCCCGGCTTCGCCACGACCGACGGCACCAAATCCAACGCCTGGGCGCTGATGCGGGCGCTGGGCGTGACGGCGGCGGAAATCGACATTCGCCCGGCCGCGCGGATGATGCTGGCCGATATCGGCCACCCCTACGCCGATGGCGCCAAGCAATACGACATCACGTTTGAAAACGTGCAGGCCGGCCTGCGCACGGATTATCTGTTCCGCCTCGCCAACCACCATAACGGCCTCGTGGTCGGCACCGGGGATTTGTCGGAGCTTGGCCTGGGCTGGTGCACCTATGGCGTCGGCGACCACATGTCGCATTATAACGTCAACGCATCGGTGTCCAAAACGCTGATCCAGCATCTGATCCGCTTCGTCGCGGCGTCCGGCGAATTGGGGCAGGCGGCGAGCGAGATTTTGCTGGCCATTCTGGAGACCGAGATTTCGCCGGAACTGGTGCCGCCGGATGCCAGCGGGGCGATTCAGTCGACGGAAGCGAGCGTAGGGCCGTATCCGTTGCAGGATTTCAACCTGTTCTACACCACGCGCTACGGGTTCCGGCCGTCTAAGATCGCCTATCTGGCCTGGAACGCCTGGCACGATGCGGCGGCGGGCGAATGGCCGCCGAACACGCCGGCGGACAAGCGGGTGGGCTACGATCTGGCCACGATCCGCAAATGGCTGCGTGGGTTTTTGCATCGGTTTTTCGCCACCTCCCAGTTCAAACGCTCGGTCGCACCGAACGGGCCGAAGATTTCCTCCGGCGGGTCGCTGTCGCCGCGTGGCGACTGGCGGGCGCCGTCTGACGGCAATGCCAATGTGTGGATTGCCGAACTCGAAGCCCATGTTCCGGAGCAGATCTGATGCGGTTTACCCATTTTCTGACATGTAACGGCGGTGACGAACCGGGGGCGGCGGAACTGGCAGCACTGGCGGCCTTGCTCGGCCGCACACCGGGGCTGAGCGATGCGCGGATTTACACCCCGGCGGCCACGCGGGACCCGTATCTGGACGATGGCCGCCCGCCGTCGCTGGTGGTGCAAACCTACTTCGCCGAGTTGCAGGCGCTGGAGGCGGCGTTCGGCAAAGGCGGCGTGCTGCAAGGGCTGGTGGCGCCGGATCTGCTGCCGAGCCAGGCGGGCGCGGACATGGCACAGGAAGCGCTGGCGGTGCGGCATTACCCGGTGCCCGACCCGGTGTTCCAAACCCCAGACGGGGCGCCGCATTGCACCTATCTGGTGGCCTATCGCGGGCCGGCACAGGACCTGAATGCCTGGCTGACGCATTACATCAACCACCACCCGCCGATCATGGCCCGCTTCCCCGGCATCCGGCAGATTGAGATCTGCTCGCGGCTGGATTGGTGCGGCGCGCTGCCAGTGCCGGTGCGGGCGCATATACAGCGCAACAAGGTGGTGTTCGACAGCCCGGACGCGCTGACCGCGGCGCTGAATTCGCCGGTGCGGCATGAAATGCGGGCCGATTTCCACGAGTTTCCGCCCTATGAGGGCGGTAACACGCATTTCCCGATGCTGACGCGCGTGGTGCGGGGACCCGTCAGCTAGTTTCATCGGCGCCGAGAATTCGCCATAGTTTTCGTTAACGTTGTTTTGTACCGGCGAACGAAAGGGCGATGGGATGCGGCTGCGCGGGCTGGGGGTTTGGCTGGCGGTGTGCTGGATGGCGCTGGCCGGCCCGGCGGGTGCGGCGGCGGAGCGCCGGGTGGCGCTGGTGATCGGCAATGAAAACTATCGGCACCTGAACGAACTCTCCAACCCCGCGCATGACGCGGCGGTGATCGGCGCCAGCCTGCAAGCGGCGGGGTTTGAGTTGATCGGCGGCAAGCCACTGGTGGATGCGGATAAACGTGGCATCGAGGCCGCGATCCGCAGCTTCGGCCAGCGGCTGCAAGGCGGCGCGGTCGGGCTGTTTTACTACTCCGGCCACGGCGTGCAGGTGGGCGACCGCAATTACATGGTCCCAGTCGAGGCCGCACCGCATAACGCGGCGGATGTGGATTTTGAGCTGGTGAGCGTGGAATTGGTGATGAAGCAGATCGCCAATGGCGGCGGCCGGCTGAGCATGGTGATCCTGGATGCCTGCCGCACCAATCCGCTGTCTGGCAGCGGCACACGGGCGGGGGCGGG
>CAITOL010000012.1 GCA_903893975.1 uncultured Rhodospirillales bacterium | reverse complement strand
GTCGCCTCCAAAACCGCACCGCAGTCTGTCACCAACTCGCCCATCGTCGTCCTCCACATGGCACATCAGAAGGACACACACAGATTCAGCAATTCAGCAGTTTGTCACGCACTCATTCACCCGATTGCCCTGAGCCCAGACCCGACCCCGGTTGACGATCTCATCCGGCGCTGCCAGTTCTCTGCCTCTGCGGTCGCCTCGGTCCTGATGGATCTGGAGCTCGCGGGCCGCATTGAGACCTTGCCAGGCAACCGCGTGGCATTGCTGGTGGACGCCTAGCAAGCGCCACTCCAACCGCATGGATCAGTATGACGGACGTTCTTGTCGTTGAGTCGCCGGCCAAGGCCAAGACAATCAACAAGTATCTCGGCGACGGGTTCACCGTGCTGGCGAGCTTCGGGCACGTGCGCGACCTGCCGCCGAAAGATGGCAGCGTGCGGCCGGATGAAGACTTCGCCATGGATTGGGAAGCCGATGAACGCGGCGCCCGCCAGATGGCCGCCATCGGCAAGGCGCTCAAAGGCGCGAAAACCCTCTACCTCGCCACCGACCCGGATCGTGAGGGGGAGGCCATTTCCTGGCATGTGCGCGCCATGCTGCAGGACAAAAACCTGCTCAAAGGCATCGCCGTCAAACGCGTCACCTTTAATGAGATCACCCGCAACGCCATCCAATACGCCGTCGCCCATCCGCGCGAACTCGACCAGCCGCTAATCGACGCCTATCTGGCCCGCCGCGCGCTGGACTACCTCGTCGGCTTCACCCTCTCCCCGGTGCTCTGGCGCAAACTGCCCGGCAGCCGCTCCGCCGGGCGGGTGCAATCGGTCGCCCTGCGGCTGATCTGCGAGCGGGAAGCGGAAATCGAGGTCTTCAAGCCGCGCGAATATTGGACCATCGAGGTTGTGCTCAGCACGCCCGCCGGCGCGCCGTTCACCGCAAGGCTGGTGCAGCTTGATGGCCGCAAGCTGGATCAGTTCGACCTGAACAGCGAAAAGCTCGCCCTCGCCGCCAAAGCCCAGGTCGAAGCCGGCGCTTTCAGCGTCGATACGGTGGAACGCAAGCGCGTCCGCCGCAATCCGCCGGCACCTTTCACCACCTCCACTTTGCAACAGGAAGCCAGCCGCAAACTCGGCTTCGGCGCCCAGCACACCATGCGCCTCGCCCAGGGCCTCTATGAAGGCGTGGATATCGACGGCGAAGCCACCGGCCTGATCACCTATATGCGCACCGACGGCGTGCAAATGGCCGGGGAGGCGATCACCGCCGCCCGCGAACACATCAAAGCAGAATACGGCGCCAAATACCTGCCCGGCCAGGCACGCGAATATACCAGCCGCGCCAAAAACGCCCAGGAAGCGCACGAAGCCATCCGCCCGACCGATTTCAACCGCACCCCGGATCAGGTGGCGCGCTACCTGAACCCGGAACAGCGCCGGCTCTATGAACTGGTATGGAAACGCGCCGTCGCCTCGCAAATGCAGTCGGCGGAACTGGATCAGGTCACGGTCGAACTGGCCGAGCCCGGCAAACGCCAAGGCCCGGGCCTGCGCGCCACCGGCTCCATCCTCGCCTTTGACGGCTTCCTCAAACTCTACCGCGAAGACCTGGACGACGCCGACGACGACAGCGACGGCAAAATGCTGCCGCCCATGGCCGAAGGCGACCCGCTGCGCCGCGGCAAGGTCGATGCCAGCCAGCACTTCACCCAACCGCCGCCGCGCTACTCGGAAGCCTCGCTGGTGAAGAAGATGGAGGAACTCGGCATCGGCCGCCCCTCCACCTACGCCTCCATCCTGTCGGTGTTGCAGGACCGCAACTACGTCAAGCTGGACCGCAAGCGCTTCGTGCCGGAAGATCGCGGTCGCCTCGTCACCGCCTTCCTGACCAGCTTCTTCGAACGCTATGTCGATCCGCATTTCACCGCCGGGCTCGAAGAACAGCTCGATGACATCTCCGGCGGCCGCGCCGACTGGAAGGCCGTGATGCGACAGTTCTGGGACGCGTTCAGCTCCGCCATCGGCCAGACCCGCGACCTCAAGATCGGCGACGTGATCGACGCGCTGGACCGCGACCTCGGCTCGCATTTCTTCCCCCCCACCGATGATGGCCGCGACCCGCGCGTCTGCACCGCCTGCGGCACCGGCCGGCTCGGGCTGAAACTCGGCCGCCACGGCAGTTTCATCGGCTGCTCCAACTACCCCGCCTGCCAGTTCACCCGCCGCCTCGCCGCCGCCGGCGAGGAAGGTGGCGAAACCTTGAAGGAGGGGATGCGCGAGTTGGGCCATCACCCGGAAACCGGCGAAACCATCACCGTCAAGCGCGGCCCCTATGGGCTTTACGTCCAGCAGGGCGAACAGGTGCCGGACAGCAAGGCCAAGCCGCGCCGCACCAGCCTGCCCAAGGGCATGGATGGCGACACGATCGACCTCGACGCCGCCCTCGGCCTGCTCTCCCTGCCCCGCACGGTCGGCACCCACCCGGAAACCAAGGAAGAGATTTCCGCCGGCCTCGGCCGCTTCGGGCCATACGTGAAAATGGGCGCCGTATTCGCCTCGCTCGACAAGGACGACAACGTGCTGGCCATCGGCCTGAACCGCGCGGTCGATCTGCTGGCCACCAAACTCGCCAGCGTGCGCACCTTGGGCGCGCACCCGAAAGACCAGGCCCCGGTCATCGTCCGCAAAGGCCGCTTCGGCCCCTATGTGCAGCACGGCAACATGGTCGCCAACCTGCCGCGCGACGTCACCATGGACGATATCACGCTCGATCAGGCCGCCGCCCTGGTCGCGGAAAAGGGCAAGGTGCTGAAAGCCAAAGGCGGCCGCAAACCGGCCAAAGCCCCAGCGAAAGCAGCGGCCAAAGCCGCCAAGCCCGCCGCCGAAACAGCCACCGCCGCCAAAAAGCCCGCGGCGAAAAAGCCGGCCGCGAAAAAGAAAGCCGCACCGGCCAAGAAACCGGCCGCCAAGAAGGCGAAGGCCTAAGATGGCAAAGCGCCCGCCCGCAGCAAAAGGCGGGCGCAAAGGCGGCCGCGCCAGCGCGCCGCCGCCCAACCTCTCCACCGGCGATTTCCCCAGCCGCGAGACCGTGCGCGCCTTCATCAAGGACAGCCCCGGCCGCGTCGGCAAGCGGGAGATCATCCGCCATTTCCGCCTCGGCCCGGAACACCGCACCGCGCTGCGTGACCTGCTGCGCGACCTCGCCAGCGCCGGCAATGTGGCGCCGGCCGGGCATCGCCGCTTCACCGCCCCCGGCCGCCTGCCCGATGCGATGATCGTGGAGATCATCGGCACCGACCCCGATGGCGACCCGATCGCCCGCCCGGTGGAATGGCCGGCGGACTGGCCGCGCGACCAGCGCCCGCCGCGCATCTACATGGCCCCCGAAGCCGCCGGCCAACCCGCCCTCGCCCCCGGCCAGCGCGTGCTGGCCCGCATCCGCCCGCGCGGCAAGGATGTGTTCGAAGGCCGCACCCTCAAACGCCTGGACACCGAAGGCGGTCGCATCGTCGGCGTCTACACCCTGCGCACCGACCGGCACGGCCTGCCCGAAGCCCGCATCGTGCCGACCGACCGGCGGGCCAAAGCCGAATGGCTGGTCGTGGCCCCAGACGCCAACGGCGCGCAAGACGGCGAAGTGGTGCTGGCCGAGCCATTGCCCGGCAAACCCTTCGGCCTGAAACCCGCCCGCGTGGTCGAACGGCTCGGCCAGTTGGGCGATGCCGCCTCGGTCAGCCTGATCGTCATCGCCACCCACGACATCCCCACCGACTTCCCCGAAGCCGCCATCGCCCAGGCCGAAGCCGCCCGCGCCACCCCGCTGGGCAACCGCACCGACCTGCGCGACCTGCCGCTGGTCACCATCGACGGCGCCGACGCCCGCGATTTCGACGATGCCGTCTACGCCGAAGCCGATGCCACCGGCTTCCGCCTCGTCGTCGCCATCGCCGATGTCGCGCATTACGTCCGCCCCAACAGCGCGCTCGACCGCGCCGCCCGCCTGCGCGGCAATTCCTGCTACTTCCCGGATCGCGTGGTGCCCATGCTGCCGGAAGCGCTGTCGAACGGCTGGTGCAGCCTGCGCCCGGATGAAGACCGCGGCTGCCTGTTTGTCGATATCAGCATCGACGCGCAGGGCAACAAGCAAAGCCACCGCTTCGGCCGCGGCCTGATGCGCAGCGCCGCCCGCCTCACCTACGAACAGGTGCAAGACCTGCACAACGCCCAGACCGAAACCGCCCTGCCGGTCGATGCGCTCTATGCCGCCTATCGCGCGTTGCTCGGCGCCCGCCAACGGCGCGGCACGCTGGATCTCGACCTGCCGGAACGCCAGGTCATCCTCAACACCCAGGGCAAGGTGGAAGCGGTCATCCCGCGCGCCCGGCTCGACAGCCACCGCCTGATCGAAGAATTCATGGTGCTGGCCAATGTCTGCGCGGCCGAAGAACTGGAACGCCTGCACCAACCCTGCGTCTACCGCGTGCACGCCCCGCCCAGCGAAGCCAAGCTCGAAGGCCTGCGCCAGTTCCTCGCCTCGCTCGACCTGCGCCTGCCGCCGCAAGGCGCGGTCACCCCGGCGGATCTGGACCGGGTGCTGAAAGCCGTGCTCGGCACGCCGGAAGCGCCAATGGTCAACGAAATGATGCTGCGCAGCCAGAGCCAGGCCGCCTATGACATCGACAATATCGGCCATTTCGGCCTCAGCCTGCCGCGCTACGCCCATTTCACCAGCCCGATTCGCCGCTACGCCGACCTGCTGGTGCACCGCGCGCTGATCGCCGGGCTCAAACTCGGCCCCGATGGCCTGTCCGACAGCCATGCCGGCACCCTCGAAGACGACTGCCAGCACATCACCGCCACCGAACGCCGGGCGCAACTGGCGGAGCGGGACGCGATTGATCGTTATTTGGCCGCATTCATGGCTGATAAGGTCGGAACGCAGTTCGCCGCCCGCATTTCCGGCGTGACCCGCTTCGGACTTTTCGTCACACTGGCGGAAAGCGGGGCATCGGGGCTGGTACCAGTGTCGTCGCTGTTGGACGATTTCTGGATGCATGACGAAACCGCCCAGACCCTGACCGGCCGGCGCAGCGGAATTTGCTTCCGCCTGGCGCAGGAAGTCGATGTCCGCCTGTCGGAAGCCTCTCCGGTCACCGGTGGCCTGCTGTTCCACATTCTGCAAGGCAGCACCCCCGGCAAACCGCGCCCCAACACGGGCAGCAGCCGCAAGCGCGCGCCCGAGAGCAGGAGAGGCCGCTCCGGCAGGACGTGACACGGCTTCTGCGATCTTTGGTGCTGGGTACGCTGGCGGTCATGTCGGGAAGCGCGGTCTATGCCGCGCCGCAATCCCCGCCCCCGCGCGTGCTGCCGTTCGAGCAATCCGGCTTCAGCCAGGTGACAGGCACCGCCTTCGCCTTCATGGCGCCGCGCACGCTGGATGCCATTCCGCTCTGGCAACTCACGCAATGGGGCCTGCAAGGCGTCACCGGGCTCGACCCGCGTTTCCTGGTCGATGTTCACCCCGCCGACTCGAAGGCCGCCGGGCTGCGCCTGCTGCAAGCCATGCCGCCCGCCCCGCCCAAGCCGCTGCTCTCCCTGCCCGCCCCGGCGGATGACGACCCGGTCGGCTGGGGTGCCGCGAGTGCCGCCCTGGTCCGCGCGATCTGGGACCAGTCAGACCCGCTGCACCGCGCCGGCGGCAGTTTCATCACCGCCAGCTTCTTCGACGAGATTTTCAGCCATCTCGATCCCTATTCCCGCTACGCCTCCCCGGCCGAAGCCTCATCAGACCGCACCCGCCGCAACGGCCGCGCCAGCATCGGCGTCACTGTCGGCATCCGCGCCGGCGCCTTCGTGGTCACCGAGGTGCAACTCGGCAGCCCCGCCGCCCAGGCCGGCGTAAAGGCCGACGACCACATCCTCGCCGTCGACCAGCAAACCATCCAGGGTGCCGACCAGCAGGCGCTGGCAGCCCTGCTGGCCGGGCCAGAGGGCAGCAGCGTCGGCCTCACCCTGCGCGGCCGCGACGGCAAGCCGCGGGACGTGACGATGGAACGCGTGCTGCTGCCGCCAGAAACCGTCACCGCCCGCCGCCTCGGCGGCATGCTGGTGGTGCGCATCTCCTCCTTCGCCCACAACACCGCCGCCCGCTTCGCCCAGGAAATCATCCAGGCCGTCACCGATGCCCCGCCAGACCCCACCACGCGGGTGGTGCAGCCTGCCGCTCCGGTCACCGGCATTGTGGTCGATCTGCGCGGCAATCGTGGCGGCCTGCTGCGCCAGGCGGTGGCGGCGGCGGCGATGCTGCAACCCGAAGGCACGGTCGCCATCACCGCCGGGCGCGACCCGGATGCCGCGCATGAATTCCGCGCCGATGGCCGCGACCTCGCGCCAGACCTGCCGGTGGTGGTGCTGGTCGATGGCGGCACGGCGAGTTCGGCGGAAATTCTTGCCGCCTCCCTGGCCGATCAGCGCCGCGCCGTCGTAGTCGGCAGCGCCACGCTCGGCAAGGGCCTGGTGCAAACCGTCTTCTCGCTGCCCGATGGTGGCGACCTGGTGCTCACCTGGAGTCGCGTGCTGGCGCCCCGCCGCTGGCCGCTGCAAGGCCTGGGCGTGCTGCCGCAGGTCTGCACCAGCCTCGGCGCGGAAGCCGCCTTGCGCCAGTTGAACGCCCTCGCCCAGGGCCGCCAGCCAATGGCCGCCGCCTTGGCCCGCCATCACGCCGCCCGCACCACCACCCCACCGGCCGAAGCGCTGGAAATCCGCGCCCCCTGCCCCGCCAGCTTCGGCACCACGCCCGATGGCCGGGATCTGGACCTGCTCGCCGCCCGCACCCTGATCGACAGCCCGGCCGCCTATCAAACCGCGCTGCTGCCGCCCGCGCCGCCGCCCTCCCGCCTCGGCACCGCTGCCTCCGCCGGGCCAATTACGCCGGCGGGCAGCGGCAATGCGCCCGCTGCGGCACCTCGGGTCTTGACGTCCCCTACCTCAGTGAGCAATTAAGCCACCCTTCCGCGCCGTTACGGCCGCCCCTTTACGCTTTGGATCCAGATCATGGCCAAGACCAACGTCGTGCAGATCAAATTGGTGTCGACCGCCGACACCGGCTATTTCTACGTGACCAAGAAGAACGCCCGCGCCCAGACCAACAAGCTCGAACTGAAGAAGTACGATCCGGTCGCGCGCAAGCACGTCGTGTTCAAGGAAGCGAAGATTAAGTGATCTGACGCGGGCCATACCGGCCCGCTGATGACGCCGCCCGCAAGGGCCGCATCTGCCTCGGATTTTAACGCCCCGGACCCTCGGTCCCGGGGCGTTTTATCGTGGGGCGTTCTATCGTTCCGCCGCCACCGCGCCGGGCGCGGCTAACCCGGAAAGCCGCACCTGGTTGCGCCCGGCATGTTTGGCCAGATACAGCGCCGAATCCGCCTCCCGCACCAGATCCTCCGCCTGCATATCCGCCCGCTCGCCGCTCAACGGCCGATGCGCAATGCCGATGCTCACCGTCAGCCGGTGCTGCACCCCTGGCGCGGGCGCGAACGCCATGCGCTCAATTTCCTGCCGCAGTCGCTCCGCCACCTGCAACGCCGCCTGCGGCTGGGTGCCGGGCATCACCACGGCGAACTCCTCCCCGCCGTAGCGCGCAATCGAGTCGAACGCCCGCAACCGCCCCCGCAACTGCTCGGCAATCGCCCGCAGCGCCCGGTCGCCCACCGGATGGCCCCATTGGTCGTTCACGTCCTTGAAGTGATCGACATCGATCATCATCAGGGAAACATCCTGCCGTGGCGCCGTCACCGCGTCCGGCCGCACCGCCAGCAGGCTGCGCAAATGGCGCAGCATGTAGCGCTGGTTGTAACAGCCGGTCAGCGGATCGGTCAGCGCCATCTCCAGCGCGTGATCAATATCGGACCGCAGCCGGTCCTGATAGAATTTGCGCCGGATCTGGTTGCGCGCCCGCGCCCGCAATTCATTCGGGTCCAGCGGCCGCATCAGCCAGTCATTGGCGCCCAGATCGAAGCCGCGCAAAATCCGCTCGCGCTCCTCCGCCCCGGCAATCAGCAACAGCGGAATGGCCTGCGTCGACTCCGCCGCCCGCAATTCGGATGCCAGCCGCAGCGGGTCGCCGGCCTTCAACGACAGCGACAGCACCACCAGATCGAACGGCACCGCCTGGATCATCGCCGCCGCCTCCTCGGTGGACGACGCGCGTGAGGCGATAATGCCATCGGCCTGCAACGCCGCCATCGCCGGGGCGATATTGCGGTCCGCATCCTCCACCACCAGCGCATGCGCCCCCGCCACTGATGGCGGGTCGAAGCTGCCGCCCTCCATCCCCAGCGCTCGGGCCGTGGCGCCGCGCATCCGCCACTCATCCAGCAGCCGCTTCAGCCGCACCAGCGACTTCAGCCGCGCGAACAAGGTCTCATAATCCACCGGCTTGACCAGGAAATCATCCGCCCCGGCCTCCAACCCGCGCACCCGTTCGTTGGTTTCACCCAGCGCGGTGATCATCACCACGGGAATATGCAAGGTGGCGTCGGATTGCTTCAGCTGACGGCAGGTCTCGTAGCCATCCATCCCCGGCATCATCACATCGAGCAGAATAATGTCCGGCTGCCAGTCGCGCGCCCGGTCCAAGGCCGTCATGCCATCATGCACAGCGTTCACCTGATAGTACTCCGCCTCCAGCTTCGCGGCCAGAATCCGAGTATTGGCAGGCATATCATCAACAATCAGAATGCGGGCGGTCATGCATACCGGCAGTTGCCGGTTCCCTCCTTGGTTAGCCAGATCATACAATCCCGATGGAATCCCACCAAGAGGCCAATCGACCGAGATGGGGTGTCACGGTAATATGACGTCGCAGAAAATGGTTAAGGGAGAACGACCGGTGGACGCCAGCAAATACGACCTGCCAAAAAATGCCGCCAATCACGCGCAGCTGTCGCCGCTGAGCTTTCTCACCCGCACCGCGGCGATCTACCCCGACCGCATCGCCGTCGTGCATGGCGCCTGGTCCTACACCTGGCGCGAAGCCGGGGAGCGGTGCCGCCGCCTCGCCTCCGCCCTCGCCCGGCGCGGCGTTGGCCGTGGCGACACGGTGGCCGTCATGGCGCCCAACGTGCCGGCGCTGTTCGAGGCGCATTTCGGCGTGCCCATGCTGGGCGCGGTGCTCAACGCGCTGAACATCCGGCTCGATGCACCGACCATCGCCTTCATCCTCGCGCATGGCGAAGCCAAGGTGCTGATCACCGACCGTGAATTCTCCGCCACCATCGCCGCCGCGCTCGACCAGATGCCCGCCGAGTCGCGCCCGCTGGTCATCGATATCGACGACCCGCTCGCCCCGCCCGGCCAGTTGCTGGGGGACATGGACTACGAAGCCTTCCTCGCCACCGGTGACGCCCAATTCGCCTACGACCTGCCGCCGGATGAGTGGGACGCCATCGCGCTGAACTACACCTCCGGCACCACCGGCAACCCGAAAGGCGTGGTCTACCACCATCGCGGCGCCTATCTGAACGCGCTCGCCAACATCCCCACCTGGGGCATGGCGCCGCATCCGGTCTATCTCTGGACCCTGCCGATGTTCCACTGCAACGGCTGGTGCTTCCCGTGGACCATCACCGCCATGGCCGGCACCCATGTCTGCCTGCGCCGGGTGGAAGCCGCCGCCATCCTCGCCGCCATCGCCGAACGCCAGGTCACCCATATGTGCGGCGCCCCGATCGTGGTGAACATGCTGGTCAACGCGCCGGACACGCTCTGGCCCGACCTCTCCGCCCGCCCGGCGGTCAAGGTCATGGTCGCCGGCGCCCCGCCGCCCGCCGCCGTCATCGAAGGCATCGAACGCCGCGGGTTTGATGTCACGCATGTCTACGGCCTGACAGAGGTCTACGGCCCGGTCACCGTCTGCGCCTGGCAGGATGAATGGAACGACCTGCCCAAGCCCGAACAAGCCCGCATCAAAGCCCGCCAGGGCGTGCCCTATCTCTCGCTCGACGGGCTCATGGTCGCCGATGCCCGCAGCATGACGCCCATGCCCAAAGACGGCGTAACGATGGGGGAGGTGTTCATGCGCGGCAACCCGGTGATGAAGGGCTATCTGAAAAACCCCACCGCCACCGATGAAGCCTTCGCCGGCGGCTGGTTCCACACCGGCGACCTCGGCGTCTGGCACGCCGACGGCTATATCGAACTGAAAGACCGCAGCAAGGACATCATCATCTCCGGCGGGGAAAACATCTCCACCATCGAGGTTGAGGACGTGCTCTACAAACACCCAGCCATCCTGGAAGCCGCCGTCGTCGGCCGGCCGGATGAAACCTGGGGCGAAACCCCCTGCGCCTTCGTCACCCTCAAAGACGGCGCCACCGCCACCGAGGCCGATATCATCGCCTATTGCCGCGCCAATCTCGCCCGCTTCAAAGTGCCCAAAACCGTGGTCTTCGGCACGCTGCCGAAAACGTCGACCGGCAAAATGCAAAAATACGTGCTGCGCGACCGCGCCGCCGGCCTCGCCAAGGCCTGACCGGCGCGCCGTCAGGCGGTGGCGAACACCTGTCGCAGTTCGCCCCGCCGCACCTTGCCCGTCTCGGTGCGCGGCAAGGCCGGCACCACATGGGTCCAGCAATCCACCGCGGTGCCCGCCATCGCCGCGCGGATCGCCGCCGACAGCGCCGCGTCCAGCACTAACCCCTCCCCTTCCAGCACCGCATGCAGCTGCACCATCTGGTTCTGGTCGGGAATGCCGATCACCACCGCCTCTTTCACCCCGGGGATGGCCCGCAGCCTGGCCTCATACAAATCGGGCATAATCTTTATGCTGCCGATATTGATCAGGTCATCCCCCCGCCCGCCAACCACCAACTGGCCGGGCTTGGGCATCTGCCCGACGTCAAAGGTACGGAACCAGCCATCGACGAAATGTTTTTCCGTCAGTTCCGGCGCCCATAGATATTCGCGCGGCATCCGCGGGCTGCGCATCTCAATCAGCCCGGACTGCCCCTCCGCCACCTTCTGCCCCTCGGCATCGACAATGCGGGCCTCGGCGTCATCCGCCAGCGTGTAGGCCTCCCCATTGGTGCCAAACGCGAAGGCTTTCATTTCCGACGTCGTATACGCGTTCGCCGCATGGCCAAAACGCAGCGGATACAGCTGCGCCCAAAGTGGCGCCGGCACTTCCCCGCCAATCACATTCAGCCAGCGCACCGGCGCGTGTTCAAAGCCGGTCTGGTATTTATCGATCAGCAACGGCAGCTGCGCCAACACCACCGACACATGAAACTCGGTCAGATCGGCCACCACGCGGTCGAAATTGCCAATCGTGACCATGCACAACGCGCTGCCATTGTACAGCGATTCCAACAGCAACATGTAAACCACCGAAAGCGGCAGCCGATACAGCGCAATAAACGCCCGGCTGCGGCTGCGCGTCTTATAAAACCGCTCCCGGCAGCGGCAATGGCTATCGAGCTGCGCGATCGAGTGGCCGAAGATCTTCCGATCGCCGGAGGTCCCGGAACTGCGCGACAGGCGGCACAGCGCATGCGGATCGTGGGCCACGCTCAGCCGCGCCAGATCCTCCGGCCCGACCGTCATCGCCGCCAGTGTCGCGGCGAACGCCGCATCCAGGCGCACCCATTGGCCCCGGCCCGCGCCTGCCGCAGGCGCCGCCTCGCTCAGCACCCAATCGCACCGGCCCACCACCGCGTCGCCAGACCGCACTTCCCCCGCCGAGAACGAGACGGTGCACGCCCCCAGCGCCTCCGCCGCCAACAGCGCAACAATGTGGCGATGCTGATCGTCACTCTCGATGCCCACCAGCGCGCCCGGCTGCATCCCCGCCTCAGCCAGCCATCGCGCCATCGCCGCCACGCTGGCCGCCAACTGGCCGAAGGTAAAACGGCCATCCCCTTCGATCACCAGCGCCGTTTCATCCGGCCCAATATTGGCCCAATACCCGAGCCAGTTTACGGCACTTCGCATGATCGGATTATTTTCCACGCTCAACTCGCATATTTGATTTCTATTTATAAAGCGCCCAAACGCCGGTCACGCGCTGCCGGCAAACATGTCCCGCAGCACCCCGCGTCGCACTTTGCCGGTTTCCGTTCGCGGCATTTTTTCGACCGCATGCGCCCAGCAATCATCACACGTGCCCGCCACTGCCTGCCGGATGGCCGCCATCAACGCCGCATCCATCGTCAGGCCGTCGCCCTCAACCACCACATGCAGCTGCGTCATCTGGTTTTGATCGGGAATGCCGATCAGCACCGCATCGCGCACCCCGGCAATCGCCCGCAAGCGCGTCTCGTAAACGCTCGGCATGACCTTGATCCCGCCAATATTGATCACATCATCCCCACGCCCGGCCACCACCAACTGCCCAGGCGCCGGCATGCAGCCAAGATCAAAGGTGCGAAACCAACCGTCCACGAAGTGCTTCTGCGTCAACTCCGGGTTCCACATATACGCCGACGTCATGCGCGGGCCGCGAATTTCAATCAGCCCCACACGCCCCATCGGCAACACCGCGCCGTCCTCGCCCACAATCCGCGCCGCACTGTCGGGCAGAATGCGATACGGCTCGCCGCGCGTGCCAAAGGCAAACGCATTCATTTCGGATGTGGTGTAAGCATTATGCGCCGCACCAAACCGGATCGGGCAAAGCTGGTCCCACAGCTCCGCCGGTACTTCGGCGCCGATAATATTCAACCGGCGCGTCGGCGCATGTTCAAAACCGCGCTGATACTTGCTCAACAGCAACGGCAGCTGGCCCTGCACAACGCCGACAAAAAACGCCGGCAATTCCGCGACCACGCGATCAAAATTCTGGATCGACACCAGACACAAAGCACTGCCGTTGTGCATGCAACCGATGAGATTATGGTACGCAACATAAGTGGGGAACGGATAGAGGCAAACCGCCGCCACCTCCCGCCCCGCCTGCCCGAATACGGCTTGCCGAACCGTAACCTGGCTTTCCAACTGCGCCGTGCTATGGCCGAACGCCTTCTTGTCGCCAGTGGTGCCGGAACTGCGGGTAATCCGCGTCAGCGCCGCCGGATCAACCGGCACCGCCAGACGCGCCCGATCCTCGGTCGTCACCACACACTGCGCCAACCGGTCGATCAGCGCCTGATCCAACGGCAACCAATGGCCCGGCGCCACTGCCGCCTGCGGCGACGCTTCGCTCAACAGCCAATCGCAGCGCCCGACCAGGCTATCACCGCCGATCACGTCCTCCGCCCCGAACGACACGGTACACGTTCCCAGCGCGTTACCGGCCAGCAACGCCACGATATGCATCAGTTGGTCAGCAGCCTCGACCCCCACCAGCATCCCCGGCTGCACCCCGGCCTCGGCCAGCACCCGGGCCATCGCCGCCACCCGGTCCGCCAACGCGCCGAAGCTGAATACCCCGACGCCCTCAATCACCAACGCGGTGTCATCCGGCCCGGTTCGGGCCCAATGCTCCAGCCAATTTGCCGAACTCCGCACGCTCTGAAAATGGTTCATAAATGGATCATTCTTTAAATAGTTTATTATCTAGTCGAAATATTATTTAAACCTTCGCCTGCTTCTCCAGCAACTCGCGAATTTCGATGCGGCGCACCTTCCCCGTCTCCGTCCGCGGCAGCGGATTGAGCACGTGCACCCAACATTTGTCGCAAATCCCGGCAACCAGCGGCAGCACCTTGCCAACCAGCGCGTCATTCAATGTCAGCCCATCCCCCTCGATCACCACATGCAGATGGTCGACGCGGTTGTGGTCATGCAGCGTGATCAGCACCGCGTCCTTAATCTCCGCCAGGTCGCGCAGCTTGGCCTCGTACATGCCCGGCAAAATCTTGGTGCCACCGACATTCAAAATATCGTCGCCACGCCCGCCCACCACCAGCCGCCCCGGCGCGGGCATGAAGCCGATATCATAGGTTCTGAACCATCCGCCGACGAAATGTTTCTGGGTTAATTCGGGGTTCCACAAATACCCCTTGGTCATGCGCGGGGTGCGGATTTCAATCAACCCCGCCGTGCCAAAGGCAACCGGCCGGCCCATCTCGTCCACAATCCGCGCCTCGGCATCATCCAGAATCGTATACGGCTCACCGTTGGTGGAGAACGAGAATGTATGCACTTCCGAGGCGGTATAGGCATTGAACGCGCGGGCAAACCGCGTCGGCGAAAGCTGGGGCCACAGCCCCGCCGGCACTTCGGCGCCAATAATGCTCAGCGTCCGCAACGGCGCAAATTCCAGCCCCAGCCGGTATTTGTCGATCAGCATCGGCAGCTGCCCTTGCACCACCGAAACGTGGAACGACGGCACCTCAACCACAACGCGGTCGAAATGATCCAGCGAAACCACATGCAGCGCACTGCCATTGTACAGCGACGCCAGCATATTGTGATAGGCAACATAAGACGGAAACGGATATAGGCAGATCACCGCCTTCGCGCGGTTTTTCGGCCCATACAAACCCCAGCGCGTCGCCACCTCGTTGGCAATCTGCCCAGCACTTTGGGCAAACACCTTGCGTGCGCCGGTGGTGCCAGAACTCCTTGTCAGCCGCGCAATCGCATCCGGCGCCATCGGCCGGGTCAATCGGGCCCAATCCTCGGCTCCCAACACCGTCGCCGCCATTTGCGCGGCAAATCCGGCATCCAACCGCACCCACCGCCCCGGCGCGGCCGCCGCCTGCGGCGCCCCTTCACTCAGCACCCATTCGCAACGCCCCACCAGCGCGTCGCCCGTCGCCAGGTCCTCGGCGCTGAAGGACACCGTGCACACCCCCAGCGCCTCACACGCCAGCAGCGCGGCCACGTGGCCCGCCTGATCCGCCGTCTCAATCCCAACCAGCATGCCCGGCGCCACCCCGGCAGCGGCGAGCAACTTGGCCATGCGCGCCACGCTCTGCGCCAGATCGCCAAAGCTCACTTTGCCCCGCTGCCCGATCACCAGCGCCGCATCGCCGGGCGACACCTCCGCCCAATGCGCCAGCCAATTTACCGAACTGCGGGTCACCGTGTCTTGCATCACTCAACACTCTTATTTTGCGATAATATCACCGCAAAATAGGCCGCTCATCAGAGCGGCTCAAGAAATGTTAAATCATGCTTTATCAATGATTTTTTTACTATTATATATTTTCCTACTATTCACACGTCGTAATACTACGCCGCCCGACCCTTGGCCAAAATCGTATCGATCAGCTCATGCGTCGCCAACGCGTCCTCGCCGGTCACCTGCGGGTCCCGCCCGGCGGCAATCGCGTCCAGAAAATCCGCCAGCACCGCCCGATGCGCATCATGCGGAAAATCCATGATGTTGGCCCCGCCGCCAGTGCCTTCGGTGGACACATGCTCGAACCGGCTGCCATCCAGAAACTCCGCCCGCACCGAGGCCCCTTCCAGCCGCGCACTGCCCAGGCTGCCGATCACGTCGATGCTCTCCGCCCGTCCGGGATAATTCGCCGTCGTCGCCAGCAGGCTGCCCGGCGCGCCATTGCCCAGTTCCAGCAGGGCGGAGGCATAATCCTCCGTCTCCATCTGGTGCAATCCGGTGGTGCGCACCTGCGCCGCCACCACCGCGCGCACCCCCACCAGAGACTGAAACAGGTTCAGCGTATGGATCGCCTGGGTCAGCAGCACCCCGCCGCCATCGCGGGCCAAAGTGCCCCGTCCCGGCTCGTCGTAATAGCGCTGCGGCCGCCACCACGGCACCGCCACGCTCGCCGCCTCCACCCGGCCCAAGCGGCCAGACGTCAGCAGATCGCGCAACGCCACCCCGGCATCGCGGAAGCGGTGTTGCAGCACCACGCCCAACCGCACCCCCGCAGCCCGCCCACCCGCCACCAACGCCCGCGCCGAGGCGGTTGACAGTTCCAGCGGCTTTTCCATCAACACATGCTTGCCGGCCGCGAACGCCAGCTCCGCCACCGCCAGATGCGCCGCAGGCGGCGTCAGCACCAGCACCGCCCCCACCGTCGGGTCCGCAATCGCCGCGGCCACATCCGTCGTGGTCGGGTACTCGGTCACCGCCGCCAGCCGCTCCGGGCCGCGGGCGGCAACCCACCGCACCTCCACCCGATCCGCCAGATCCTGCAAGGATTTGAAGTGCGGAAGGCTGCCCGGCCCTATGCCGATCACGGCAATCCCCAACCGGCTCATGCGCGCAACCGCACGGCCTGCGCCTGCGCTTCCAGCGCCAGCCGGCACACGGTCAGGCAATGCGCCTGCGGCATGGCGGTTTCGGTGCGGTGCGCCACGTCATGCGCAAAGGCGCGGAAATACTCCAGCGGGCGGCCTTCGCAGTTGATGTATTGCGTGCCCTGATTGTTCACCAGGAACAGATGCTCCCCACCCGGCCGGCCTTCGATATCGACGTATTTGCGCAGCTCAATCGTGCCCTCGGTGCCCAGAATGGTCAGCCGCCCATCGCCCCAGGTCGGCAGCCCATCTGCGGTGAACCAATCCACCCGAATATACCCGGTGCCCCGGTCGCCCCGCAGCGTCACCTCGCCAAAATCCTCGAACCCACCGCCCACCGCATAGCTCCCGACGCTGGCGGTGCCGATTTCCGCCGTCGTGCTGCCGGTGAAAATCAGGAACTGGTCGATCTGATGGCTGGCGATATCCACCAGCACCCCGCCATAATATTTGGCATCCCAAAACCAGTCCGGCCGCAAGGCGCGGTTCAGCCGGTGCGGCCCCAGCCCCACCGTCTGGATCACCCGGCCAATCGCCCCCTGGCGCACCAGTTCCAGCGCCTGCGCGGTGGACGGGGTCTGGAACCGTTCGGAGAAGCACACCGAGAAGATGCGCCCGGTCTCAGCGACGGCCTTCTCCACCTCCGCCATCTGGGCGAAATCGGTAATGCCGGGCTTATCCACCAACACATCCTTACCCTTGCGCATCGCCGCAATCGCCAGCGGCGCGCGGTCGCACGGGATGGACGCACTGGCGATCACATCAATGCTCGGATCGTCCAGCAGCGCGTCCTTGTCGGCCACTTCCCGCAAATCCGGAAACCGCTTGCGGAAGCCGTCCAGCACCCCCTGGTCTGAGGTCGTCGGCCAATAGCCCGCGCATTCCATGCCGGCTTCGATCAAATAGGCAGTAATCTCATAAACATGGCGATGGTCGAGGCCGATGACGGCAAAGCGTTGGGGCATGCTGGGGTCTCCTTCCCCGCCAGCATAAGCCAGCCGCCGCCCCCCGGCCAGATCGCGGCTAGCGCGTCAGCATCTGCAAAACCCGATGGTAGGATACCGGGAACAGCCACTGGATAAAGGCAATCACCTTCGCGTCACGCCCCACCAGCACCCGCCGTTCCCGCCGGGTAATCGCCTGCACAATCCGCGCCGCCGCCGCGGCGGGCGGCAGGCGCAGCAACCGGTCCATCCGCGCGCTGGCGCTGGCTCGGGTCTCCGGGTCCTGCTGCACGAATTGCCCCATCCGCGCATTGCGCGCGATCGCCGTCGCCACCCCGCCGGGATGGATCACCGTCACCCCCACGCCGGTTTCGGCCAACTCCGCCCGCAAACTCTCGGAAAAGCCACGCACCGCGAACTTGCTCGCCGCATACGCCGTCTGCCCGGCCGGCGCGACAATGCCGAACAGGCTGGACAGGTTGACAATCTGCGCCACCGGCTGCGCCGACAGGATCGGCAGGAACGCATGCGTCATCCGCACCACGCCCCAGAAGTTGATGTCGATCAACCAGGCGAAATCATCCAGGCTGAGCTGGCTGAACTGCCCGCCCAGCGCCACACCGGCATTGTTCACCAGCACGCTCACCCGGCCATGCACCGCCAGCACCGCATCCGGCAAGGCGGCAATCGCCGCACGGTCGGCGATGTCCAGCACATGCGTGCTCACCGTCACCGCGCCGCACAGCCCGGCGGTGGCCGCCAGCCCCACCGCATCCCGGTCCACCAGCGCCAGATGGCACCCGCGCGCGGCGAGCGCCTCGGCCAACGCCGCGCCAATCCCGCTCGCCGCCCCGGTCACCACCGCAACCGCACCGGCCAGCGGGAACATGGCGCTCAATCCGGCAAGCCCAGCACGCGCTTGGCAACGATGTTCAACTGCACTTCCGACGTGCCACCGGCGATCGACCCGGCTTTGGACCGCATCCATTCCTTGGTGCGGCGCAATTCGTCGGCGGTAAAATCGTCGCCATCCCAGCCCAGCCCCTGCACGCCCTCGGCGGCAATCGTCACCTCGTAGCGCCGCTTGGTCAGCTCGGTGCCATAGTATTTGAACATCGCCGATGCCGGGCCAGGCGGGCTGCCCCGGTCGGCCGCTTCCGCCGCACGTTGGCGGGTCAACTGAAAGGCATGCGCGTCGATGGCGTACGAAGCCACCCGGTCGCGCAACGCCGGATCAGCGATGCGGCCGCCCTTGGCCCCGGCATGCTGCTTGGCGATGTCCTCCAGCGGCTGTTCCGCCTTGGCCACCCGGCGCCCGGCAATGCCCTTGCGCTCATGCTCCAGCAGCGACTTGGCGATGGTCCAACCTTTATTGATGCGGCCCAGGATGTTGGACTGCGGCACCTGAACATTTTCCAGGAAGGTTTCGCAGAACGGGCTGGCGCCGTTGATCAGGCGGATCGGTTTCACCCGCACGCCGGGGTTGTCCATATCGATCAGCAGGAAGGAAATGCCTTCGTGTTTTTTGGCCGTCGGATCGGTGCGCACCAAACAGAAAATCCAATCGGCGAAATTGGCGCCGGAGGTCCAGATTTTATGGCCATTGACCAGGAAATGTTCGCCTTGCAGCACCGCACGGGTTTGCAGGCTGGCGAGGTCAGACCCGGCACCGGGTTCGGAATAGCCCTGGCACCAGCGGCGAAAGCCGGAGGTAATCTTCGGCAGATGCTCGGCCTTCTGTTCGTCAGTGCCGTATTGCAACAACACCGGGCCGAGCATGTTCAACCCCATGCCGACCAATGGCTTGCGGCAGCCCAGCGCCAGCATCTCGTCTTCCAGGATCTGCGCTTCGAGCTCGGACAGCTCGCCGCCGCCATATTCCTTCGGCCAGGTCGGCGCGGTCCAGCCTTTGGCATGCATCCGTTGCAGCCAGATTTTCTGGTCCTCACTCTCGAACACACTCTTGGCGCCACCGCCATAAGCCTCGCCGTCATCCGACCGCATCGACAGCGGGCAGTTCTCCAGCAACCAGGCGCGGGTTTCGGCGCGGAAATCAGTAGCGCTTGCCATGTTATTTTTCTCCTGGACAGTTGCTTGATTGAAGCACCGCAGCTCGGCGCAGGGCAAGCCAGGAAAACGTCAATCCGCGCAGCGCAGGCGAAAGATGCGGTCGACAGGCGTTTCCGCCACCAACTGCGCGCGTTCCGCCGCCACCGGCACCGCCTCTGGCAGCATCGCCCAACGCGCCAGCGCGCACGGCCCGTCCCCCGCCGCCCCGGCAATCCAGGCCAAAGCCTGCTGCCGCGCCGCCTCCCGCGCCGGCCAGTCGAGATACGGGTTGGAAAACAGCGTGTTCACCGCCAGCAAATGCCGCCCCGCCGCCATCACCGCAAAGGCCGCCGGGTCGAAATCGCCATCGCGGTCGGTCCGCCCAGCGGTCACCACCGTATCGCTCGGCTGCGTGTTGGCCAGCACCCATTGATAGGCCGCCCGATCGAATGGCGCCGCACTGGCCCGGGCGGTCGCATCATAGGGCCGCCCCCACAGCATCACCCCGCCGGCCAGCAGCAGCAACGCCAGCGCCCGCGGCGCCAACGGTCGCAGGCTCAAGGCCTGCCCGATCAGCAACGCCCCGGCCACCTGCAAATACAGATGAAAATGATGCACGGGCATCCGCAGCACGGTGCAGGCCCCGCTCTCCGCGCCCGCACAGTCAAAATGCCGCGCCAGCACCGCCAGGCACACCGCCACCCACACCGCCAGCATCGCCCCCGGCATCCCCGCCGGCCAGCCGCGACGCCGCAGCAACGCCACCGCCAGCAGCCACGGCGCGTTCATCGCCGCCAGGCCCAGCAACGCCGCCGCATTGGGCCGCAACTCATCCGCCACCCAGGCACCGGGCGGCAAATGCACCACGCCACCGGGATAGGCCAGCAGCAACGGCAGCAGATAAACCCCCATCACCAGCGCCTGCACCGCCCCCGCCAGTGCCAGCCACCCCACCATGCGCCAGCGCAGCCCCTGCCCCACCCAGGCGGCAGCCACCAGCATCGCCGTCAGCAGCAGCGCCGGGATCACATGGGCCAGGAAGGTCAGCCCGATCGCCGCCCCCAGCAGCAGCGCCGCCCACCACCGCCCGCCCGGTACCAGCCGAACCATCAGCCACGCCACCGCGCAGAACGCCGCCTGGCTCAACACCGGCGCGAACAGCCACGGCGCATAGCCGCCAGCCACCCAGGGCGGCGCGATGGCGCCATTCCACAGCACGAAAATCGCCGTCGCCACCACCGCCGCCCCCGGCGCCAACGCCGCCCGGGCGAGGCCGAAAAACATCAGCACCGGCAGTAACCCAAGCCACGGCCCCAGTTGCACCCACAGCGACGGCAAATCCGCGCTCCGCATCGCCCAGGCCACCACCGCGCCCAAGGCTGGCACCAGCGGCGGGTAATAGCGCACCGCCCCGGCATAGGCCGGATCGCCCCACCAATTGCCGTCGCGCACCCCTTGGGCAAAGCCGATATCGCGCAGCGCATCCAAATCCGGCGGCACCACCAGCCCGCGCGTCACCCAAAGCCCATGCGCCAGGCACAGCGCCAGCAACCCGCCCAGCACCACCCAATCCCGCCGCACGCTCATCGCGCGCGCCGGCCAGTCCGGGTCGGCGCCGCCACCGGCAGCGTCACCACCTGCGCCAGATGCGGAAACGGGTCGGTGGCATGCGGAAACGCCATCGCGCCGACGAAATGCGCCTGAAACCGCGGCTCCAACGCGGTCTCGATCTTGTCGATCCGCCGCACCAGCGCCTCCACCTCGGCCCGATGCCCGCGATTGACCAGCGCCATCCGCGCCCCGGTGCCGGCCGCATTGCCCACCGATGTCACCCGCTCCAGCGCACAATCGGGGATCAGGCCCAGGATCATCGCGTATTTCGGATCGATATAGCTGCCGAACGCCCCGGCCAGCTTAATGCGGTCCACCGTCGCCACCCCCAATTCGTCCATCAGCAGCCGCACCCCGGCATACAGCGCGCCCTTGGCCAACTGCACCGCGCGGATATCGTTCTGGGTGATGCACAACGCCACGCCCGCATCCCACAGCCGGAAGGCATAGGTCCGGTCGGTCGCCATCAGGCGCGGATGCTCACGCGGCATAATCCGGCCATCGGCGGCGACAATCCCGGCGAGAAACATCTCCGCCACCGCCTCGATAATCCCTGAGCCGCAAATCCCGGTCACCCCGGTCGCCTCCACCGCCTCGGCAAAGCCCGGCTCGTCCGACCACGGGTCCACGCCAAGCAC
Source organism: uncultured Rhodospirillales bacterium (assembly GCA_903893975.1). Classification (GTDB taxonomy): domain Bacteria; phylum Pseudomonadota; class Alphaproteobacteria; order Acetobacterales; family Acetobacteraceae; genus CAITOL01. Next base: position 16,889 of record CAITOL010000012.1, on the reverse strand, counting down.
CTTGATGCGCGGCGCCCAGGTCACGGGGTCAATCCGCACCCGCTCAATCGCCCCCGGCGCCGCGCGCTGCCCGGCGGAAATCTGCGCCCCCTCAAACGCCGGCCCGGTGGGGGAGGACGCGGCCAGCACCCGCACCCGGTTGCCCAGCAGAATTTCCGCATTGGTGCCCACATCAATCACCAACGTGGTCTCATCCCCGCTTTGCGGCCCCTCCGCCAACGCCACCGCCGCCGCATCCGCCCCCACATGCCCGGCAATGCACGGCGGCAGATATACCCGCGCCCCCGCATGCACCGGCAGGCCCAGATCGCGCGCCAGCAGCCGCAACGCCCCGGACACCGCCAGCGCAAACGGCGCCTGGCCCAGCGCGCTGGGGTCGAGCCCCAAATAGAGGTGATGCATCACCGGATTGCCCACCAGCACCACATCCAGGATGTCCTCGGCCGCAATCCCCGCCTGCCCGGCGAGCCGGGTCACCAGGGTGGCAATCGCCCCGCGCACCGCCTCGGTCAGCGCGCCGCGATCCTGCGGGTTCAGCATCACATAGGAAATCCGGCTCATCAGATCCTCACCAAAGCGGATCTGCGGATTGGCCGTGCCGGCCGAGCCGATCGCCCGACCGCTGGCCAGGTCCACCAGATGCCCGGCAATGGTGGTGGAGCCAATATCGAACGCCAGCCCGAACGCGCGCGTGTGCTCGCCCGGCCACAGCGCAATCACCATCGGCCGGTCGGTATCCTGATGCACCGCCGCAGTCACCTGCCACGCCCCGGCCCGCAACACCGCCTGCACCTGCCCCAGCATCGCCGGGTCCATCCCCAAGCCGGGAATGGCCAGCGCCGCCAGCAAGCGGTCCGCATCGCCCAACGGCACCGCCATATCCGGCGGCGCCACCCGCACGCAGTGCAGGGCAATTGCGCTATCCACCGCAATCCGCCGCGTCTCCGCCCGCTTGCGCACCACCTGGCGGTTGGTGGCAAACTCGCTCGGCACGTCGATCACCAAATCCCCGGTAATCCGCGCCGCGCAAGACAGCCGACGCGCGCGGTTCAGCCCCCGCGCGCGCCAGCCGGCCTCGGTCTCCCCCGGCGGCGACAAATGCGCTTCAGCGGAGGTAATGCCGTGCTTGGCAAACACCCCCGCCGCCACCTCAACCTGGCAGCGCCCGCACAGCCCGCGCCCGCCGCAAACCGATTCGACGTAAACCCCCAACGCCCGCGCCGCATCCAGCAACGGCGTGCCCAGCGCGAACCGGCCGCGCCGCCCGCTGGGCATAAACAGCACCAACGCGTCGCTCATGCCGGCGCGTGCCCACCATTCAGCACCAGCACCTCCAGCGCCGCCGCGTCATAGGTCGCCAGCATATCGGCATAGGCCGCATCCGCCACCGCCTCCAGATCATCACCGCACGGCTCCGGCGCTCCGCGCCGCCATTGCGCCAGATAGGCTTCGGACTCCTTCGCCCCCACCCGCATCGCCGCCCGGTCAATCGCCTGAATGAACCGCTCCGGCAATTCCCGCCGCGCCGCCTTGCGCCCCTCGCGCACCAAAATCTGCGCCGGGATGTCGCGCCAGTAGACCGTGATCAGTTGCGCCATTGCCGCCTCGCTGGACCATGTGCGCAACTTGTGACAGGAACAGCCTCTCAGCCGCAATGGCAGGCCCGGAATGCTCACCAAACTTTTACAGTCCCGCGACTGGCTGCTGGCCGATGGCGCCACCGGCACCAATTTATTCGCCATGGGCCTCACCTCGGGTGAGGCGCCGGAGCTTTGGAACGAACAGCACCCGGACCGCATCCGCCGGTTGCATCAGGATTTCGTCGATGCCGGGGCGGATATCATCCTCACCAACTCCTTCGGCGGCACCTCCCGCCGGCTGATGCTGCACAACGCCCATACCCGCGTTGGCACGCTCAACCGCCTCGCCGGCCAGCACGCCCGCACGGTGGCCGATGCCGCGGACCGCCCTGTCGTGGTCGCAGGCTCGGTCGGCCCCACCGGCGACTTATTTGCCCCGCTCGGCAGCCTGACGGAAGCCGAGGCGGTGGAGGTCTTCGTCGAGCAGATGGAGGGGCTGAAGGCCGGCGGCGTCGATGTGCTGTGGATTGAAACCATGTCGGCGGTGGAGGAAATGCGCGCCGCCGCCCTCGCCGCCACCAAGGTTGGGCTGCCCTACACCGTCACCGCCAGCTTCGACACCGCCGGCCGCACCATGATGGGTATCACCCCGGACGCCATGGCCCGCGCCACCACCGGCTTCGTCCCCGCCCCGCACGGCATCGGCTGCAATTGCGGCGTCGGCGCGTCAGACCTGCTGGTCTCCGTCCTCGGCATCACCGCCACCGTGCCGGATACGGTCGTCATCGCCAAAGCCAATTGCGGCATTCCCCAGGTGCGCGGCGGCAGCATCGACTATTCCGGCACGCTTGACCTGATGGCCGATTACGCCCGCCTCGCCTGCGACAGCGGCGCCCGCATCATCGGCGGCTGCTGCGGCACCTCGCCAGCGCATCTGCTGGCAATGCGCCGGGCGCTGCACACCCACCAACGCGGCGCCCGGCCCGATACCGCCACCCTGGTCGCCCGCCTCGGCGCCCTCGCGGCCCCCCCGGCCAAAGATGGGGCCGCCCCGCGCCGCAACCGCCGCCGTGAAGGAGCCTGACCCGATGGCCGACGACGACCTCGACCTCTCCGCTTTGCCCGACGACGATCTGGTCGGCCAGATGCACGATGATTTGTACGATGGGCTGAAGGACGAAATCGAAATCGGCGTCCGCATCCTGCTCGATCGTGGCTGGACCCCGTATCGCGTGCTGACCGAAGCCCTGGTCGAAGGCATGCGCATCGTCGGCGTCGACTTCCGCGACGGCATTCTCTTCGTGCCCGAAGTCCTGCTCTCCGCCAACGCGATGAAAGCGGGCATGGCCATCCTCAAGCCATTGCTGGCCGAAACCGGCGCGCCCAAAACCGGCAAAATGGTCATCGGCACGGTCAAGGGCGACATTCACGACATCGGCAAAAACCTGGTCGCCATGATGATGGAAGGCGCGGGGTTCGAGGTGGTGGACCTCGGCGTCAACACCGATGTGGACCGCTACCTCGCCGCCATCGACGAACATCAGCCGGATATTCTCGGCATGTCCGCCCTGCTCACCACCACCATGCCCTACATGAAAGTGGTGATCGACGCGCTGGCCAGCAAAGGCATCCGCGAGCAGATCGTGGTGCTGGTCGGCGGCGCGCCGTTGAACGAGGAATTTGCCGCCTCCGTCGGGGCAGACGCCTATTGCCGCGATGCGGCGGTGGCGGTGGAAACCGCCAAAGCCTTCATGCAGCGCCGCGCCAACCGCCGCGACGCGGCCGATTGACCCGCGTCCTCATCATCGCCTGCGGCGCCCTGGCGCGTGAAATCCGCGCGCTGACCGCCGATTGCGCCCATATCGATCTGCACTGCCTGCCGGCCACCCTGCACAACACGCCCGAGCGCATCGCCCCGGCGGTGCGCGCCGCGATCCAGGCCGCCCGCGCCGACTATCCGCATATCTTCGTCGCCTACGCCGATTGCGGCACCAGCGGCGCGCTGGACCATGTGCTGCACGAGGCGGGCGTCCAGCGCCTGCCCGGCCCGCATTGCTACGCCTTCTACAGCGGCACCGCTGCCTTCCTCGCCGCTGGCGACCGGGACATGCGCAGCTTCTTCCTCACCGATTTCCTCGCCCGGCAATTCCAGGCCCTGGTCATCGAACCCCTCGGCCTGGACCGCCACCCAGAGCTACGCGACCTCTATTTTGGCCAATATGAAACCCTGGTCTATCTGGCCCAAACCGAAGACGCAGCGCTGGACCAAGCCGCCACCCGCGCCGCCCAAACCCTCGGCCTACGCTACGAACGCCGCCAGGTCGGCTACGGCGACCTCCGCGCCGCACTGGCAACATTATGAGCGGCGTGCGTTTCATCGCCCCGGTGCAGCGCTGGTTCGACGAAGCGCTGACCTTGCATCGCACCGGGCAACGGGACCAGGCCCGCGCGCTCTACCAGCGCGTGCTCGCCGCCGAACCGGCGCATTTCGGCGCCCTCCATATGCACGGAGCCGCGTTGCTGCAGGACGGCAAACCGGATGACGCCCGGCTTTGGCTACAGCGCGCCTACACCATCGACCCCACAAGCGCCGACCTGAACGCCAATCTGGGCTTGCTGGAACTCCAAGCCGGCGATGCCGTCACCGCCGAAACCCATTTCCGCCAGTCCCTCGCAGTCACCCCGCGCGCGGCACCGGCCTTGCGGGGGCTGGCCCGCGCCCTCCTGCTGCAAGATCGCCCTGCCGAGGCGCTCGCGGACTTCGAGGCAGCCCTGGCCATAGCCCCCGCCTCGCGCGCAGCCCTGATCGGCAAAGCCATGGCCCAAGGCGGCCTCGGCGCCTTCGAGGCAGCGCTTGCCGGATGCGATGCCGTGCTGGCGCAATACCCTGGCGATGTGGAAGCCCTGGCCCTGCGCGGCAAAGCCCTGCTGAGCCTGGAACGTTTCGCCGAGGTGGAAGCAACCCTCGGCCCCGCCTTCGCCGCCGGCGAACGCGGCTTTCAAACCCCGATCAACCTGCTCAGCGCCCGGCAATTTGCCTGCGACTGGCGCGACCAGGATGCGCTCTGGCAGGCATTATCGCCCGAAAAAGATGCTGTGTTCGGCCAGATGTTCGTGTCGCTTGCCGCCCCGCAGGCCGATGCCGCCACCCACGCCGCCTGGGCCCGTGCCGCCGGCGCGCGCTGGGCAGCACCTCGCCCGGCGGTGCTGCGTCCGCGCCATACCGGGCCGATCCGCCTCGGCTATGTCTCGAACGATTTCCGTGAACACGCCGTCGCCTATGTCACCGCCGAGTTGTTCGAACTGCACCGACGGGATCAGTTTCAAGTCACCGCAATCGCCCTAAACCCCGCCGAGCCATCCGCGCTGCATCAACGCCTGCGCGCAGGCTTCGACGATTTCATCGAAGTCGCGGGCCGCAGCGATGCGGACATAGCCGACACCATCGCCGCCGCCGGGATCGATATCCTGATCGACATGATGGGCTACACCGTCGGCGCGCGTCCGGGCGCCTTGGCGCGGCGGCCCGCACCGGTGCAAATGTCCTATATCGGCTATCCCGGCAGCCTCGGCGCGCATTGGATGGATTATATCCTGGCCGATCGCACCACCATCCCCGCCGAGCATTTCGGCTATTTCACTGAAAAAGTGATCTGGATGCCCGATACCTACCAGGTCAACGACCGCAAGCGCGCCATCGGCGCCCCGCTCGACCGCGCCAGCCAGGGGCTGCCCGCAACCGGCTTCGTGTATGTGTGCATGAACCACACATTCAAAATTCAACCGGCGATCTTCGCCATCTGGATGCGCCTGCTCGCAGCCGTGCCGGGCAGTGTGCTGTGGCTGGTCGATGATACGCCGGAGACAACCCGCAACCTGCTGCAATCCGCACGTCAGCACGGCATTGACCCCTCGCGCCTGATCTTCGCGCCGCGCGCCCCGTTGGCGGCGCATCTCGCACGCCTCGCCTTGGCCGATCTATTTCTGGACACCCTGCCCTATAATGCCCATGCCACTGGGTCAGATGCGCTGTGGGCTGGCGTGCCGGTGCTGACCTGCCTGGGCGGAACCTTTGCCGGCCGGGTCGGCGCAAGCCTGCTGCAAGCCGCCGGCATCGCCGATCTGGTCACGACGAGCCTGGACGCCTACGAAGCCCAAGCCCTGGATCTGGCCCGAAACCCGGCCCGGCTAACGGCGATACGGCAACGCCTGACAACAAACCGCAGCACCTGCGCCCTGTTCGATTCCCCAAGGTTCCGAGACCATCTGGAAGCGGCCTACCACCTCATGTGGGACCGCCATTGCGCCGGCCTGCCACCGGCCCATATCGCCGTCCCCGCTACTTCGTCGGGCTGAGCACCATCACCGCGCGGACATCCACCGCCGTGGCATATAGCAGCGCTTCCAATTCCGGGTAATCGGCGGGCTGCGTCACCTCGCGGGTGATCACCAGATTGCGCTCGGCCGTGACCACCGTGCCCTCGGCCCGGTAGCGCGCAGTGTAGCGCCCAGCGGCGTTTTCCAACGTCACATCATCCGGCAACTGGCGGATCGCCATCCCGTCCGGCACCGTCATCACCGTCACCCAGCCCAGATCCCGCGGCGTGGTGCGCATGGGGAAGTTCCGCTTGCCCGATGGCCGCAGCAACCCCCGAACCTCGCCGGGCGGAAACATATCCAGCCCCGCCGGTACCCGCAGAAAAATCGAGGCGCCGGAGGGATTGACCGCATGCGGGCTCTGCCACTGCGCCGACAGCATCAGCGGCTGCGCCAGATCCAACGGGTTAGACGCCGCAAGGTTGCCAAAGCCCCCTTCCATCGTGCTGCGCAGCATCGCATCGGCAAAATTCGTGGTGGACGTACTGCGCGCCAGCGCGGCGCGAATGCCGATCTCCATATTTGGCGTCAGCGAATACTGCGCCGTGCCGCTGAAACGCCCGTCGCGGTCCAGCGTCACCGCCGCCTGCATCGCGTAGCGGTTGGTGGCCGGCCGGGCCGCCGGGGTGCGCGCCACCCGGCCCTCGGGCGTCGCCAGCACCACCAGCTTGCCGCCCAACCCATCGCTCAACGCCTCAAACCCGGCATACCGATCGGTCGGGTTCAGGTAGCGATCAAACGCCGGCAGATACAAAATCGCGTGATTGGCGAAATCCGGCGCCCATAAAATCGGGTCCTGATAGCGCGTGCCCCAATCCAACGCCGCCAACTGCCCCTCAATCCCCTTCGCCGCCAGCAGCGCCTGCATCAGCACCACGTAATCCTTGCAGTCGCCATACCCGGCTTTCAACACCTCGCCCGCCGCATGCGGCACCCAGCCATCCTCGGTGCTAAGATAGACCGCGACGTAGCGGATATTGCTGGTCACCCATTCATATAGCGCCCGCGCGGCCTCCAGCCCAGTGCGCGGCCCGGCAATCCGGTCGGCCAAGGCTTGAATGGCCGGGGTCACCGCCGCCCGCCCTGCCGCATCGCGATACACAATCGCGCCGATCTGCTCAAAGCTCGTCAGCGTCGTCGCCTCGAACAGCGGCAGGAAATCCCAGGCGCTGACCATACCCGGCTCGGTCTCCCGCCCCTTGGTATCGCGGATTTGCGCCACGATATGACGGGTGCCCTGCGCCGTCTCATCCGTTACCGCAAAGCCGCCGCGCGCCTTCCACACCAACGGCAGGTCGGCCGGCAGGTCGATGCGGGTTTCATCCACCCCGGTATCCCAGTCGAACGTATTAATATTGCGCGCATCAAAGCCGAACATGGTCGGCATGGTCTGCGTCAGCTTCCACACCGCATGGGTGCGGCTGCCCGGCTGCAACTGCGGGAACAGCACGGTGGTGGTCTGGCTGTTAGTAAACCCCGGCGCGCTCTGCGCCGCAGCCGTCGGGCGGGTAAAAATACTGCCCGGCGGCACCGTCACCCGGCTGCCATCCGGCTGCGTCACCCACGCTTCCACCAATTCCAGCGTCTGCTTGTCCGGGTAGAAGGTGAACACCGCGCGGTCCAACGCCTGCAACGCCCGGCGCGACAGCAAGGTCGCGTCCATGGATTCCGTCAACGTATAGGTCTGGTCGCGATTGACCACGTAATGCGCCACATTGCTGTCGATGCGCGCATGCAACGCCGGCTCGGCGGCACGGGCCGACAGCGGCAACAGCAACACCAGCGCGATAACAAACCGGGGGCAATGCATCGCGCGGGTGCCTTTCTGCAAAATCACCGCTCGGATTTGTCGAATGGATTGTCCGAGCCACGGAACTGCAAGCGCACCGGCGTGCCGGGCAACTCGAATTTCACCCGCAGCGAATTCACCAAATAGCGACGATAATCTTCCGGCGTCTGCTCCGCCCGGGTGCCGAATATCACGAAGGTCGGCGGCCGGGCCTTGGCCTGGGTGATATAGCGCAGTTTCAACCGGCGCCCGCCCACCAACGGCGCCTGATGCTTCTCCAGCGCATCTTCAAACCACCGGTTCAACGCCCCGGTGGACACCCGCATGTTCCACACCTCGTGCGCCGCGCGCACGGTCGGCAGCAATTTATCAATCCCCGCGCCGGTCAGCCCGGACAGCGGCACCACCGGAATGCCCTTCATCTGCGCCAGGCTGGTTTCCAGTCGATCCGAAATCCGCGTGCGCGCCGCATTGCGGTCCACCACCGCGTCCCATTTAGTCAGCGCCAGCACGCAGGCCCGGCCCTCGCGTTCAACCAGCCGGGCAATCTGCAGATCCTGCTCGTGCAGCCCCTCGGTGGCATCCACCGCCAGCACCACCACCTCAGCCATCTTCAACGCATTCAGCGTTGACCCGACCGACAGCTTCTCCAGATCCTCCTCGATGCGCGCCCGCTTGCGCAGCCCGGCGGTGTCCACCACTTCGACAATCTGCCCGTCCGGCGCCGTCAACCGCACCGCCACCGCATCGCGCGTCAGCCCCGGCTCCGGCCCGGTAATCATCCGCTCCTCACCCAACATCCGGTTGAGCAAGGTGGATTTTCCCGCATTCGGCCGGCCGACAATGGCGAGCTTCAGCGGCGTGATCTTCTCCGCCATCTCCGCCTCAGGCGGCACCCGGTCGGCGATTTCCGCCATTAGCTGGGCAATCCCCTCGCCGTGCTCAGCCGAAACCGCGATCGGTTCGCCCAGGCCGAGCTCAAATGCCTCCAGCGCCACCTGGGTGCCGGATCGGCCTTCGGCCTTGTTCACCACCACCAGAATGGGCTTGCCCTGGCGGCGCAACCAATCGGCAAAATGATGATCGGCCGGGGTAATGCCAGACCGGCCATCAACCGCGAACAACACCAGATCCGCCGAGGAGACAGCGGATTCCGACGATGCCCGCATCCGGCCATACAACGTCTCCGGCGCGCTTTCCTCCAGCCCGGCGGTATCCACCAGCTTGACCAACCGGCCGCGCAGCATCGCCTCGGCTTCCTTGCGGTCGCGCGTCACGCCCGGCGTATCGGCCACAATCGCCGTGCGCCGGCCCACCAGGCGGTTGAATAAGGTGGATTTGCCGACATTCGGCCGGCCGGCGATCACCACAATCGGCAGGCTGCCCAAAACCTCGTCCATCTAGCGCAGCGCCGTCAGGGTGGCATCATCGGTCACCACATACAGCGTGCCGCCCGCCACCACCGGCGCGACCGCAATCGGCCCCGGCAGGGACTGCTTGCCCAGAATCTCCCCGGTATAAGGGCTGATCGACAGCGCCTCCCCATTGGTGCCGGCCACCACCAGCCGGTCCCCGAGCAAAGTCGGCCCGGTCCAGTGGATCAGGTCCTTCTTCTTTTCCATATCCTTGAACGACGGCAGTTGCACCGTCCACGCGGTCAGACCTTCCTGCCGCGATACGGCTGCCAGCACATTATTGGACGCCAGCACGAAAATCCAATCCCCCGCCACCCAGGGCGTTTCGGTGGACGCCACATCCCGCTCCCACAACCGGCGGCCAGACCGCAGATCGATCGCCACCAACTGCCGGCCCAGCCCGGTCGCAAGCACCCGCCCGCCTTTGATCACCGGCATGCCGGTGATGGCGGAAAACTCGGAAATCGAGGTCCGGCCCTGCGCCGCAGCCAGACTGTCCAACCAGGCGACCGACCCGGTCGCCGCCCGCAACGCCACCAGATCGCCAGAGCCAAACCCCGCCACCACCGTCGCATCGGCAAAGGCCGGCGCCGGCAGGCCGAGAATGGAGGTATCGGCGTTCATCGCCTGATGCGTCCACAACTTGCTGCCATCGCTCAACGCATAGGCCAGCACCTGGCTATCCAGCGTGGAGACATAAAGCCGCCCATCGCCCACCGTCGGGGCGGACCGCGCCGCGTTGGGCAGCTTCACCCGCCAGCGGGTTTTGCCATTGGTCACGTCCAGCGCCAGCAGATCGGCCCGGCCCGTGGTCACATACAGCGTCTCACCGTCAACCGAGATGCCGCCGCCCACATTGGTGCTGCGATTATCCTCGGCCTGTGTTTCTACCGACCACAGCCCCCGGCCCGATGCGGCATCGAACGCGGACACCCCGGCATCGCTGTCCATGGTGAACACCCGGCCATTGGCCACCACCGGCTGGGCGGTGATTTTGGCGCGATAGCCGCCAGAGGCACCAATGCGCGCGGTCCAGGCCCGGCTCAGCGCCGCCCCCGCCGCCGGATGCTCGTCGTCGTGGTCCGGTCGGCCGCCAGCCTGCGGCCAGTCGGCCATCGCGGCCGGGGCCGGCAACGTCACCTTCAACGCCGCCGCCGTGCCCAAGGCCAGCGGGTCGCGCTCGGCGAACACCAGATCGCGCTTGCCCGGCAGTGGCTTCTTATCCTCGCCGAACCAGCCATCGAACGCGCCGCAACCACTCATCGGCAGCGCCACAGCCAGCAACATGGCGGCCCGCTGCAAATGGCTTTTGGACCGAGTACGCAAATTCAGCATCGTCACGCCTTTCCGGGTCAACCGCCGAGCTGCGCTAACAGGCCATTGGCCCGCCCGCGAACACCCTGCGGCGCCGTCACATCCTGGGATAGTCGTTTGAAAATCTCACGCGCGGCCTCAGGATTGCCCTGCCGCATCGCCAGCAGGCCCAGCCCTTCATCCGCCAAAGCCTTTAGCGGGTTGGTCGGGTCCAGCAGCGGCTTCAACCGGCCGGCGATCCGTTCGGCCAATCCGGCATCCAATTGCGGCGTGTCCAGCAAGGTCAGCCCCCAATGCAGGCTGGCGACATCGCGCAGCAGGCGGTCGGCACCGCTATCGGCCGCCACCTGGTCCCACAGCGCCAGCGCCTGATCGCGCTGCCCGGCCTGCGCCGCCAAGGCTGCGGCCTGCAACCGGGCGACGGCGCGATAGCCCCCGGCCCCCTCGCGCGCCACCTGATCAAAGCCGGCCAGCGCCGCGCTGCGCGCGGCCTCCGGCGCATTCGGCTGCGCCGCCGCTTCGGCATTGCGCATCGCCGCAAGATAAACCGCCGATACCCGCGCGGTCTCCCGCGCCTGGTAATATTTCCACCCCTGCCACGCGCCGCTGGCGGCAATCACCACCAACGCCGCCGCGCCCAGCAGCCAGCCATAACGTTGCAGCAATTGCCGCGTGCGATCCGCACGCAGGTCCTCGTCAACTTCGTCGAAGATATCAGACACTTCGATCCTCTCGTCTGCCGCGGACCATGGAGCGATCGGGCGGAAATGGTGGGGCGGCCCGAACGGGGGCGCAATGGCGGCGGACCATAGCCGCGCGGCGCGTTTCGAGCAAACGCCGCCAGAACACGTCGTCAGAACACGCCGCCAGAACACGTCGCCACATCAACCCCGCATTCACGTATCGCCGCTAGACTGCGCCCATGCGCATCTCCCCTGCCCTGCTCGCCCTGCTGCTCCCGCTCACCGGCTGTATCGAGCCAACCGGCGCGCTGCTGGGCGCCAATATCGGCAGCGTCGCCGTCGCCGGCCGCAGCGTGGGGGACATCGCCGTCTCCGCCGCCACCGGCCAGGATTGCTCGATCGTGCATTGGGAACGCCACAAACCCTACTGCACCGCCATCCTGCCGCCGCCGGAGCCACTGCCGTTTTGCACCCGCAGCCTGGGCCGAGTCGAATGCTGGCTCAACCCGGAGGCCTTCCCCAACCTGCCCACCCCCATCGCCGACGGCCCGCGCGCGCTGACCGCCGAACAGGATGCCCGCCGGCTGCGGCCCTGGCCGTAGCGCCTAACGGCGGCCAGGGGCGATGAAGGCGAACGGCAACGGCTCCTTGTCGATATCGGTGATCACCTCCACCAACGCCGGCGAATTGGCCGCCAGCGCCTCGCGCAGCGCCACCCGCAGCCCGTCCGCATCCGTCACCCGCCAGGATGGCACCCCGAAAGCCCGGGCATAGGTCTGGAAATCCGGGTTCACCAACTCACTGCCGGCATGCCGGCCTTCAAACAGCCGCTTCTGGTCGCGCTTGACGTTGCCGTAGGCCGAATTGTTCACCAGCACGATTACCAGGTTAATGCCGTGCTGCACCGCGGTCGCCAGTTCCGCGCCGCCGAACAAAAACCCGCCATCCCCGGTCACCGCCACCACCGCGCGGTTCGGGAACGCCACCTTCACCCCCAAAGCGGTCGGAACCCCCGCGCCCAGCGTGCCGGAAAAGCCGGAGGTCACGAACGAGCGCGGCGCGTAGCTCGGCAACCCGAACCAACTGGCATAGCCAACCTGGGTCATTTCATCGCAGAAAATCCCATCCTCCGGCAGCACGTCGCGGATCGCCTCCACCAACGACATTTGCGGCTGCACCGACTGGATGGCGATGGCGGTTTCCGCCTTGGCGCTGGCGATCGCCGCCGCGCGCGCCGGGTTCGCCTTCGCCGCCACCAGGCCGGTTAGCGCCCGCGCAGCCTGCGCCGCATCGCCGATAATGCCGAAATCCACCGGTAAGCGGCGCATCTCCACCGGGTCGATATCCACCCGCGCCACTTTCAACCCGGCCGGCCGCGCGCCCCAACTGACCAAAGGCGGCGTCAGCCGGGTGCCGAAGCCAATCAGCAGATCACACTCGGCCCATAATTTATGCCCCGACGCCACGCTGACCGAGAGCGGATGGCGGCTATCGACAATCCCCTTGCCGGTGCGCAGCGCCCCCACCGGCGCACCGATGCGCTCGGCAAATTCGGTAATTTCCGCGCTCGCATCCAGCGCGCCGCCGCCCACCCAGATCATCGGGTGCTTGGCCGCATCAATCGCCTGCGCCAGCGCCGCCAGCTTCACCCGGTCCAGCGTCGGCTTGGGGTGCAGCGGCAGCGGGTCCTGCGGCTCGATATCCGCGACGACGGTGAATTGATCCGCCGGCATTTCCAGCGCCACCGGGCTCTGCCGGCCAGACAACATTTCCTGGAACGCGCGCGCCAGCAGATACGGCGCCTGTTCCGGCACCTCGATCCGCTCGGCCCATTTCAGCAGCGATTTCAACGTCGCCAACTGGTCCGGCAATTCGTGCAACTGCCCACGCCCGCGGCCGATAAACCCGCTCGGCACTTGCCCGGTCAGGCACAGCACCGGCATGTTCACCCCCCAGGCCGTCGCCAACGCGGCGGTGGTGTTCAGCACCCCCGGCCCGGGCACCACGGTAAAGACCGCCGGCTTGCCGGTCGCATAGGCATAGCCCAGCGCCATATAGGCGGTGGTCTGCTCATGCCGGGCGTTGATCAGCCGGATGCGGTTGGCATTGCGGCCCAGCGCATCGAACAGGCCGTAAAGCTGCACCCCCGGCAGTCCGAAAATCGTGTCGATCCCGTGCCGTAGCAGGCCATCGACCAATGCCTCGCCGCCCGTCATGCGTGCCATGTCTGCGCTCCCTCACCTGTGCTTGCCCCGATGTTGGCACGCGGCATGGCAGGGTGGAAGCCATGCCGACGCTACGGGTCGCGACTTAACCCCTGGCGGTGCAGCGCATCCAGATAGGCCTGCCACTTGGTCGCACGCTCCCGTCCCAGTTCGTGCAGGTAATCCCAGGAGAAAATCCCGGTATCGTGCAGATCATCAAACAAAATCCGCACCGCATAATTGCCCACCGGCTCCAGGCCGAGCATGCCCACATGCCGGCGCCCGGCGATGGTTTTGCGCTCGTTCGGCCCGTGCCCCTGCACCTCGGCGCTCGGGCTTTCCACCCGCAGATACTCCGCCGGCAACACGAAGCGCGCGCCGTCGTCGAAATCGACCTCCAGCAGCTTCTCCGCCCGGCGCAAACGCAGTTCCGTGGGAACCGGCATCAGGCCTCGTCCAACTTCCGTGCCTCTTCCGGCAGCATAATCGGGATGCCGTCGCGAATCGGATACGCCAGCCCCGCGGCCGTGCTGATCAGTTCGTCGCGTTCCCGGTCGTAGACCAAAGCGGTTTTGGTCAGCGGGCAGACCAGGATTTCCAGCAGTCGCGGGTCGACCGGGACAGAAGCGTTCATAGCGGCAGGTCCTTCAGCTGAAGCCGTGATGCGGCACATCGGCGATGGCGTAGGCGTCCATCCGCAGCAACGTCAACAGGGCGGCCGCCTGCGCCTCCACCCCATCGCATTCCAGCAGCGCCTGTTTTTCCGCCGGGTCGAACGGGCAGACCATCGCCAGCGTGGTGATCAGCGCCTCCAACGGCATCCGTTCCACCGAGTCCCAGTTCACATCCATGCCGTGCCGGGTGAAAAATGGCCGCAACGCCGCCAGCAGCCCGGCACGGTCGAACCGATCCGCCGCCAACCCGGCCGCAAACGGCAATTTATGCGCCTGCACCCGGCGATAGCCCTGGCGCATCGGCAGTTCTTCCACCACCTGAAATCGCGCCACGCCCAGCAAGGTGATCAGATAGCGGCCATCCTCGGTTTCACTGAACGACACCAGGCGGCCCAGGCACCCCACCCGATACAAAGCCGGGCCGTTGGCGCCATCGGCCAGCACCGGGTCGGGCTGGATCATCCCGAACATCCGCCCGGCCGCCAACGCATCATCCACCAGCGCGAGGTAGCGCTGCTCAAAAATATTCAGCGGCAGCTTGCCCCCGGGCAGCAGCAAAGCCCCGGTCAGCGGAAAGACCGGGAAGCTGTCCGGGAACGGCAGCGCCGAAAGCGGCATCAGGCGAACAACAAGGCAGATAATTTGCGCCGCGCCGCCATGGTCGCGGCATCATCGAAGCCCCAGGCCTCAAAGAATTTCAGCAACTGCAACCGGGCCGCGTCCTCGTTCCACTTGCGGTCGCGGCGCATAATCTCCAGCAGCGCGTCGGCCGCCTCCTCGCGCTGGTCATTGGCGTTCAGCGCAGTGGCGAGGTCGTAGCGTGCCTCATGATCATTCGGGTTGGCGGCCAGCCGTGCCTCGTACTGCCCCACCTGTGCTGCGGCCGCACGGCCTTCCTGCGCCAGCGCCAACGCGCTCCGCGCCCCGGCAATTTCGGCATGCTCGGCAATTTTCTCCGGCACGCGCGACAGCGCATCCACCGCCTCGGCTTCCTCACCCAGGCCCAGCAACGCCCGGATCAGCCCACCCCAGCCCTCCGGGTTCTCCGGCTCGGCCTGCAACACCTCGCTATAGGTGCCGGCCGCCACATCGAACTGCCCGGCCTCCATCGCCGTCTTGGCCTCGGCCAGCAATTCGGTGGTCGGCATCGCCCCGCCGGCCGCCTTCAGCAGCGCCTCAACAAAGCGCTTGATCTCGCTCTCCGGCAGCGCGCCCTGGAAAATATCGGCAATCTGGCCACGCCAGAACGCCGCCACCGTCGGCACGGACTGCAACGGCAGGCCCAACTGGGTCAGCTGCTGCACCAACGCCCGGTTGGCGTCGATATCGATCTTCACCAGCTTCACCCGACCGCCAGCCGCCCGCACCACGCGCTCGAGACTCGGGGTCAGGGTTTTGCACGGGCCACACCAAGTCGCCCAGAAATCCACCAGAACCGGGACGGTTTTCGACGTCTCGATGACATCCTGCATGAAAGTGGCCTGAGTGCCGTCGACAATCATGTCCCCGGCGCCGGATTGCGGACCGGTTTGGCCGATAAGCGTGTCCATTAGCTGCTTCCCGTGGCGTGGCCCCCGGTGGAGGCGCGTTGTAGCCGATTAGGTGTGGTCGATTGTTCCGCTGCACAAGCCATGATTTCCGCCCGTCGGCAAGTGTGCCATGCAATTTGGTATTCCCCATCTGCATTCAGGGGGTTGCGCGCTCCGAAGATCGGGCATAGAAGGCCGCCACCAGCCGATACCGACCACCCAGTCGGCTGCCGGATGCGGGCGTAGCTCAGGGGTAGAGCACAACCTTGCCAAGGTTGGGGTCGAGGGTTCGAATCCCTTCGCCCGCTCCAAAATTTCCCAGCAAAATCAGACGGTTGAAAGCAGCCCTTCGGGGCTGTTTTTGCTGACAATGGTCAGCCGCCGCTTTTTTGTCAGCATATTGTCAGCGATTGCCGTCGCGCGCCCGGATATCATGGCGTGCCATTGGACCGAGCCATTCCCGAATTCGGCGAGTGGAAGGGTCCGCACTACCGCATCGCCAGGCTCGAAAACGGGTTGGACGAAATCGGTCGTGGCGGGTTCCCGAACCGACGTAGCCTAATTGTCGACGCCCACCGTGATCACGGTCCGCGAAATTCGCCCGTTGCATGGCCGATTTCGAAATTCGCACTGTGGACGAAAATCTCGCAAGATCCGGAGAGGCGACCAAGACCGATGATATGATGGATAAAGTTGAATCCAATTTGGAATAAAATTCGCCGTATATTTTTCAGAGCAGTTCAGTACAAAAGATCGATCATCGACATGACCATAGCGTGGAGGTCGCTGATTGTCGGTTCAGGTGCGTCACATCCAGTATGTTATTGCGGCAGCGGACCACGGAAGTTTCAGGCGGGCTGCTGCGGCACTTGGTGTTCAGGAATCGGCGATCAGTCGCCGTATCCGCGAGCTTGAGGAACGGTTGGGAACGGCGTTCTTCATCCGCACCCCCAATGGCGTGACACTCACGAATGCCGGAAAGCAATTCGTCCAACGTGGCCGCAAGGCGCTCAATGAGATCGGCCTCGCGCGGGCCGAGGCGGCGGCAATCGGACGAGGGGAGGACGGCCACATCAGGATCGGGATATTCTCGTCATTGGCATCAGGGTTTCTGTCCGATCTGATCGACGCCTTCGGCGCTCAACGCCCGGCCGTCAAACTCACCTTCATCGACGGCAATCCCGCTGACCATATCGCCGCGATCCGAACGCATCAGCTCGATGTCGCGTTCATAACCGGCTGCGCGGATTGGCCAGGTTGCGAGGGCCGGCAGCTCTGGACCGAGCGCATCTTCGTCGTGCTGCCGACGGGTCACCGGCTATGC
>CAITOL010000011.1 GCA_903893975.1 uncultured Rhodospirillales bacterium | reverse complement strand
CGCCCCGCGCGCGGCGGCTCCAGGCCCGCCACCAACCGCAGCAAGGTCGATTTGCCGCAACCGGATGGGCCGAGCAGTGCCACGAACTCACCCGGCGCCACCTGAAGTGACACGTTATCAATCACCGGAAGGCGCGCGCCGTGCAGGTCGAAGGCATGGCTGACATTGCGGATGTCTAACCCCGCCCCTGCCGCAGTCGTGGACGCGGACGTGGACGTGGCCGGGGCGGGGGCGGGATGTGCGAGAACGGCGCTTACCATTTCACCAATCCCTTCTGCCAGGCCAAGGTTCTGTCGCGCAAACGGAACAGCAGCGTGATGAGTGTGGTGCACATCGCCGCCATCACCAGCAAGGCGGCATACATGCTGGCATAGGCGGCCCAACCCTGGGCCCATTGCAGATACCAGCCGAGGCCGGACTTCACCCCGAGCATTTCCGCGACCACGAGGACGGAGAACGACGCACCCAGCCCCATGAACAGCCCGACAAAGACATGCGGCAGCGCGGCTGGGATGGCCACTTTGAAGATCAGGAAGCGTTGGCTTGCCCCGAGCGTGCGGGCCACGTCGTAATAGGCGCCGCTGACGCTCGCCACGCCGGACCAGGTTAGCACCGTGACCGGAAACGATGTGGCCAGCGCAATGAGGAAAATGCTGGCACTGCCGCTGGAGGGGAACACGAAAAACGCCAGTGGAATCCAGGCAGTTGCCGGCAACGGGCCGATCAGCCGCAATACCGGGTGGACCCAATACCCAACCGCCCGCGACCACCCCACCGACACGCCGGTGGCAAAGCCTATGGCGGCCCCGATCAGATAGCCCTTGGCCAACAACAGCACGGAGTGGAGCAGGCTGTCGCCCAGCCGCGCCCAGTCATCGGTATAAACCTCTAGCAGCGCCTGTGGGGAGGCGAAGAACGGCAGCGGCAGCAGGTCGAGCTTTGCCGTTACCAGTTGCCAGAAGCTGACCAGCACGGCCAGCAATACCGCCCAGGCGGCGACGGACCGGCTCCAGATGCCCAGCCTTGGCACGGCATTGCCGAGTAGCGTCGCCGCGATCAGCCAGCCGGCGCCGAGGACTTGCAGCGCCGCCAGTGTCAGGCTGCGGTCCACGTCCTGCCGATCCGGCCAGGCAGCGGTGAACAAAGCGGCCGCCAACCAAGCGAGGCCGGCGAGCAGACCTGGGGCCGGCGACAGCCGCGCCAGGCCATGCGGGCGCGGTGCGGCGGGGGCGAGCGAGGTGATCGCGGTCATGGCATTTCCTCTCAGCTCAGCACGTCGGCGTAGACACGGTCAGCGAATTTTGCCGTATCGGTCCGCTGGCGGATGACGTTCACTTGCTTGAGTTCATCGGTGTAGAGGGCGATTTCCGCCTTCAAATCGGCACCCACGGGATGGTGCTGATGGGTTTGGCTGCGCAGCATTGCTTCCAATTGCTGAACCGGCGCCTTCGAATACGGTGCGAATATCTCGGCGGCGGCGCGAGGATAGCGGGCGACCCAGTCTTGTGCTTCCAGCAACGACTGGGTTATCGCCGCAGCAGCGTCGCGGTTATCGCGGACCAAGCTGCCGCGCACCCCCAACACGCAGCAGGCGCGATGGGCGTATTCGCCATCGAGGTTGTTGGCCACCTCCACCAGATTGTCCCGCTCCCGCGCGATCCAGCCGAGCGGATCACCCAAGGAGAAGCCGGCAACTTCACCTTTTGCCAGCGCAACTGGCAGCATATCGGCCGGGAAAACCCGCCAGTTCACCCCGGTGTTGGGGTCGATTCCGAGCTTTTGCAGCACGATGGAGAAGAAGTTCTTATCCGGCGCACCGAGGTCGGAAACGCCGATCGTCTTGCCTTCGAAATCTGCGAGTTTGCTGATGCCGGTTGCCTTCGTGGTGAATAGCCGCATGCAGCCACCATGGATGGCGGTGGTGATTTTCACGTCGAAGCCTTGCTCCAGCGGCTTCAGCCAGCGCAACGCCATGCCAACCCCGGCATCGGCTTTGCCGGTGGCGATCGCTTCCAGCAACTGGTCGGTTGAGCCACCGAAATTGATCAGTTCCACATCCAGGTTGTGTGCCGCGAACAGCCCACGCTCTGCCGCCACGGGAACACCAACCGTGCAGATGGCCGAGGCGTTCCAGGTGAGCTTCAGCGGGGTTTTCTTGGCCAGCACCACCGGACCGGCCAGGGAGGCGCGGCAGATATCGGGATTGAGTAACATTTTCTCCAACGCGCCGGTCGGGCGGCCACTGGCCAGCACGGTGTTGATGGCAAGGCCGGTGGGAAGGGCGGCAGCAGCCCCGACCAGCGTGCGGCGGCGAAGGGTCATCATCCTATTCCTTTGACAGGTGCGAGGCCGGCGCGGCCGGCCGCGAGAAAAACCGAATCATCTTGCGGCGTGTGAACCCGGCCGCAGAGCACATCGCGCAAATGACGTTCGAGGGGATGACGCCGGGCGAGCCCGGCATTACCGGTCAGCGCCAGTGCGCGCTGCACGGCATCAATGGCGTTGGCGGTGACGCGCTGCTTGAGCAAACCCGCCTCGACCGATGACAGCGCCGCCGGGTCGCGATCCACCGCCTCGGCCGCCGCGCGCAGCAGCCGATGGTCGAGGTGCAGCAATCCCTCGATTTCGCCGAACGCCGCTTGCAACCGCGGCACGGTTGCCAGGGGCGCGCCGAGGTTGCTGGGCACCCGCGTCTGCAACCAGGTTGCCAGCCAATCCCGTGCCGCCCAGGCGATACCGTGGTAGAGGGCGCTGACCACGCAGGCATTCCACGCGCCGGTCTGCGGGTC
Organism: uncultured Rhodospirillales bacterium; assembly: GCA_903893975.1. GTDB lineage: Bacteria > Pseudomonadota > Alphaproteobacteria > Acetobacterales > Acetobacteraceae > CAITOL01. The sequence continues at coordinate 1,761 of CAITOL010000011.1, read as the reverse complement.
CGGGCCGGCCCATTGGCCGGGCGAGCGCAGATCGACAGCGAAGTCCGACGGGATTGCGACAGCGTCGAAGATAACGTCGTGGCTCTCGGTCGCCCGCATGCCGAGTTGATCCCAGGTGCGCACGATGGTGATGCCGGCAGTGTTCGCGGGGACAAGGAAGGTGCCGACGCGGGTGTCGTCCTCGTCCGTGCGAGCCCAGACAGCGAGCCAGGTTAGGACCGGGATGCCGGTGCAAAAGGTTTTGCGGCCGCTGATCTGCCAGCCCGAGGACGTGCGGCGCGCGACCGTGGCCGGCAAGCCGCCCCGCGCCGGTGTGCCCAGTTCAGGCTCGACCCGCAGCGCGTTGATCAATGCGCCTGTTTCCACGGCGCTGCGCGCCACTTGGGCGTATATCGGTTCGGCCCAGGCGCCAGATCTGGCCAATAATGCGTGCTGCACGGTCTGCATCGCCAACACCAAAGCGGTCGATGGCTCCCCCATGGCAACTGTGCGAACCACCTCCATGCTGGTCGCCAACCCTGCCGCTGCGCCGCCGTAGGCACGCGGCACAGTCAGGCTGAGCAAGCCATGCGCGTGCAGTTGATCGAGATTGGCGGCGGGGAAACGGGCGCTACGGTCATGCGCCTCGGCCGTGTTGGCGAGGCCGGGCAGCAATCCGAGTGCCGCACGCTCCGGCACTTGGGTAAGGGCGACATTCATCGGCGACTCTCCGGCCAGGCGCCGCCCATCCGCAACGTTGCGGGCGGCCATCTGGCAGATATTCATGGGGAAAGCGGCTGCGACGCTGGCAGTGTTCCGCAGGTCGGTGGTGGCTATCGCCCTGCGGACGCCCCTGCAGACGGCGGGCACATCGCTGGGCAGGCCCGGTGCAGCACGCCGAATGTGCAGACGCTAAGCTGTGAGGCGTTTGGCATGGTGTATGTCCCGCTGATGATGTCGGGCAAGCCGACCCGCAGACATTTCACGCCATTGAAACGCAATTCAATCTAAATCTGCCAATTTTTTGTAAAATGCAAAGTATGCCTACTTGCGCCCGTGCATGGAGAGAAAATCCCTAACGGCGGACAGCTACAGGGCATAGGTTTTCGCTTGGCGCATCGCCTGACTCGGCGAGCGCCAGCCGGGCGGATATGCCTGTCGCAGCATCACGAAGATGGATACGAATATCAGCAGAACTGCCCAAGCTTCGTCGTCTGTCCGCTCTGCCGGATGATTGCCGCCCCGTCAGACATTGCACCTGCGGCCATCACGGGCCCGAATGGGCAGGCGTATTGTTACCCATGCGGGGCAGCGGCTTAAAGCGTGGGGGGGGGCTGGTGCCGACTCGGGGAATTGAACCCCGGACCTACTGATTACGAATAACTTCACCTATCATATAACTTTCTGTTTTATATAACTTTATTTTTTTGTAGCATGAATATGTAGCATAGTGACTGTTTTTAATTAAGGACTTTTTTCCTTTTCTTATCTTCATGTTTGGAAGGTATTTCGGCGCGAGGACTATCGAGGCCAACACCGGAGCACGGCCGGATATGAGCACTGCTGATAAGCGAGCCATTGCCGCCGCAATCGTCGAGCCCTGGGCCAACTGACAAACCGAATGCCACATCACCAAACTCAAGATGACCAAACGGCAGATGATTGCGCAACCTGAAGTCTGGAAATTTACGTCACGGGGAGTGAACGGTATTGGCCTTCCAAGTGATATAGGGTTGCGTTGAAGCGGCCCATTTTTCGTCGATTTCGACGAGGACGGCTGAT
>CAITOL010000010.1 GCA_903893975.1 uncultured Rhodospirillales bacterium | reverse complement strand
CGCGGCCCCGCGCCCGGTTGCGGTGCGCGCCGTGCCCTACAGCCCCGGCCGTTTGTCCACGTGCTGCTGGCCCATCGGTGAGCCGGGCACGAAAAGCTTCCGCTTCTGCGATTCTGATGCGACCCAGGGCAAACCGTATTGCAGCGAGCATGCGGCGCTTGCCTATGTGCGGGTGCGTGATCGCCGGGACGAAGCCGCCGCGTAATGCGGCGCTGGGCGGGCAATCGGCCGGTCGGCCGGATGCCCGCTTCTATTACCCAGGTTGATGTTCTAGGCTCCGAGTCGCTGCGTCGTGATTCAAGACGGCGTCGATGGGAGTGAATAGCCATGCCGCATGCGTCGGATTCACGGCAGCCTTTGGTGCCGCATACCGCGTTAGATGCCGACTCGGTCCGTAATGCCTATCGGCGCTGGGCCTCGGTCTACGATCTGGTATTTGGTGGCATTTCCGGCTGGGGCCGGCGGCGCGCGGCGTTTGAGGTGAACCGGCTGCCGGGCACCCGCGTGCTTGAAGTGGGCGTGGGCACCGGGCTGGCGCTGCCATATTACGCGCCGGATAAGCGGATCACCGGGATCGACCTTTCGGTGGACATGCTTGACCGCGCCCGCGCCCGGGTCGCGACCGACGGGCTCAGCAATGTCGAGGACCTGTTGGAGCTTGACGCGGAGAATACGGGCTTCGCCGCCGGGCGGTTCGATATTGCGGTGGGCATGTTCGTCGCCTCCGTCGTGCCCAATCCGCGCCGGCTGCTCGCTGAACTGCGCCGGGTGGTGCGTCCAGGCGGGCATATTTTGTTCGTGAACCACTTTGCCGCGAAGGATGGCCCGCGTTGGTGGGTCGAGCGGGCGATGGCGCCAGCGTCTCGCGCGCTTGGCTGGCATCCGGATTTCGCCATCGATGCGCTGTTCGCACCCGCCGACGCAGCCTCGGTGCAATTGACCGCAGTGCCGCCCTTTGGCCTGTTTACCCTGGCAAAGCTGCACAATTAACCGTCAGGGCCGTCGCATGCGATGCCGCCGTGGGATGATCGCGATCCGGGTAAAACGCATATGATTTACGCCCCTTGTGCCTGCGCCCCCTTGATCTTGATCAAGCAGTCTTGTAGCCCAGCACCGACGGCACGTGGTTGGAAAACCGCGTGGCCGCCGCTTTCGCACCCTGCTTCCATGGGTGCCCCCTTTGCGTAGGATGGATTGGCCGATGCACCTCCTCCGGCGGCTTTCAGCCGCGAATGCCCGCCTTGCCGCCAGCGTTGCTGTGGGGGCTTCGTTGCTCGCCAGCACGGCGCATGCCGACGTGCCGCACCCCTGGCAGATGTGGGTTCAGACCCCCGCCAGCCCGGTGGCCGAGCGTATGGACAGCCTGCACACCTTAGTGCTTTGGATCATCACGATTATCACCATTTTCGTGGCCGGTCTGTTGGCCTGGGTTTGCTATCGCTACAGCGCCAAGCGTAACCCGAACCCGAGCCAGACCAGCCATAACACGCTGCTTGAAGTGGCGTGGACGCTGATCCCGGTGCTGATCCTGGTGGCGATTGCCATTCCGAGCTTCCGCCTGGTGTATTTCGAGGATCGGACCCAGGCCGCTGACCTGACCGTGAAGGTCACGGCGCATCAGTGGTATTGGGAATACACCTATCCGGATGCGGGCGGGCTGAACTTTAGTTCGTATGTCGTCGCCGCCGATCAGTTGAAGCCGGGCCAGCTGCGCCTGCTGGATGTGGATAACCAGGTTGTTGTGCCGGTGGGCAAGAATGTGCGCGTGCTGACCACCAGCGCCGATGTGATCCACAGCTTCTATGTACCGAGCCTGGGCGTGCAGCGTTATGCCATTCCGGGCCGCACGATCGAAACCTGGTTCCGGGTCGATCGTCCGGGCGTGTATTATGGCGAGTGCAACCAGATTTGTGGCAACAACCACAGCGCCATGCCGATCGCCATCCACGCGGTGACGGAAGCTGAATATGCTGCCTGGCTGGTGGATGCGAAGAAGAAGTTCGCCGCCAACCCGGCGCCCGACGCCAACCGCTTCGCAGCGATCCAGCCCTGATCCGCGGCAAGGAGTTACTTCGATGAGCACGCATTCCGATGTCGCGGGTGGAACGGGACATGACGCCCACGGCCACGACCATCACGACCACAAGCCCGGTTTCTTTGCGCGTTGGTTCTGCAGCACCAACCACAAGGACATCGGCACGCTATATCTGATCTTCGCGGCGGTCGGCGGTCTCACCGGCGGCATCTTCTCGATGATCATGCGGGCCCAGCTCGATGCGCCGGGTAACCACATCATCGCGTCCGGTCAGGCCTGGAACGCGCTGGTGACCTCGCACGGCCTGCTGATGATCTTCTTCTCGGTCATGCCGGCTTTGATCGGTGGCTTCGGCAACTGGTTCGTGCCGATCATGATCGGTGCGCCCGACATGGCCTTCCCGCGCCTGAACAACATCAGCTTCTGGCTGTTGGTTCCGGCCTATGCGTTGATCATGGCCGGCCAGTTCGTCGGCGATGGCGCCGGCCCGGGCTGGACGCTGTATGTGCCGCTGTCCAACGCGACCTATCAGCCGGGCCCGGCGATGGACTTCGTGCTGTTCGCGCTGCATCTGGCGGGTATTTCGTCGCTGCTGGGCGCGATCAACTTCATCACCACGATCTTCAACATGCGTGCGCCGGGCATGACCCTGCACAAGATGCCGTTGTTCGTGTGGTCGATGTTGGTGACGGCGTTCCTGCTGCTGCTGTCGGTGCCGGTGCTTGCCGGTGCGATCACCATGGTGATCACCGACCGTAACTTCGGCACCTCGTTCTTCGAAGTGGCGGGCGGCGGCGATCCGGTGCTGTTCCAGCATCTGTTCTGGTTCTTCGGCCACCCCGAAGTTTACATCATGATCCTGCCGGGCTTCGGCATCGTCAGCCACATCATTTCGACCTTCAGCCGCAAGCCGATTTTCGGTTATCTCGGCATGGCCTACGCCATGGTCGCAATCGGCGTGGTTGGCTTCGTGGTGTGGGCGCATCACATGTTCGTCTCGGGCATGGAAGTTGATACCCGCGCCTATTTTATGCTGGCGACGATGGTGATTGCGGTGCCGACCGGCATTAAGATCTTCTCCTGGATTGGCACGATGTGGGGCGGCTCGATCCGCTTCGAAGTCCCGATGCTGTGGGCGATCGGCTTCATCTTCCTGTTCACCGTCGGCGGCGTGACCGGCGTGGTGCTGTCCAATGCCGGTCTCGATCAGACCTTGCACAACAGCTACTACGTGGTGGCGCATTTCCACTACGTGCTGTCGCTGGGCGCGGTGTTCTCCATCTTTGCCGGGTTCTACTACTGGATCGGCAAGATGAGCGGGCATCAGTATCCGGAAGGTCTGGCCAAGCTGCACTTCTGGATGACGTTCATCGGCGTGAACCTGACCTTCTTCCCGATGCACTTCCTCGGCCTCGCCGGCATGCCGCGCCGCTACCCGGATTATCCGGATGCGTTTGCGGGCTGGAACCATGTGGCGACCATCGGTGCCTATATTGCCGGCGCTGCGTTCCTGCTGTTCTTCTACATCTGCTTCAAGACCTTCACCTCGAAGCAGAAGCTGGCGGACAATTACTGGGGCGAAGGCGCGACCACGTTGGAATGGACCCTGGGCTCCCCGCCCGCGTTCCATACCTTCGAGGAACTGCCGCGGATCCGCTGAGCGCATGAGCGAAACCGCATCCACGCTGCAAGAAGGTCGGGAGGGCGCAATGCCCTCCCAATCTTCGTTGATCGGCAGTTCTTCGGCTGCCGACTGGCTGGCATTGCTCAAGCCGCGGGTGATGACCCTTGTGGTGTTCACCGGTTGGATGGGCATGCTGGTGGCGCCGGGGCATCTGAACCCGGTTCTGGCCTTTACCGCTGTGCTGTGCATTGCGGTGGCGGCTGGCGCGTCGGGTGCCATCAACATGTGGTACGACCGCGATATCGATGCGGTGATGCGACGCACCGTCAATCGCCCGATCCCTGGTGGCCGCATTGCCCCGGGGGAAGCGCTCGGATTTGGTGTTGCCCTGGCGATTGGTTCGGTCATCATCATGGGCTTGGCGACGAATGTGTTCGCCGCCCTGGCGTTGGCCGGGTCGATCGGGTTTTATGTGTTCATCTACACCATGTGGTTGAAGCGCCGCACGCCGCAGAACATCGTCATCGGTGGGGCGGCCGGAGCGTTTCCGCCGTTGATCGGCTGGGCGGCCGTAACTGGCGGGCTGGATGTGATGCCGGTGCTGCTGTTCGCCATCGTGTTTATCTGGACCCCGCCGCATTTCTGGTCTTTGGCCCTGTTCGCGCACAGCGATTACGCGCGCGCCGGGGTGCCGATGCTGCCGGTGGTGAAGGGGGCGCGGGAAACCCGCCGCCAGATCGTGCTCTACACCTTGCTGCTGCTGCCGCTGACCGTGCAGCCTTGGGTGCTGCACCTGACCGGGATGATTTATGGCCTGACCGCGGTGGTGCTGGGCGCCGGGTTCCTGGTGCATGTGATCCGCGTGGCGCGCGACCGGCAGGATGCGGCGGGCGTGAGCCTGACCAACGACGCACCGGCGCGGGCGGCGTTCAAGTTCTCCATTCTGTATCTGTTCTTGTTGTTCGCGGCGCTGGCCGTTGACCATTTCGCCCGCTGATATGACCGACCCCGAAACCCACCTGACCGTGGCCGAATCCGACCTGGTGGCACGACGCCGCCGTGGCCGCAATTGGGCGATGTTCGCGGTGCTGGCGGCGCTGGCGGCGTTGTTTTACGCGATCGCCATTGTGAAGATGAGGCATAGTTGAGCCCGCGACCGACATCGCGCGGGCCGCGCAACGGGCTGATGGCGCTGGGGCTGGCTGGCGTGATCGGCGGCATGGTCGGCATGTCGTTCGCGGCCATCCCGCTCTACCGCGTGTTTTGCGAGGCCACCGGCTATGGCGGCACGCCGAAGATTGGCCCGGCGGACAGCCCGGGCGTGGCGGCGGCGATGATTACCGTGCGCTTTGACGCCAATACCAATCCGGGGCTGCCTTGGACCTTCGCGCCGGTGCAGGCGGAAACGAAATTGCATCTCGGCGAGGAACAGGCTGCGTTCTACACCGCACGCAATGACAGCGCGGCGACGGTGACCGGCGTTGCGGTCTACACGGTCACGCCGGATAAGGCGGCCAAGTATTTCCATAAAACGGCGTGTTTCTGCTTTAACGAGCAGACCCTCGCCGCGGGGCAGGATATGCAGTTCCCGTTGAGTTATTGGGTCGATCCGGCAATCCGGACCGACCCGAACACGGCGGATGTGGACACGGTGACCTTGTCCTATACCTTTTTCCGCTCGGTGGACGATGCGGCCCGATCCGGCGCCTTGGCCAAGGCCGGCCCGCATGTCGGGCCAGTGGTGCAATAATGGGCGGCACAGTGTTGCACTGGGCAGCGCCCCTCGACCCTGCAATGGCTGCTTTCACGCGTGATCGCAGCCGTGTAATAGCTAAGACGCGGTTTCTTACTCGGATGGACATGGCATGAGCAGCGATACGCACGGCGCTTCGGCGATTACGAATTCGGGCTTGAAGCAGCCCTATCACCTGGTTGACCCGAGCCCGTGGCCGCTGACCGGCGCGCTGGGTGGCGGGTTGACGCTGTTCGGCATCGTGATTGCCTCGCACTACCACAACTACCTGCCGCTGATTGCCGGCCTGGTGGTGGTGTTGGCCACGATGTTCTTCTGGTGGCGCGACGTGCTGCGGGAAAGCCGGACGGCGGGCCTGCATAGCCCGGTGGTTCGCCTCGGCCTGCGCTATGGCATGATGTTCTTCATCTCGTCCGAAGTGATGTTCTTCGTGGCGTTCTTCTGGGCGTTCTTCCACTACGCCCTGTTCCCGGAGCACGTGCTCGGGGTGGAAAACCCGACCTGGCCGCCGGCGGGCACGCTGACCTTCGACCCGTTCCACCTGCCGTTCCTCAACACCATGATCCTGCTGCTGTCCGGCACCACGGTGACCTGGGCGCATCACAGCATCATCGAGGGCAAGAAATCCGCCGCCGTGTGGGGTCTGGTGCTGACGGTGCTGCTGGGGCTGAGCTTCACCACCTTGCAGGCGATTGAATATTCCGAAGCGCCGTTCAAGTTTGCCGGCGGTGGCATCTATTCCTCCACATTCTTCCTGGCGACCGGGTTCCACGGCTTCCACGTGATCATCGGCACGCTGTTCCTGCTGGTCTGCACCCTGCGCGCCAGCGCCGGGCAGTTCACCCCGCAGCGCCATTTCGGCTTCGAGGCGGCGGCGTGGTACTGGCATTTCGTCGACGTGGTATGGCTGTTCCTGTTCATCTGCGTTTATTGGTGGGGCCACGGCGTGATCGTTGGCGAATAACGCCAGTCGATGCCGCACACCCCGGTGATCTGGTGGCAGGCCGCGTTGGCCTGCCGCTGTCCGCGCTGCGGTGTGGGGAAGCTCTACCAAGGGATACTGACGGTCCGGCCGGCCTGCCCGCATTGTGGGCTGGATTTACGGGCACATGATTCCGGCGATGGCCCGGCAGCTTTGGTGATTATGCTGCTTGGCGCCATCGTCGTCGGTTTGGCGGTGATGGTGGAACTGAAGTTCGAGCCGCCGCTTTGGGTGCATGCCGTGCTATGGCCCATCGTGACCATCCCGCTCGCGCTGCTGATTATGCGGCCGCTGAAAGCCGGGCTGATCGCCCAGCAATTCCGCCATCGCGCCTCTGAGATGGGCCTTTGAAGCGACTGATCTGGCCGGCGCTGACCACGCTGGTGATGCTGGTGATTCTGCTGTCGCTGGGGTTTTGGCAGTTGCAGCGGCTCGCCTGGAAGCAGGGCTTGCTGGACCAGATCGCCTTGGCCGAGGCGCGCCCGGCGGTGGACCTGCCGGACACACCCCCCGCTTTTGCCAAAATCCGTGTGACCGGCCAGTTTGCCGACCACTGGGCGCTGTATGGCGCGGAGGGGCGCGATACCGCGAAAGGCCCGGTGCTCGGGGCGCAGTTGCTGGGCGTGCTGGAGCGGGCGGATGCCGCGCCCATCGTGGTGCTGATGGGCTGGGTGCCCGGCTTGGCCACGCATCCGGCCGCGGGGCCGGCGACGATTGAAGGCTTTATCCGCCCGGCCGAGCAGCCCGGCTGGTTCGCGGCGACCGATAATGCGGCGGCCGGCCGGTTTTATACTCTCAACCCGACCGCGATCGGCGCCGGGCTCAGCTTTGCCAAGGTGGCGCCGTATGTGCTGGTGGCCATGGGCCCGCCCGGCGGTGCCAGCCAGCCTGACCCGGCGCGTGCGCTGCCGCGCCCGGCCAACGACCATTTTGGCTACGCGCTGACCTGGTTCAGCTTCGCTTTCATCCTGCTGGTGATTTTCGCCCTCCATGTCCGAAAGGTGCTGCGCGCATGAACGACGCCTATGCCCGCCTGCAAGCCCGCTTTACCCGCATCGCGACCCTGGGTGAGGCCTCCGCCGTGCTGGGGTGGGATAGTGCGACGATGATGCCGGCCGGCGGTGGTGCGGCGCGTGGCGACCAACTGGCGGTGCTGGCCGGGCTGTCGCATGAAATGCTGACCGCCCCGGCGATGGCCGACGACCTCGATGCCGCGCAGCCGCCGGCCGATCCGTGGCATGAGGCCAATCTCGGCCTGATGCGCCATGCCCATCGCCGGGCGACGGCGGTGCCGGCGGATCTGGTGGAAGCGCAGAGCCGCGCCAATGCGGCGTGCGAACAGGTGTGGCGTGGCGCGCGCGCCAATGCCGATTTCGCCGCGGTGCGGCCGCAGCTGACCGAGGTGGTGAAGCTGGTGCGCGAGCAGGCGGCGGCGCTGTCGCCGGCGCTGAACCTGTCGCCCTATGACGCGTTGATGGATGGCTATCAGCGCGGCATCGGGGCGCAGGATGTGGCGCCGATTTTCGCCGATTATGCCAAATTCCTGCACGAGGCGCTGCCGCGTGCCGAGGAAATGCAGGCCCGGCGTGGCGACGCCATCCCGCCCGAAGGCCCGTTTCCGCCCGCCGCGACCGAGGCGTTGTGCCGCCGCCTGTCGCGGGCAGCCGGGTTGGAGGATGCGCATTCCCGGCTCGACCGTTCCACCCACCCGTTTTGCGGCGGTACGCCGACCGATGTGCGCATTACCACACGCTATTACGAGCATGATTTTGCCCCGTCGGTGATGGGGGTGCTGCATGAAACCGGGCATGCGCTGTATGAGCGCGGGCTGCCGCAAAGCTTTGCCCGCCAGCCGGTGGGGGAGGCGGCGGGCATGGCGGCGCATGAAAGCCAGTCGTTGATCGTCGAAATGCAGGCCTGCCGGTCCGATGCCTACCTTGGCTGGCTCGGGGGGCAGTTGCTGCAAACCTATGGCGGGGCGGCAGACCGCTATGCGCCGGAAAATCTCGGCCGGCTGACCCGGCATATCGCGCGCGGCTTCATTCGGGTTGATGCCGATGAAATGACCTATCCGGCGCATGTTATCCTGCGCTTTCAGCTGGAACAGGCGCTGATTGCCGGCGATCTGGCGGTGGCGGATTTGCCGGGCGCCTGGAATGACGGGCTGCAGGCGTTGTTGGGCATTACCCCGCCGGACGACGCCAAAGGCGTGTTGCAGGATATCCATTGGTATGACGGGGCAATCGGCTATTTTCCGTCTTACACCCTCGGGGCCATGGCAGCTGCGCAGTTGATGGCGGCGGCGCGCAAGGCCGCGCCTGGGCTGGATGCGGCTTTGGCGCAGGGCGATCTGTCGGTGCTGGTTGGCTGGCTGCGCACCAACGTGCACGCCAAGGGCAGCCTGTTAGGGTTCAACGACCTGCTGCTGGCGGCCACAGGCAAGCCGTTGGATCCGACTGATTTCCTCGCGCATATCCAGGCGCGGTACCTCACTGCGTAACGTCGCCCGCACCCGCTTGTCGCGGTCGGCCTGCTGGCCGATGCTGGTTGAGAGCGACTGCACATGGCCGATCACCGCCTGCACCGCGCGCATCTGGTAATCCACCGGCGCGGTGTGGCGCAGGTCGCCGCCGAGATACCAGATCGGGTCTATGCTCAACGTGGCGTTCACCGCCGGTGGCGCCATGAAATACGGGTTGCGTAGGATCTGGCTGGGGTCGGTGGCCAGAATGCGGAACGGTTCACGATAATGGCTGCTATGTCCGGCGGCGATGGTCTCACTGCCGGCGGCCAGCACTTTGGACCAGCCAACGGTGAATTTGCTGACCCATTGCCAGGGCGAGCGGGTGGCGTAATGCGCGTATAGCACCCCGTCCAGCACCGGGCAGCGCAGCATGGCCGGCTCGCCAGCCAGGCGCACGCCATGCCCGCCCGGCAATAACGCTGCGCCGTCGGCCAGCAGGCTGGTGCGCAGGATGACCTTGAAATTGTCGCTCGGCGGGCGGGCGTAGATGATCCGGTTGGGGATCACCAGTTCCGCGGCATCATCCTCGTCGGTGGCGATGTATTCGCGCACCCGCACATTGACCGCATCGGTGCCTTGGGCGTCGAGGGTTTGTAGCAATGCGCTGTTCAGGCCGCGTGTGTCGACGAATTCATCCGTGTCCAGCGGCAGCACCCAACCGGCGCCGAGGGCGTGGGCGCGGCGGTAGAGAAACTGGTTCTGCTCCGCCTCCGCAAAGGCGATGGCGGGGCTGTGATGCACTTCGAGGCTGAGCCCCTCGGCGCGCAATGCGGCCAGGATGGCGAGCGTCGCATCGGTGCTGCCATTGTCGAGCAGGATGTGATGATCGACCAGTGCCGCGGTGTGCCGCACGAAGGCCTCTACAATATCTGCCTCATTCAAAATGCGTGTGATCGCCACGATCCGCATGTGCCCAGCCCCACTTCAATAAGCGGACGCTACGCAGCAACGGATAACAAAGCGTGAAGTGGGCGCGTTATTGGATGGAGAGCCGGCGCAGCACGGCGACCTTCACCGTATCGAGCGCCAGGGCGAAGCCGCAGGCCGCCAGCAGGGTGCCGGCCACCACGGCGACCGGCAGGGCCGCCATAAAGGTGCCGGTGGCGGCGAGACTGCCGATGATCAGGATATCCACCACCGAGGAGGCCATCAGCCAGCCGCTCGGCCAGGAGGCCCACATGCGCCGGCGTTCGCGCATGGTGTAGAGTACCGCCTGACCGCTGAACACCAGCACGATAGCGGCCAGGGTGCGCACGGCTTCTGTGTCCAGCCCCAGCACCAGCTTGCCGATGGTGAGCACGGCGCCGCAGAACAGCAGATTGCACAGGCCGAAAATGCCGCCGGCCAAGGTGACATGGTCGATGCGCCAGGTGTTGGGGGTGGGGGACGGATTGACCCGATCGGTGGAGGACGACATCGCCAGCAGGTCGCCGGTGAGCATCAGGATCACCATCAACTGCGGCGTCAGGATCGCGTGGCCGGTGAGCACCAGCCCGAAGGTGAGAAACAGCAGCTGGTCGATCTTCCGGGTGACGGAGCGGAGCGTGTAGGTGAGGATGCGCTGGAAGGTGCGGCGGCCCTGGTAGACGGCGGCCAGAATCCCGGCCAGTCCCGGTTCCATCAACACCAGCCCGGCGGCGGATTTGGCCACATCGGTGGCGCTGAATACGGCGATGCCCATTTGTGCCTGACGCAGCGCCGGGGCGTCGTTGGCGCCATCGCCGCACATGCCCACCACATGGCCGGCGTTTTGGAAGGCTTTGACGATGTTGAATTTTTCTTCCGGCAGCACTCCGGCGAACACCGCGAACTGATCCGGCCGCACCGCGTCTGGCGGCGGCCCTGGCGGGCAGATGGCGCCGTTGAGGCCGATGGAGGCCGCCACCACCCCGGCGGTGGCCGGTGCATCGCCGGTGACCATGACGGTGTGGACCCCGAGGGCGGCCAACTGGGCGATAAGATCGGCCGAGTCGGCCCTTGGCGGGTCGCTCAACGCCACCAGCCCGGCCAGGGCCAGCGCGTCGGCCGGGCCGGCGGCAACCGCCAGCACCCGAAACCCTTGCGCTTGCAGATCATCCGCCGCCGCGGCCAGGCCAGGATTGGCCGGGGTGAGGGTGCTGACCGTGGCGTAGGCGCCTTTGATGATGCGTAGCTGCTGGCCGGCCGCGTCCATCGCCACGGCTTCGGCGCGCTTGCGTGTGGGGTCGAACGGGGTGAACGTAACCAGGCGCAGGCCTTGCGCCTCGGTTTGGGCGGCGTGGCGGATGGCGGCGTCCACCGGGTCTTGCCCGCCATCGGAACTGGCGAGCGCCGCCAGCGCCAGCACCCGGTCCGCCGCCAGCCCATCGGCCATGCGCACGGCGGTCACCGCCAGTTCGTTCTGCGTCAAGGTGCCGGTTTTGTCGGCGCAGAGCACATCCATGGCCGAGGCTTCGTCGATGGTGGACAGCCGGGTCGGGAGCACGCCGTGGCTGGCGAGGCTGCGTGCGGCCATCGCGTTGGACAGGGTGAAGGCGGCTGGCAGCGCCACCGGAATGGCGGCGAGCAGGGCGGTGACGGCCAGCGGCACGATCTCGCCAACTGGCAGATGCAGCCATTCGGCGATGCTGACCTGGACCACCAACGCGGCGAGGTTGAACATCGCCAGATTGCGCACCACGCGCATCACCGCTTTTTGCTGCGAGCCGACGACGCTGGCGGTGCGGACCAGTTCGGCCGTGCGGCCGAATTTGGTGCGCGGGCCGGTGGCCAGCACCTCGGCCACCGCTTCGCCCCGGCGCACCAGGGCGCCGGCATAGGTGGCGGCACCCGGCCCGGCTTCCACCGGCAACGACTCGCCGGTGAGCATGGAGTGGTCCAGCAGCACGTCGCCGCTGAGCAGCCGCACATCGGCGCCGACAATGCCGCCGAGGGAGAGTTTGACGATATCGCCCGGCACCAGGTCGGTGGCCGGGATGGTGGTCCAGGCGCCATCGCGGCGCACGCTGGCATTCAGCGCCAGCCGGGCCTTGAGCGCATCCAGCGTGGCCTGGGCGCGGCTTTCCTGCACGAAGCCGAGCATGGCATTGAACACCAGCAGGACGCCGATCACCGCGGCTTCCGGATATTCGCCGATCAGCAGTTGCAGCACGATGGCCGCTTCCAGCATCCACGGCACCGGCGCCCAGAACATGGCCAAAGCGCGCAGCCAGGCCGGGGGAGTGGTGTCGGCCATCGTATTGCCGCCGGTTTCGGCCAGCCGGGCGCGGGCGGTGGCGGTGGTCAGGCCGGGCGGCAGCGAAGAGACGGGCATGCGAGAAAGATCCTGAGGCGCGGGGCCATGGTGCGCCCGCGCTCAGGTCATCGGCAAGCCTGTGCGATGGTTAAGCGGCGTGGCCGCCGAGATAGGCCGCGCGCACCTGCGGGTCGTTCCACAACGCCTCGGGCTTGCCGGAGACCAGCAGTTTGCCGGTTTCCAGCACGTAGCCCCGGTCGGCGACGGACAGCGCCATATGCGCGTTCTGTTCGACCAGCAGCACCGTGGTGCCGCGCCTGCGGATATCGGCGATGACCCGGAACACCTGCTGCACGATCAACGGTGCCAGGCCGAGGGAGGGTTCATCCAGCAGCAGCAGTTTGGGTTGCGCCATCAGGCCGCGTGCCACCGCCACCATTTGTAGCTGCCCGCCCGAGAGGGTCCAGCCAAGGGCGTTTTCCAGCCGGCGCAGGTCGGGGAAAATCTCCAGCATCCCATCAACCTCGCCTTCCAGCGCGCGGCGGCTGACGCCTTTGCGGTTGGAGGCGCCGAGGATGATGTTCTCCCGCACCGTCAGCCCCGGAAACACCCGGCGGCCTTCCGGCACGTGGCTGATGCCGAGCCGCACGATCGCTTCCGGCTTCAGCCCCATGATGGACTGGCCGCCAAGCAGGATATCGCCGGCCACATGGTCCACCAGGCCGGAGATGCAGCGCAAGGTGGTGCTTTTGCCGGCGCCGTTGGAGCCGAGCAGGGTGACGATCTCCCCCTCCTCAACCTCGATATCCAGCCCCTTGAGCACGTCGGCGGCGCCGTAGCGGGCGGTGAGCCCTTTGATTTCAAGCAACTTCATGGCGCGGCTCCCCGAGATAGGCGGCGATCACATCGGGGTGGCGCAGCACATCGCCCGGCGCGCCATCGGCGATGCGGCGGCCGAAATTCAGCACCGTGATGTGATCGGCCACCTGTTCGACCAGGTTCATGTCGTGATCGACGATCAGGATGGTCAGGCCATGGCCTTTCAGGCGCTTGAGCAGATTTCCCAACTCCACCTTCTCGGTCATGTTCAGCCCGGCGGCGGGTTCGTCGAGCAGTAGCAGATCCGGCGAGCCGGCCAGAGCGCGGGCGATTTCCACGTAGCGCTGATGGCCATAGGACAGTTCCCCGACCATGCGATGCGCGTCGGCGCGCATGTCGACAAAGTCCAGCGCCGCGAGCGCCCGGGTGAGCACCTCGGCCGGGGCGTTGGCGACGTCGTTGCCGTCACGCTCGGCGCCGATCATGACGTTTTCCAGCACCGTCATGCCGCGGAAGACGCGGATGTTCTGGAACGTGCGGGCGAGGCCGCGCCGGTTGCGCTGATGCGGCGACAGGGTGGTGATGTCCTGCCCGGCGAAGCTGATTTTGCCGGCGGTGGCGACGTAGAGCCCGGTGACGACGTTGATGAAGGTGGATTTGCCGGAGCCGTTCGGCCCGATCAGCGCGTGCACGCTGCCGCGCCGGACCGCGAAGCTGACGCCATCGACGGCTTTCAGCCCGCCGAAATGCTTGGCGAGGTCGGCCACTTCCAGCACCTTTTCCGTGCCCATCTGCCCGGTCTGGCTCAGCAGCGGTAGTTTGGGGGCGGGCAGGGTGATGGCGCGAGCGTTGCGGCGGATGCGGTCGTCGATGAAGCCCCACAGCCCGTCGGGCAGGAAGACCATGATCAGGATGACCGCCGCGCCGTAGACGGCGAGGTAGACCTGTTTGAGGAAGCGCAGGGTCTCCGGCAGGATGATCAGCAGCATGGTGCCGATCAGCGCGCCGAACGGCGATTGCACGCCGCCGAGCAGGGCCATGGTCAGCAGCACGATCGATTCGGCGAAGCTGAACTGGTCCGGGCTGATATAGCCGAAGCCGCCGGCGAACAGGCCGCCGCCAATGGCGCCGAGTACGGCGGAAATGCCGAAGGCGATGACCTTGGTGCCGAAGACGTCGATGCCGGAGGTGGCGGCGGCGAGGTCGTTATCGCGCACCGCCTGCATGGCGCGGCCCAGTTTGGTGGCCTTCAGCCGCCACGCGAACAGCGCGACCAGCACCATCGCCACCAGGCACAAGGCGAGGAAGGCGTTGCCGCCTTGCAGGCTGAGGCCGAAGAAGCGCGGGCGCGGGATGTTGCGGATGCCGTCCGGGCCGTGGGTGAATTCAATCCAGTTGGTCAGCACCAACGTGAGGATTTGCTGGAAGCTGATCGACACCATCGCCAGGTAATGCCCGCCCAGCCGCAGGCTGCCGAGCCCGAGGATGAGCCCGAACACGCCGGAGACGCCGACCGCGATCAGCATGGCAACGAAGAAGTTCAGCCCGTAATCCACCGTCCCGATGGCCACGCCATAGGCGCCGATGCCGAAGAAGGCGGCCTGGGCGATGGAGATCTGGCCGCAATAGCCGAGCACCACCACCAGGCCGACCACGGCAATGGCGTAGGTGGAGGCTTGCATGAGGATGTTGAGATAATAGCCCTGATCTGGCGCCAGCATGGCCAGACCGATGGCGATGATGGCGGCAAGCCCCGCTTGCGGCAGGCCGCGCCAGATGCTGGTGGAAAGACCGTTCATGGCTCAGGCCTTTTCCGAGATTTTTTCACCGAACAACCCCTGCGGCCGAACCATCAGGAACAGCAGCAGCATGGCGAAGGCGAAGGCGTCCTTATAGGGGACGGAGATGTAGGAGGCGCCCATGGTTTCAATCACGCCGAGGGCGAGGCCGCCGAGAATGGCGCCGGGGATGCTGCCATAGCCGCCGATGATGTTCGCGGCGAAGGCTTTCAGCGCGATGATGCCGGCCATGTTAACCGACACGAACAGCAGCGGCGCTACCAGCATGCCGGCCAGACCGCCCATGGCAGAGGAATAGGCAAAGGTGATCAGGATCATGAACACCACGGGAATGCCCAGCAGACTGGCCATTTCCTTGTCCTGGCTGGTGGCCTGGAGTTTTTTGCCGAGCAGGGTTTTTTCAAACACCAGATATTGCAGCACCACCAAAATCGTGGCGATGACGATGATCGACAGATACTGGGTGGCGAGGAAGACATCGCCGATCTGGATGCCGTCGGCGTCGAACAGCCCGTCGATCTGCACCGAGCTGGGGCCGTAGAGCACGAGGACGAGGTTTTCCAGGAAGATGGAGGCGCCGATGGTGGAGATGATCACCGGCAGGCCGCCACGGAAGCGGAGCGGCCAGTAGGTGGTGTAGGCGAAGATCACCCCGAAGCCGGCCATGATGACGATCGAGAGCGCCATGCTGACATAGTAGTTGATGCCGAAAATGTTGAAGAACACCACCAGCAGATAGGCCCCGAGCATGGAAAACTCGCCCTGGCCGAAATTGACCACGCTGGCGGCGCGGATCAGCAGCACAAAGCCCAGCGACACCAGCGCGTAGATCGCGCCAATGCCGAGACCATTGAACAGCAATTGCAGAAAATTGCTCACGTCATCATCCCGACCAAGAGGCGGTCCGGGGGCTTGCCCCCGGACCTGAACATGTCCAATCCGAGGTTAGTCGGTGAATTCGATATGTTCCTTGTAGTCGATCTTGCCGTTGTTGTTGGAGACGATGTTGTAGCCGTGCAGGCCGTCGCCGTTCTTGTCGAAGTTGAATTCCCCTTCGACGCCGGCGAATTTCTTGATCGACAGAATGGCTTCACGGATTTTGGCCGGCTCGGTGGATTTGGCGTCGTTGATCGCCTTGGCCAGCACGGTCATGCCGTCATAGGTCCAGCCGCTATCCGGCGTTTCCTTGTGTTCGGCGCGATAGGCGTTGGCGAAGGCCTTGGCGGTCGGGTTGCTGTCTTCCACGAAGTCGGCGATGCCGTAAGTGCCGTAGAGGGCATTTTTGGCGAGGCCGGTGGTGACCGGGGAAATGATCGACGGCGAGCCGACCCAGGGGATGCGCACGCCGAGCTGGCGCAGCTGGCGGGCGAAGATGGCGCAATCCGGCTCGTTGGTGAAATAGCTGGTGAGCACATCGGCGCCCGACTGCTTCACCGCCTGCACCACCGGGGTGAAGTCCGGCTGGTTGTTGGTGTAGCCCTGCACCAGCACCGGGGTGACGCCGGCTTTGGTCAGGTTTTCCAGCATCGCGTTTTTGCCGCCGGTGCCGAAGGCGTCGGTCGAGTGGACCAGGGCCACCTTCTTCAGCTTCAGCGAGGTGAGGCAGAAATTGGTCAGCACCCGGGCGGAGTAGCTGTCATTCGGCCGGCAGCGGAACAGCCACGGGTTGCCCTGATGGGTCAGCGTGGGGTCGGTGCCGCCGAACATCACCGGCTTGCCGAGCTTGAGCATATCGGGCGCCATCGCGTTCATCTGCGTCGAGCGGATGGAGCCGATGAAGCCGACGATGTCCTGGTTCTGCGCCAGGCGCGAGAAGGCCAGCACCGCGCCGGGGTTGGAGGAGGCATCATCCTCGATCAGCAATTCGATCTGCTTGCCCAGAATACCGCCGGCGGCGTTGATTTTGGCGGCGGCGAGCCGGGTGCTGTTGAGCTGAATGCGGCCCGGTTCCGCGACCGCGCCGGTCAGCGGGGTGACGACGCCGATCTTGATGGTGTCAGCCGCGCGGGCGCGGCCGATAATGGCAAATGTAGTCACGGCGGACAGCAACGCGCCACGGCGAGTGATCTGCATCTTGGGTTCCTTCCTCTGGGTAGGCTTGCTCCGGTTTCACTCCGGTTAGACCCTCTTTTCGCCCGCCACTGCGCTGTCTGCAAGGGCTATTCAGCCCGCCGCGGCGGCGGGGCTAGGCAAAGTGTCGCAGCGCCCAGATGGCGGCGATGCCGGCGGCCATGGTGGCCGGCAGGTTGCGGGTGACGATGGCGACGGCCGCGGCGATGGCGGCGGCGGTCCATTCCTGCCCGCCGCCAGAGACCAGCGACATCGCCACCAGCGAAACGATCAGGCAGCCGGGCAGGGCGCGCAGGCCGCGCGCCCATGGGCCGGTGGTGGGGATCTGCTGGCCGAGCAGAATGCCGCCCAGCCGGATGGCGAAGGTGCCGGCGGTGAGGCCGAGGATGACGATCCAGGTATCACGCATCGCCGGTGACCCCGGCGAAGGCCGCGCCCGCCACGCCGCCCAGGATCAGCGACCAGGATGGCGCGAGGCCGGCGAGTTTAATCGAGCCTGCCACCACCAGCAGCGCCACCAGCCAGGGCAGCAGATCGGACCGGCCCTTCCAGAGCGAGCGGGCGATGGCGATGAAGGCGGCGGTGAAGGCGAAATCCATGCCGAGGGATTTCGGGTCTGGGATGGCATGGGCGAAGGCGACCCCCACGACGGTTGCCACGCACCAGACGACCAGCAGGCACATCCCGCCGCCGACCAGATACCAGTAGCCGACCGGCCGGCCCTTGGCGCGTTGCGCGAGCATCAGCGCCCAGCTTTCATCGGTGGTGGCATGGGCGCCGAGCGCGATCTGCCACCAGGGCCGCCCGGCATAAACCTCGCGGATCGAGGCGGTGACCAGCAGCAGGCGCAGGTTCAGCGCCAGCCCGGCCACCAGTGCCGCCACCGCCCCGGCCCCGGCGACCAGTTGCTGCGAGGCGATGATCTGCGCGCCGCCGGCGAAGACGCTCGCCCCCATCACGCCCACTTGCAGGGCGCTGAACTGGGCTTGCGCCGCGAGCACGCCAAAGGCGAGGGCGTAGATGGCCACGCCGACCGCGATGGGCAGGATTTCCCGCGCACCGCGCCATGCGTCCGCCGGCGGGTCGGCCGGCTGGGTCAGCGCCACCGTTGCACCACGCGCCCATCAATCGCCGCCAGGCCGGCGGCGATCAGCAGCATGCCGGCGAGCGCCGATAGGCTCACCGCTTCCCCCAGCACCACCGCGCCGAGGATGACCGCGATCACCGGGATCAGGAAGGTGACCAGCATGACATTGCCCGGCCCGGCGACGGCGACGATGCGGAAGAACAGGATGTAGGCGAAGGCGGTGCAGATGAGTGAGAAGGCGAGGATGGCGAGCCAGATCTGGCCGCTCGGCATCGGCAGGGTCCAGGGCTGTTCCAGCAGGGCGGCCAGCGGCAGCAGGATCAGCGTGCTGCAGATCAACTGCCCGGTGGCGGCCTTGAACGGGTCGATCTGCCGCAGTCGCCGCGCCCATAGCGCGGAGAAGGCGTAGGACAAAGTGGCCGCCAGACAGGCGAGTTCGGCCAGCAGGTCCGGGCTTTTGCGCCACGCATCCGGCCCGATCAGCACGCCGACGCCGAGGAAGCCGAGCACCACGCCGGCCAGACGCAGCCCGGTCAGCCGTTCCACCCGAAAGGCACTGAGCACCAGCACCGTCATCACCGGGGTGGCGGCGTTGAGGATGGCGGCGAGGCCGCTGGTCAGCCGGGTTTCCGCCCAGGCGAACAGCGCGAAGGGGATGACGTTGTTCAGCAGCCCCATGAGCGCGAAGGCGCGCCAGGGAATATCCATCCGTCCGCCGCGCAGCCGCACGGCGAGGTAGAGCAGCGGCACCGCCAGCCCGACGCGGGCCAGCACCAGGGTGAAGGGCGGCAAGGCGGTGCCGAGCACGCGGAACAGCAGGAAGGCGCCGCCCCAGGGAATGGCCAGCGCGAGCAGCAGGCCCCAGGCTTCGGCCGAAATGGGCGGGGCGGTGTTGGTGGGTTGCGACACGGGCGGCTCCGGCAATTGGCGGCGCACCCTGCCGGCTTCCCGCCTGCGGCGCCACTCCGGATATTGCCGCACAGCTTCAACGAACGGTCATCATACGGTCATTGTTCCATCATCGGACGTCGCGTAAGGGAACAGACATGCCAGATGCAGCGCGCCGCCCCAGCAAGCTTCTGTTCCGCTCCAACAAGCCGGACGACATGTTCGCCCCGGTGCCGTCGCGCCGGCGCCTGTCGCGCGCGCTGCGTGCGGTGCGCCGGCTGCTGATGGTGGCGCTGTGGACGGTGCTGGCCATGTGCATTCAGGCGATGCTGGTGCTGCTGCCGGATCGGTTCGGCCTCGGGCGCGGCAAGCGGGCATTCGCGCGGTTTTACTGGGGCAGCCTGTGCTGGCTGATCGGCATGAAGGTTCGGGTGATCGGCGCGCCGGCGCATAAAACCGCCGATGGCCGCCCGGTGATTTACGTCGCCAACCATACGTCGTGGCTGGATATTCTGGCGCTGGGCGCGCAGCTCGATGCCTGCTTCATCGCCAAGGCGGAGGTGGCGGGCTGGCCGCTGATCGGCTGGATTGCCCGGCTGGGGCGCACGGTTTTCACCAGTCGCCAGCGCAGCAAAACCGCGCATGAGCGCGATGCGATGCGCGAGCGGCTGGCGGATGGCGATAATCTGATCCTGTTTCCTGAGGGCACCTCGTCTGACGGCTCGCGGGTGATGGCGTTCCGCTCCGCCTTCCTGTCGCTGGCCGAGGCGCCGACCGGCAGCAAGGGGCGGCCGCCCTTGGTGCAGCCGGTGTCGCTGGTGTTCGACCGGCTGGCCGGGCTGCCGACCGGGCGGGCGACGCGGCCGTTATTCGCCTGGTACGGCGATATGGAACTGGCGCCGCATGCCTGGGGCCTGCTGCAATATTCCGGGTTGGGCGCCACGGTGCTGCTGCATACGCCGTTGAACCCAGAGGATTTTCCGTCGCGCAAGGCGCTGTCGCAGGCGACGTGGCAGGCGGTGGCCGACGGGGCATCGACCTTGCGGCAAAACCGCATCCCACGCAGCCCGACGGCCGCGAACGCAGCGGCGGCAACCGAACCGGCCTATGTCTGACGACGGCGAAACGATGGGCCGTTGTTGCGGCCTGCGGCCAAAAGCGGCCCGGCCTGCGGTCTTTGCTTGACAAGGCCGCGCCACGGTCTGCCACAGTTCGATCCTCCACAGGAGGTTGCATCGCTGGATCTGTCCTTTTGACATGCAAGCCCGCTTTGTCCCCGCGCTTGACCGGGGCGGCATTGCGGCCGATGTCTGCGCCGCCAATATGATGGGTGGCGGCGAGAGGATGGATATGAGCGATCGGCCGAAGGCAAACGCCAAGCGTTTGCATGTAATCACCTGGGGCTGCCAGATGAACGTCTATGACAGCGGCCGGATGGCCGATGTGCTGGCGCCGCTGGGCTATGCGCCGGTGGATGCGCCGGATGACGCTGATATGGTGATCCTGAACACCTGCCACATCCGCGACCGCGCGGCGGAGAAGGTGTTTTCCGAACTCGGCCGGCTGCGGGTGATGAAGCAGGTGCGGGAGGCGGCGGGTAATAAGATGGTGCTGGCGGTGGCCGGCTGTGTGGCGCAGGCCGAAGGGGCGGAGATCATCGCCCGCGCGCCCTATGTCGATATCGTGCTGGGGCCGCAGACCTATCACAAACTGCCGGAAATGGTCGCCCGGGCGGCGCGCGCTGGCGGTGCGGTGATCGACACGGATTTCCCCGCCGAGGATAAATTCGACCATCTGCCCGATGCGGCGGCGGCGCAGGGCATGACGGCGTTCCTGACCATTCAGGAAGGCTGCGACAAGTTCTGCTCGTTCTGCGTGGTGCCCTATACCCGCGGGGCGGAATCGAGTCGCCCGGCGGCGGCGGTGCTGGCGGAGGCGCGGCGGCTGGTGGCGCAGGGCACGCGGGAGATTACCCTGCTCGGCCAGAATGTGAACGCCTGGCACGGCACCGGCCCGGATGGTGCGCCGGCGAGTTTGGGGCAGTTGGTGCGCTGGCTGGCGGAAATTCCGGGGCTGTGGCGCATTCGCTACACCACGTCGCACCCGCGCGACATGGACGCGGCGCTGATTGCTGCCCATGCCGAGGTGCCGGAACTGATGCCGTATCTGCATTTGCCGGTGCAGTCCGGATCTGACCGGATTCTGGCGGCGATGAACCGCAAGCACACGGCGGCGGAGTATCTGGCGCTGGTGGACCGGCTGCGGGCGGCGCGGCCGGATCTGGCGCTGTCGTCCGATTTTATCGTCGGCCATCCCGGCGAGACGGAGGCGGATTTCCAGGCGACGATGGAGCTGGTCCGCAAGGTGCGCTTCGCCCAGGCCTTCAGCTTCAAATACTCGCCCCGCCCCGGCACCCCGGCGGCCGGGGCGCCGATGCAGGTGCCCGAGGCGGAAAAAGACCGGCGCTTGCAGGAATTGCAGGCCGAGTTGCGGTTGCAGCAGGCCGAGTTCAATCAATCGCTCGAAGGCCAGGTGGTGAAGGTGTTGTTCACCAACCCAGGCCGCCGCGCCGGGCAGATCGGCGGGCGCACGCCGTGGCTGCAGCCGGTGCACGCGATTGGGCCAGAAAGCCTGATCGGCCAGGAAGTGCTTGTGCGAATCGTCACCGGCCATCCCAACTCGCTCACCGGAACCCTGATAGAGGAGGTTGCCCCCGCTTGACCCAGATCATCGCGACTTCGGCTCCCCGTGCCGCCGCCGCCGATAGCAAGGCGGTGACCTTGCAGTTCGACGACAATGTGTTGCTGGCTTTGCTGCTGGGGGATCACGACCGGCACCTGGTCCGCTTGCAGCAAGGGCTGGGGGTTCGATTGTCGTGCCGGGGCAACCGGGTGGCGATTGCCGGCGATGTCGGCCGGGTGGAACTGGCGCAGACGGCGCTGACCGAGTTGTACCGCCGGCTGGAACGGGGCGAGCCGATCAGCTCCGGCGATGTGGACGCCGCCATCCGCATGAGTGCGGTGCGGATGACCGAGTTGGAAGATCCGCGTCTGCCGCTGGCCGATGTGCCGGCGATCCGCACCAAGCGCGGCGCGGTTGGCCCGCGCAGCCCCGGCCAGGTGCGATATATGGAGATGCTGGCCAAGCACGAAATGGTATTCGGTATCGGCCCGGCTGGCACCGGGAAGACCTATCTCGCGGTGGCGCAGGCGGTGGCGATGCTGCAGGCCGGCAAGGTGGACCGCATCGTGCTGTCGCGTCCGGCGGTGGAAGCGGGCGAGCGGCTGGGCTTTCTACCCGGCGATATGAAGGAAAAGGTCGATCCCTATCTGCGCCCGCTCTACGACGCGCTGGGCGACATGTTGCCGGGCGACCAGATGACGCGGCGCATGGCGGCGGGCGAGATCGAGGTGGCGCCGCTGGCCTTCATGCGCGGGCGGACGCTGGCGCATGCGTTCGTCATTCTCGATGAAGCGCAGAACACCACGCCGATGCAGATGAAGATGTTCCTCACCCGGATGGGGGAGGGGTCGCACATGGTGATCACCGGGGATTTATCGCAGGTCGATCTGCCGCCCGGCGTGCGGTCCGGACTGAAAGATGCGCTGGATACGCTGGAAGGGGTGCCGGGGATTGTGGTCAACCGGTTCGACCGAAACGACGTGGTGCGCCATCCGCTGGTCGGGCGCATCGTGGAAGCCTATGATGCCCGCTCGGCGGCGGAAAAGGATACCTCTGCCCGCCATCAACCGCCCGGAGTGACGGCCCAGAATGGCTGACGATCAGACTAGCCGCCCCGCTGGCCCGGATTGGGCCGATGCGGGGGTCACGGTGATTGTGCAGGACCCGGCCTGGCGCCGGATGATCCGCGACCCGGAGCGGGTGGTGCGCCGCGCCGCCGCGATTGCGGGGTGTGAGGCGACGTTCGTGCTGGCCGATGACACCACGGTGCAGCGGCTGAACGCCCGCCATCGTGGCCGCAACAAGCCGACCAATGTGCTGACCTTCGAGAGTGGGGAGATTGCGCTGGCCAGCGGTGTGGTGGCGCGGGAAGCGGCGCGGGAGGGCAAGCGCCCGGCGGACCATCTCGCGCATCTGGTGGTGCATGGGGCGCTGCATCTGCAGGGCCACGACCATGAACGCGCGGGCGAGGCGATCCGCATGGAAATGGCCGAAGCCCGGCTGCTGGCGCGCATCGGCGTGCCCAACCCGTGGCGTCGGCTGTGAGCGGCAGCCATCGCCCCAGCCCCTCGGCCGGGCTGATCGACCGGCTGAGGCATCGGTTGGGGCGGCGTGCGCCGGAGCATAATTTCCGCGATAGCATCGCCGAACTGGTGCAGGAAGCCGCCGACGCGCCGGAAACGCCGGGGGAATTGCCGGACCTGGACCGGCAGGAACGGGCGCTGATCGCCAATGTGCTGCGGCTGCGCGGCATGACGGCGGATGATGTGATGGTGCCGCGCGCCGATATCGTCGCCATGTCGGTGGAGACCAGCCTGCCGGATGCGCTGACCTTGATCCGCGATGACGGCCATTCGCGCCTGCCGGTGTATCGCGAGCAACTCGACGATATCGTCGGCATGGTCCACATCAAGGACGTCTACGCCTATGTCGGGCGGCCGGAGGCGTTCAAGCTGGAATCCATCCTGCGCCGCCCGCTGCTGGTGGCGCCACAAATTCCGGTGCTGGACCTGCTGCTGCAAATGCGCCAGGCGCGGATGCATCTGGCGCTGGTGGTGGACGAATATGGCGGCATCGACGGGCTGGTGACCATCGAGGATCTGGTGGAGGAGATCGTCGGCGACATTGCCGATGAGCATGACGAGGTGCTGGGCCCGATGGTGACCGAGCGGGCCGATGGCACGCTGGACATTGATGCGCGGCTGCCGATCGAGGATTTCGAGGCGCGGATGGGCCCGGTGCTGACCGATGACGAGCGCGAGGCCGATATCGACACGATTGGCGGGCTGGTGTTCACCCTCGCCGGCCGGGTGCCGATCCGCGGCGAGGTGCTGAGCCATCCGTCCGGGGTGGAGTTCCGGGTGCTGGACGCCGATGCCCGCCGCCTGCGCCGGCTGCGGGTGCGCAAGGTGGAGCCGGTGGCCGAGGCTTAACCGGCTGCCGTCAGGCTCCAGGGTGTGCCGGGTTCGCAGAAATACGGCATCGCGTTCGGGGTGCGGACGTTGGGCTCCAGCCCCATTTCGGCGCGCAAGGCGCGGAACAGGGCGCCATGCGCCACCACCAGCACCGGGGCCGGGCGGGACAGGGCGCGGTTGATGGCGGCGACGGCGCGGGCGCGCAGATCGGCGAAGGATTCGCCGTTGGGCGGGGTGAAGCTGCCGGCCACCCAGTCGTTGAACCATTCGGCCATCACCTGACCTTCATGCGCGCCGAACGAGACCTCGCGCAGGCCTTCATCGACCTCCACCGTCAGGCCGAGCGGTTCGGCGGCGATGCAGGCGGTGTCGTAGGCGCGCGACAGCGGCGAGGCGATGACGGTGCTGATGCCGCGGTTGCGCAGCATGTCCGCCGCCTGGCGGGCCTGATGCAGCCCGGTGGCGTTCAGCGGCACTTCCACATTGCCCTGGGCGAGGAACTTGGCGTTCCAGTCGGTCTCCCCATGGCGCAGGAACCAGAAGGTCTGCGGGATCAGGCTCATGCCCAAGCTCATGCCAAGCCTTCCGTGGCCAGCGCGCGGGCGACGGCGGGGCGGGCTTTCATGCGGGCGAAATGCGCGGCGCAGTTGGCCGGCAGGGTCATGCCCATGCGGGACGCGCCCCAGAATTCGACATAGAACAAGGCGGCGTCGAAGATGGAGAGGCTGGCGCCGGCGGCGTAGTCTTTGCCGGCGAGTGCGGCGTTCAGCACCTCGAACCCCGCTTCGGCCATCGCTCGGCCCTGGGCGCGCACCGTGTCGTAATCCGCTTCGTGCTGGGCGTATTTGCGCGGGTTGAACATGCGGGAGAAGGCATGCATGTGCTGGGTGGCGATGGAATATTCCATGATTTCCAGCCCGCGGGTAAGCGCTTCCGGGTCTGCCGGCAGCAGGTTGGCGGCGGGGTTGGTCAGCGCCAGCCAGAGCGCGATGGCCTGGAATTCGGTGATCACCGAGCCGTCATCCCGCACCAGCGCCGGGACTTTGGATTTCGGGTTCACCGCCTTGAACGCGGGTTGCAGATGCGCGCCTTCCGCCAGTTTGACCGCGATGAGCTCGAACGGCTTGCCGATCTCCTCCAGCAGCAGGTGGATGCCAATGGAACAGGCGCCGGGCGTGTAGAACAGTTTCATTGGAGGTTCACCTGTGAGGAGTGCTTGGCGAGATCAGTCGAACAGTTCGCTGACGGATTTTTCTTTGTTGATGCGGTCCATCGCCTCGGCGATCAGCGGGGCGATCGGGATCTGGCGGATGTTGCGCGCGCGCTTCACCGCTTCGGTCGCCTGGATGCTGTCGGTCATGGTCAGCATCTCAATCGGCGAGTCCTCGATGCGGGCGACGGCCTGGCCGGACAGCACGCCGTGAGTGACGTAGACGCTGGCGGATTTGGCGCCGCGGCTGATCAGGGCCTTGGCGGCGTTGACCAGGGTGCCGCCGGAATCGACGATGTCATCGACCAGGATGCAGTCGCGGCCGGAGACGTCGCCGATGACGTTCATCACTTCGGACACGCCGGCATGTTCGCGGCGCTTGTCGATGATGGCGAGGTCGGTGCCGAGGCGGGAGGCGATGGCGCGGGCGCGCACGACGCCGCCGACATCGGGGGAGACGATCATCAGCGAGCGGCCGGCATAGGTTTCCTGAATATGCCGGGCAAACAGCGGGGCCGCGTAGAGGTTATCCACCGGGATATCGAAGAAGCCCTGGATCTGGGCGGCGTGCAGGTCCATCGTCAGCACCCGGTTGGCGCCGGCTTCGACGATCAGATTGGCCACCAGCTTGGCGGAAATCGGAGTGCGCGAGCCGGATTTGCGATCCTGCCTTGCGTAGCCGAAATAGGGGATCACGGCGGTGACGCGCCGGGCGCTGGCGCGGCGCAGCGCGTCCAGCGTGATCAGCAATTCCATCAGATGATCGTTGGCCGGGAAGGACGTGGATTGCACCACGAACACATCCTCACCACGGATATTCTCGTGGATTTCCACGAACACTTCCATGTCGGCAAAGCGGCGCACGGTGGCCTTGGTCAGCTTCTGCCCAAGGGTTTCGGCGACCGCCTCGGCAAGCGGGCGGTTGCTGTTATTGGCTACGATCTTCATCAGGATGTCATCCGGCTGGGGCGCCCGCGTTCTAGCAACCGGGCCGCGGCCTGTCCACGAAGCCCGGGCAGAGTTTTGTCACATTCTTCAGGGTTTCTTGCGGGTGCCGATGCGGTTGGCGATCACGTCATGCACCCCGCCGGCGGCTTCCTGGGCGACGATGACGGCGACATCTACCCATAGCCCGGCCAGCGTGCCGCGCGGGACCTGGTTGAGTTGGGCGATTTTGCCGGCCTCGGCGCCGGCGTCGTCCTTGATAATCCAGGTAATCTCGACGCTTTCCTGGTTGCCCGGCAGCGGCGTGAGCTTGACGGTGCCGACGACGGTAAAGTCTGGATGATCCGGCTTTTCCTGCACGGTGAAGCCTTGCAGCTGCAGTTCGCGCCGCATCTGCCGTGCCAGGGAGGTGTTGCCGTCACCGGGCGCGCCGACGACGTCGGCGACGTAGATGCGGGCGGGGCGGTTGACCAAGGAGGTCGGGTCGTTCTGGCGGCGCTCGGCCTCGATTTTCGTCAGCAGCGTGCCGAGTTGCGGTACGACGGCGGCGGCGATGCGGGCGCTGGTGGCCGGCGCCATCTGCGCCCAGTCCGCCGCCGGCAGAGCGGGGGCGGTGACGGTGCCGCGCGCGGTGCCGCCGGGGTCGCGCACGGTGAAGGTGGGGGTGATGAGGCCGCCGGTGTCGGCGCCGGTGGTGTCTACCACCCAGTCGCCCGGGCGGGCGGGGGTGGCGAAGGCCGGGACCTCCATGCCGCGCAGGCCCTTGGTCAGCTCGGCTGCCAGGTTGGCGGCCGGGGCGGGGGGGATGGCCAGACGGGCCGGCGGTGGGGCGAGCAGTTGCGAGGCGACCGTGCCGGGCGCGCCTTCAAACGGGCGGGGCAGGCCGCCGCAGCCGGCGAGAGCCAGCAGCAGTGCGCCGAGCGCGAGGCTAGACCAGCGCACAGGACACCATCAGCGTCAGCACCAGCAGCACGATGAAGAAATACATATAGGGCATGGCGGAGGTCACAGCCTGATGACGGAAATCTGGTGGCCGATCGGGCCGGCATTGGCAAGCGTACGGCGGCGATGGCTGAAGAAGCGGGCGTCGTCCGCCAGGGTGTCATGCCCGGTGACGATCACCTGGCCGATGCCGAGCGCGCGCAGCCGGGCGGCGCAGTAGCCGGCGAGGTCGAACTGCCAGCGTTCCGGCCGCACGCCATCGGCGAAGAACACGGCGGCGGCCGGGTTTTGCGCCAGCACCGCGTCGTGCAGATCGGCGGCGACTTCGTAGCTGGCCTGGCCGATGCAGGGGCCGACGGCGGCGACGGTGTCGGCGGGGTGGGCGCCGAGCGCCTGCATGGCGGCCAGGGTGGAGTCCAGAATGCCGAGCACCGCGCCGCGCCAGCCGGCATGGGCGGCGCCGACCACACCGTGCCGCGCATCGGCGAACAGCACCGGGGCGCAATCGGCGGTGACGATGCCCAGCGCGATGCCGGGTTGGTTGGTGACGCAGGCATCCGCGCGCGGGCCGGCGCCGGGGGGCCAGGCGTGCGTGACCGTGACCGTATCCGCGCCGTGCACCTGGGTCAGCCCGACCAGGGCTGCCGGGTCGGCGCCGAGGGCGCGGGCGACGCGGGCGCGGTTTTCCAGCACATGGTCCCGCGCATCCTGCCCGGAGAGCGAGCAGTTGAGGCTGGCGAACGGGCCGGTGGACACGCCGCCATTGCGGGTGAAGAAGCCGTTCGGCACGGCGAGGTCGGGGACGGCGATAAACTCGGCGGTCATTCAGAAAATCCGGCGGGAAGGGGAAGCGCAGGGTGGCAAACCGCGAGCACCTTGAACAGCCGTCCCATCTGGTCGGGCTCGGCGAGGCGCTTGGCGCTTTCCAACAGGCGGGAGGCGGTGGCGGGTTGCTGGGTGCGGGCGAGCGCTCCGGTGCGTTGGAACAGCCCGAGCCGCGCCAGGAACAGGCCTTGCGGCAGCGGGCCGTGCACGGCGGCACCTACGCTGCGGGCGGCCTGTGCCAGCGCGGCGAAGTCCACATGCGCCGTCAGGTCGGCGCTGCCGGGATCGGCCAGTGGGTTGGCGGCGGTGCCGCCGCGCAGGGCTTGCAGGCTGTCGCCCGGGGCGGAGGTGGCGGGGCCGTAATCGATGAACAGGGCCGCGCCCCCTTGGGCGGCAATGCGCTCGGCGAGGGCGGTGGTCAGGGTGATGGCGACCTCGTCCACCTCCACCACCTCGCCATCATCGGCGGCGCGGTCCAGGGCGGCGGCGGGCTGTTCGGTGAAGGCGCCGTCGGCGACGTAGCGTTCGGCCCAGCCGCTGCCGCGGCGGACGAACTGGCGGATGGGCAGGGCGTCGAGGAATTCATTGGCCAGCAGCAGCAGCGGGCCGCGGGGCAGCGTGTCCAGCGTATCGTGCCAGATGGCGCCGGGCAGTTTGGCGGCCTGCACTGTGCGCAGCCGGGGGGAGTTTTCCACCAGATGCAGCTGCAAGGCGGCGGCGAAATCCGGCACCATGCGGCGGATTGCCCGCAGCGCGTCGGCCATCAGCGTGCCGCGCCCGGGTCCGGCCTCGGCGAGGATGACCGGGGATGGGGCCCCCATGGCCTGCCACTGCATGGCCGCCCACAGGCCGAGCAATTCGCCGAACACCTGGGAGATTTCCGGCGCGGTGGTGAAGTCGGCGAACGGATCCTGCGCCGCGTAGTAGGCGGTGTTGGCGCGGGCCATGAAGGCGTCCAGGCGTTCCATTGTTGGCGGGCGGTCCTTTCGAGAAGGCTGAGGCGCAAAAAAACTTTTGAAAATGGGTGGGGAGCGTATCGGGCTGGGCCGGTGGGGTACGGCGAAGCCTAGGAAGTGATGAAGTTTTTTGGGTTCTTTTTGTTCACAAAAAGAACACCCTTCCCCTCAAACGATCTTCCGCCGCCGCCCCACCAACCAAAGCCCCACCGCCAGCATGGGCAGCGACAGCAGCTGCCCCATGGTGATGCCGGCGAACAGAAAGCCGAGGAAGGCATCGGGCTCGCGGAAAAACTCTCCGGTGATGCGCGCCAGGGCGTAGCCGGTCAGGAAGACGCCGACCAGCCGGCCGGGTTGGGCCAGCACCGCCGGGCGGCGCGACAGGCCCCACATGATCGCCAGCAGCAGCGCGCCTTCCAGCAGCGCCTGATAGATCTGGCTGGGGTGGCGCAGCACCGGGCCGCCATTGGGAAAGGCCATCGCCCAGGGCAGCCAGTCCGGCGCCGGGCGGCCCCAGAGTTCGCCGTTGATGAAGTTGGCGATGCGGCCGAAGCCGAGGCCGATGGGCGCCACCACCGCGACGCGGTCGCCAAAGGCCAGCATGGGGATTTTTTCGCGCCGGCAATACCAGGCGGTGGCGATGACGACCCCGAGCATGCCGCCATGGAACGACATGCCGCCCTGCCAGACGGCGAAAATCTGCCATGGGTCGGCCAGGAAGCGGCTGGGCTGGTAGAACAGCACATAGCCCAGCCGGCCGCCGAGCACGACGCCGAGCGTGGCCCAGGTCAGGAAGTCGTCCGCCTGTTCCGGCGTTGCGACGGGCGGCGGGCGGCGCACCAGGCCGCGCAGCAGCCGCCAGCCGAGCACGAGGCCGAGGATGTAGGCGAGCGCGTAATAGCGGATCATCAACGGGCCGATCTGGATCAGCACCGTCGGGTCTGGAAACAGCCGCATCGTGAACAAGGTGGTGCATCCCCGGATGATAAACGGGCCAACGCCGGTGACGGCGCGCCCTGGGCGGGGTATATAGGCGGCTGCGCGCAGGTGGAAGCCGCGCGGAGGAGCGTAGCTGATGAGCGACCGACCGAAGATTTTTGACGACCTCGCCGGCCTGGCCGGTGGCGCGATTTCCGCCATGTCTGGCCTGCGGGACGAGGTGGAGGCGATGGTCCGCGCCCGCCTGGATGAAGCGGTGCGGCGGCTGGAGTTGGTGCGCAAGGAGGAGGTGGAGGTGCTGGCCGAGCGGCTGGCGGCCACCAACGCGCGGCTGGAAGCGGCCGAGGCGCGGATTGCCGCCCTGGAGGCGTTGCCGGCGGCGGATGGGGCCTGACGGCCGCAGATTACGCGAAATTACGGTGAACATGTGGGCGAGAGCGGGTATTCCTCTCTTGCGGCGCGGATTTGCCGGTCTGTAGGCTACAAATCGTGGTGATCGAGCTTGCACCGCACTATATGATGGGTTCGACCCCATGGCTGACCCTGCGCGTAGCCGCGTGCAGGTTGAACACTGGCCTTCCTCCAGCGCGGGAGACCCTGCAATGTCAGCTCTGATGAGCATTGTCCAAGAACACGCCGCCAACCCGCTCGATGTTATGGAGCAGATCGTCGCCGCCAATGAATGGGCGTTCGATCGGCGCAATGACTCGGAAATGGCCGCCGAGGCGCCGGGGCAGTGGTGTGACTACGGGCTGTATTTCAACTGGTCGCATGAAATTTCGGCGATGCATTTCTCCTGCACCTTCGACCTGAAGGTGCCGGCGCCGCGGCGGGCGGCGTTGTATGAATTGCTGGCGCTGGCCAATGAGCGGCTGTGGATCGGCCATTTCGGCATGGAGTCCGAAGACGGGGTGCCGTTGTTCCGCCATGCCGTGCTGCTGCGCGGCGCGCCGGGCGTGTCGGCGGAGAGCCTGGAGGATATGGTCGATATCGCCATTACCGAATGCGAGCGCTTCTACCCCGCGTTTCAGTTCGTGCTGTGGGGCGGCAAAACGCCGGCCGAGGCGTTGCAGGCGGCGATGCTGGAATGCGCGGGCGAAGCGTGAAGCTGTTGATGTGTTTGGCTAAACCACGGATGAAATCATGACGCAGGATCGCATTCCGCCGCTGCTGCTGGTGGGCTTCGGCAAGATGGGTGGCGCGATGCTGGCCGGGTGGCGGGAGGCGGGGCTGGCGCCGTCGATCGCGGTTGATCCGACCGGCCCGGCATCCCCCGGGCCGGAGTTGACGGTGGTGACCGATGCGGCGGCGATTCCGGCGGATTTTGCCCCGGCAGCGGTGATTTTGGCGGTCAAGCCGCAATCGGCGGCGGAGACGTTGCCGCTGTATCGGCGGTTTGCCGGCAGCGCGGTGTTTCTGTCCATCATGGCCGGCCGCACTTTGGCGGGGATGCAGGCATTGCTGGGCGATGCGGCGATTGTGCGCGCCATGCCCAACACCCCGGCGGCGGTGCGCCAGGGGGTGACGGTGGGCTGCCCGAATGGCCGGGTGACGGCGGGGCAGCGCGATTTGTGCGACCGGTTGCTGCGCGCGATCGGGGTGGTGGCGTGGGTGGAGGATGAAGCGCTGATCGACCCGGTGACCGCGGTGTCCGGCAGTGGCCCGGCCTATGTGTTTCTGCTGGCGGAGTTGATGGAGCAGGCGGCGTTGGCGCAGGGGATTCCGGCCGATCTGGCCCGGCTGCTGGCGCGCCAGACCGTGACCGGCGCGGGCGCGTTGCTGGCGGCGAGCCCGGAGGCATCGGGGGTGCTGCGGCAGAACGTGACCAGCCCGAAGGGGACGACGGAGGCGGCGCTGAAGGTGCTGATGGCGGCGGATGCGTGGCCGAAGGCGGTGGATGTGGCGATTGCGGCGGCGACCGTCCGGTCCCGCGAGTTGGCTGGCTAGGCCCCGCCATGGACGATCATGATTTCGACCGCGCGCTGATCGCGGCGTTTTTCGACCTCGCGGCCCGCAAGGGCTGGCGGTCGGCCAGCGTGGCCGGCGCGGCGCGCGCGGCGGGGCTGGACCTGGCCCGGGCGCGGGCGCGCTTTGCCGGGCGTTGCGCGGTGTTGCTGCGCTTTGGCAGCCTGGCCGATCAGGCGGCGCTGGAGGGGGTGGGCGACAGCGCGCCGCGCGATGCGCTGTTCGATATCGTGATGCGCCGGATCGACGTGTTGCAGAGCCATCGTGACGGGGTGATTGCGCTGTTGCAGGCCTTGCCGTTCGATCCACCAACGGCGCTGCTGCTGGCATCCAGCAGTTTGCGCAGCATGGGCTGGCTGTTGCAGGGCGCGGGGATCGAGTCCCACGGGCTGAAAGGCCGGTTGCGCGCCAAGGGGTTGCTGGCGGTGTGGCTGTGGACGGTGCGGGCCTGGCAGCGCGATCTGTCCGAAGATCTGTCCGCCACCATGGCCGCGCTGGATCAGGCGTTGAACCGCGCCGAGCAGGCAGAGGCGACGCTGGCCAGCCGGGTGCGCACGCCCGCGCCGCGCGAGGTTGACGATGTTCCCAACGAGCTTTCCCACGAAGGACCCTGACATGGCCGAACAGCCCAAGACCGGCTTCGACAATCCGTTTGCCGCCGCGATGACCCAGGTGCAGGCGCAGGCGCAAAAGGCGGCGGAGGAGTTTGGCCGCATGTTCAGCGCCATGCCCAGCATGCCCGCGATGCCCGGGGCGCCTGATTTATCCGGCTGGACCGCCAGCGTGCAGCGCAATCTGGAAGCGTTGGCGGCGGCGAACCGCATCGCGCTGGAAGGGGCGCAGGCGGTGGCACGCCGGCAGTTGGAGATGGTGCAGCAAACCATCGGCGAGCTGACGGAAACGTTGAAAACCCTGGCGAGCACCGGCGGCAAGGGGCTGGCGGCGCCGCAGGCCGAGGCGGTGAAAGACGCCTATTCCCGGGCGGTGGCGCATTCCAAGGAACTCGCCGATCTGATGCAACGCGCCAACGCGGAAGCGGTGGATGTGCTGCACAAGCGGGTGGCGGAAGCGTTGGACGAGGCCAAGACGCTGGCCGCTAAGTTGGGCAAACACTAAACCGCCGGTAGGCTGATCCGCGCCGACAGCCCGCCGAGCAGGCTGTCGGCCAGCGTGACATCGCCGCCATGGGCGCGGACGATATCGCGCACGATGGTAAGGCCGAGGCCAGTGCCGCCCTGTGCGCCAGTTTCAAACGGCCGGAACACATCTTCCCGGCGGTCTGGCGGGATGCCTGGACCGTCATCTTCCACCAGGATTGCAACGGTCTCGGGGCTGTCTTGCCAGGCGGAGATCTGCACGTGGCGCGCGTGGCGGCGGGCGTTGTCCACCAGGTTGGTGATGGCGCGGCGCATCGCTTCCGGCCGCAAGGGCAGATCGAGGCTGGCCGGGGCGGTCAGCGTGATGCTGGCGCCGGCGCGGCGGGCCTGGCTGGCGACCCAGTGCAGCACCGGCACCAGGTCGGTCATAACGGCGGTTTCCTGGCCGACGCCACGGACGAAGTCCAGGTAGCCGGCAATCATGCGGTCCATCTCCTCCAGATCGGCGGTGATGTCGGCGATGTCGGCAGCGGTGCTGGCGTCTTGTGGCAGCATTTCCAGGCTGAGGCGGATGCGGGTGAGCGGGGTGCGCAGGTCGTGCGAGACGCCGGCCAGCATTTCCGTGCGCTGACGCAGGAATAGCTGCACCCGGGCTTGCATTTCGTTGAAGGCGGCGGCGGCCTGCCGCACTTCGATGGCGCCTTCGGGGCGGATGGGCGGGGTTTCGCGGCCGCGCCCGAAGGCTTCGGCGGCGGTGGCGAGGCGTTTGATGCCGCGCACCTGGCGGTGCATGAACAGCACCGCGATGCCACCGAGCACGACGGCGGTGCCGACGAGGAAGACCACGAACAGGTAGATCGGCAGGGTGAACAGCCGCTTGCGCGGCACTTCGACCCGCAGGATCTGGTCGGTAAGCCGGACCTCCACAATCACCGGATCGGGGTCGTTGCCCCAGCTGACATGGAACGGGCGGCCGACGCGCTCGCGCAAGGCGGTGTTCAGGCTGCGCTGTTCGACCCGCAGCAGAAAGCGGCGGCGGTCCGGTTGTAGCGTGGCGGGGGGGAGGACGGTGATTTTCAGGTCCGACCGGTCCCAGGCGCCTTTGCTGATCCAGTCGCGGTCTTCGGGGCTGGGGAAACGTTCCAGCAATTCCACGATGGCGCCGATTTCGCCGGCGATGGCCATCGACAGGCGGCGGGAGAGAATATCGAGATGGCTGCGGTAGAAAATCTGCCAGACCACTGCCTGCAACAGCACCAAAGGCAGCAGGATGATCAGCAGGCTGCGGCCCAGCAGGCTGCGGGGCAGCAGGCGGCGCAGGCCTGGGCGGGGCCGGGGCGGCTGGGTCACAGGCCGGGCTTTAAGGTGTAGCCGCGGCCACGGATGGTGTGCAGGAAGCGCGGCTCGCGCGGGTCGGCCTCGATCTTGCGGCGCAGGCGGGTCACCTGCACGTCGATCGCGCGTTCGCCGGCTTCGTCCATATCGAGCGTGCGGGCGATGTCTTCGCGGGTGAGGGTTTCATTGGGCCGGTTGGCGAGGGCGCCGAGCAGGGCGGCTTCCCCGGCGGTGAGGCGGATGATGCCGCTGGCGCCGCGCAGTTCGCCGCGCGCCGGGTCGAACAGGAGCGCGCCGAGCTGCACCGGGCCGCTGGCGGGGCCGGCCGGGGGCGGCGCCAGATTGGCGCGCCGGAGCATGGCGCGGATGCGCAGCAGCAGTTCTTTCGGTTCAAACGGCTTGCCGAGATAGTCATCCGCGCCCGCTTCCAGCCCGGCGATGCGGTCTTCCGGGTCGCCGCGCGCGGTGAGCAGCAGGATGGGCGTGTCGTTGCGGTCTTCGCGCAGGGCTTCGGTGAGGTGCAGCCCGGTTTCACCGGGCATGGTGACGTCGAGCACGATCAGGTCGGGTTGCAGCACGCGCAGGCTGTTGCGGGCGCTGGCGGCGCTGTCGGCGGTGCTGACGCGGAAGCCGTTGCTGAGCAGGTAGCGTTGCAGGCGGCTGCGCAACTGTTCGTCGTCATCGACTACCAGGACCAGGGCGTCGTTCGACATCGGGCGGGCTCCTCAGCGGGACGGGTGTTCGGCCTCGTCGATATAAATCCGGGCGCTTTCGTCCATTATGCCGCGCATGATGGTGCGAAAGCCATCCACCGCCTGCGGTTCGGCGGCGTAGGCGGCGGCGATGCGGTCGCGCTGGCGTTGGAACAGGCGGCGTTCCAGCGCCTGGCCGGCGGGGGTGAGGCGGAGCAGGCGTTGCCGCCGGTCGGTGCGGCCCTGGTGCTGGGCGACGTAATCGCGCGCCACCAGCTCATTCAGCACCCGCGCCAGGCTTTGCTTGGTGATGCGCAGGATCGACAGCAGATCGCTGACGGGCATGCCGGGCATCCGGCCGATGAAATGCAGGGCCCGGTGATGCGCCCGGCCCAGGCCGAGCTCCGCCAGGATGACATCGGCGGCGTTGGTGAAGTCGCGATAGGCGAAGAACAGCATGTCCTGGGCGAGGCGGATGTCGGCTTCGTTCGGCTGGGCAGGCGTGTCGGGCATGACTGGCATTCTTCGAATTTACGTCAGGATTGTTGACGTAGGATAAAGTCTATTATAGTTCGGAGCTTGAAATGGCAATAATATTGCGGAGATTGGTCCCGTGACGCTCATTCCTTTCGACGATCGCGATGGTCAGATTTGGTACGATGGCGCGCTGCGGCCTTGGCGGGATGCCAAGCTGCATGTGCTGTCGCATGGTTTGCACTATGCTAGCGCCATTTTCGAGGGTGAGCGCGCCTATGCCGGGCATATTTTCAAACTGCGCGCGCATACGGAGCGGTTGTTTCGGTCCGCGCGGCTGCTGGGGTTTGAAATTCCGTACACGGTTGAGGAAATTGATGACGCCTGCCGGCAGGTGATTGCGGCCAATGGCATGGTGGATGCCTATGTGCGCCCGGTTGCCTGGCGTGGGTCAGAGATGATGGCGGTGGCGGCGCAGCCGTCGAAAATCCACGTCGCCATTGCCACTTGGGCGTGGCCGGCGATGTTCGCCGACCGTATGGCGGGCATCCGGCTGGATATGGCGGAGTGGAAGCGGCCGCATCCGGAAACCGCGCCGACGGCATCGAAGGCGGCGGGGCTGTATATGATCGGCACGTTGTCTAAGCATGCCGCCGAGGCCAAGGGGTTTCAGGACGCGCTGATGCTGGACTGGCGCGGCCGGGTGGCGGAGGCCACGGGGGCGAATGTGTTTTTCGTGTTCGATGGTGAATTGCACACGCCGGTGCCGGATTGCTTCCTCGACGGGATTACCCGCCGCACGGTGATGGATATTGCCCGGCGCCAGCAGATCAAGGTGGTGGAGCGGGCGATTATGCCAGAGGAATTGCCGCGCGCCAGTGAGGTGATGCTGGTGGGCACCGGGGCCGAGGTGACGCCGGTGCGCGAGATCGCCGGGTTGCACTACACCCCGGCGCGGATCACCGCGGCGCTGCTGACGGAATACGAGCAGGTTGTGCGGATGGAACCGGCGGCGGTGGAGCGGCATTTCGCCGTGTAGCCCAACGGGCCAAAGGCGGCAGCAGCACCAGCCAGGCGATGCGGGCCTGGTAGCGGTCATGCGGGCCGGACAGCGCGCCGGTGGCGAAGGCGTTGGCGGGCAGTGCGAGCAGGATCAGCAGTGCCAGGGTGCCGGCTGGGGTGCGGCGCTGGCGCCAGGCGAGCCAGGCGGTGGCGAGGCTGCCGAGGACAAGGTTGGCAGCGTGCAGCGGGTTGAGCGGCGTGGCCCAGGCGGCGAGGCTGTCGGCGGCCTGACGGCTGGCGCGGAAGCGGGGCAACTCGTCCGGGCCGAAATATTGCGTCAGGCTGTTGGTGACCGAGCCTTCGAGCCAGTCCGGACCCAGCGTGTCGCCCAGGCTGACGCGGGTGAGTTGGCGCAGGGTGTTGGCGATGGCGGCGGTGCTGACGGCGGCCGGGGCGGTGCGGATGGCTTGGGTGATGATGGCTTGTGCTTCCGGGGCGAGGCCGATGGCGCCGCCCGGATGGGTCCAGACCGGGCCGTCGGCGTTCCAGAGGAAGCGGTCGCTGTCGGTGGGCAGCCGGTCCTGCCAGGCGCAGAGCGACCAGCCGCTTTGCGGGCAGGCGGCGGCCAGCACCGGAGCGATGATGCCGTCCGCGGTCATTCGCGCCAGGGCGAAGACGGCGCCGTAGGGGGAGATGGCGAGCCGCTGGTAGAAGGCGAGGTTGCTGGTGGCCAGGGTGGCAAGGGCCAGGAGCAGCGGCAGGGTGACGCGCCAGCGCCGGGTCAGCAGCAGCAGCACGGCGATGCAGGCGGCGGCGAGGACGAGGTGGGAGAGGTGGCTGGCGATGGCGAAGGCGGCCAGCACCAGCACGGCCGGGCTGCAACGCGGCTCGGTGGCCAGCAGATACAGCGCCAGCACGGTAATGGGCGCGAAGATATCGGGCATCAGCAGATCGGCGACCCACGGCGCGGCGGTGCAAAGCGCCAGAGCGGCGCAGAGCCCGACATGGCGCCATGGCGGCGCGGCGGTCACGCGGGCGAGCAGCCAGGACAGCAGCAGCACTTGCCCGGCAAGCGGCCCCCAGAGCGAGACGCCTTGGTGCAGCAGGCGCAGAAACGGGCCGTAGGCGAAGGGCTTATCCCAGATCATCCGCCAGTCGCCGGCCTGGATGAGGAAGGCGTGGGTGTCGCTGAACAGAATCGGGTAGCGGTTGAGCAAAGCCGGCCACGCGAGGAGCAGGGCGCCGAGCAGGATCGCGGCGGGGCGGCGCATCAGGCCCAGCGGTCGGCGGCCTGTTCGTCATCGGCGCGGGCTTCAACCCAGGATTCTGTCCCGTCCACGAAGGTTTCCTTTTTCCAGAACGGGGCTTTGGTCTTCAGCCAGTCGATCAGGAAGCCGGTGGCATCCAGTGCGGCTTGGCGATGCGCGCAGGCGGCGAGCACCAGGACGATGTTATCGCCAGGGTGCAAGGTGCCGACGCGGTGGATGAGGGTGATGCCGAGCAGGTCCCAGCGCCGGGCGGCTTCGGCGGCGATGCGGGTCATCGCGGCTTCGGTCATGCCGGGGTAGTGTTCCAGCGTCATCGCGGTGATCGGCCGGCCTTTGGCGCTGTCGCGCACGGTGCCGATGAAGCTGGCGAGGCCGCCAATATCGGTGCGGCCGGCAAGCAGGACCGCGTATTCGGCGCCGATGGAGAAATCCGCCGTCTGGACGCGGATTGTGGCCATGTCAGCCACCGGTGACCGGGGGGAAGAAGGCGATTTCGTCCCCGGCGCTGAGCGCGGTGTCCGGGGTGGCGAAATCCTGGTTGACCGCGCAGCGCACGGTTGCGGTGGTGGCGAAGGCGGCGGCATGGCCAGGGCTGCGCTGGGGCAGCCAGACCAGCAGGTCGGCGACGGTTGCCACCGTTGCCGGCAAAGCCAGATCTTCCTCCGCGACGCCGACGCGTTCCCGCAGCCAGGCGAAATACAGCAGCTTGACCGAGCGTGCGGCGGACATCGCCGTTCAGCGCGGGTCGGCGACCGTGTAGCTGCGGCCGTCCGGCAGTTTCACCGTCGCCGTACCGCTGCCGGCCGGGGCGACGGTGCCCTTCTGGCCGTTGGGCAGCAGGATGGTTTCCTTGCCATCGGCCCCGACGCTGACCACGCCCGGACCGGCCGGGGTTTGCAGCACGCGGCCGCTGGCGCGCGGGGTGGCCTGGCTGGTTTTGCTGGCGGCGGGCTTGGCCGGAACCGCGGAGGGCGCTGCGGCCGGTTCCGGCGTGGCGTCTTCGCCCAACGGGCCTTCCTTTTGCAGGTCGGACATGGTTTTGGCCGGCGGCAGCGGGCCGGGCCACACATTGCCGCCTTCTGGCAACAGCGGGTCCTGCTCATAGCCTTTGCCGAGCACGCGGTTGACGTTCGGTGCGTCGCTGACCGGGCGGTTCGGGTTCAGCGAGAAGCTGGACGTATCCCCCAGCAAGGTGCCGGAGCCGACCAGGGGGTTGCCGAACATTTCAGACGGGCTGATCAACATGTCGCCCAGCGTTCCGACCGGATTTTCCATCCCGCTGCATGCCGAGAGCAACAGGGTTGCGCCGAGCAGCGCCGGGCGGAGGAGCGGGGAGCGGATCATCTATCAAACTTCCTTCTGGCCAATAGACCGTGTCGGCGCCTGGATGGAGCAAATACCAGCCTGCTTATAGCAGCGAACCCTGAAGAATCGAGGGGGGGTGGTCATGCTTCGTGGTTCGGGATCGTCGGGTTCGGGGCCGCGGCATGGCGCAGGCCGGCGGTCAGGTAATCCCACCCGGTGACCAGGGTGAGGGCGGCGGCGACCCATAACATCAGTTCGCCGATCAGGGTGACCGGCAGAAATTGTAGCCATACCAGCGGGGCCGCGGTGTCTCCGCCGAGCAGGGAGCCGAGCGCGCCCATCTGGAAGCCGGTTTTCCATTTGGCGAGCCGGGTGACCGGCAGGCCGACGCGCACGCCGGCCAGATATTCGCGCAGGCCGCTGACCAGGATTTCCCGCAGCATGATCACGATCGCCGGATACAGGCTCGGCCCGCTCATCCGGCCCATGCCGATCACCATCATCAGGGCGGCGGCGACCAGCAGTTTATCGGCAATCGGGTCCAGCATGCGGCCGAGATCGGAGGTCTGCTTCCAGTCCCGCGCCAGCTTGCCATCGAAGTAATCGGTGATGCCGGCGAGGCCGAACACGGTGCAGGCGGCCAGATCGGTCGCCGGGGTGCGGAACGCGGCCAGCACCACCATCAGCGGGATGGCGACGATGCGCGAAAGGGTCAGCAGATTGGGGAGATCGGACAGCATGTGGCGCGACCATAGGGCATGATCGGCGCCGGGTCAGCCCATGGTTTGGTAAAAAACCGCGCCCGAGGCTGCCGGGGCGGCGGCACAGCTATTCGGTGGCCATGGATTTGATCAGGTCGAACACCCGTTTACGCACCGAGGGGTCGGTAATTTTATAGTAGGCGCGCACCAGTTCCAGCGTTTCCCGCCGGGTGAGCGCGTCATCGGTGCCGCCGGTGCCGAAACTGTCCTGCGCATCGGCGAAGCCAAACACCCGGCGGCTGCCGGTGGCCGGGGCGGAGGACATGCCGGCGAGCGGTTCGGGCATATCATCGAAGAAGAAGCTGATCGGCACATCGAGCACGCGGGACAGATCATACAGCCGCGAGGCGCCGACCCGGTTCACGCCGCGTTCGTATTTCTGCACCTGCTGAAAGGTCAGGCCGAGCGATTCGCCGAGGCGTTCCTGCGACATGCCCATCAGGGTGCGGCGCAGCCGGATGCGCGCGCCGACATGGGTGTCCACCGGGCTGACCCGGGTTTCCTTCTCCAGTCGCTCCGCTCCGGTATCGACGTCGATAGACATACGGCTCTCCTCGCCAGAACGGCGCAAACGTCCCCGAACGGGACCAACGTCACTGTGTCCGGCCAGAGGAACGGGGCGCCCAGAGCCGATCTGCGACCGGAAAATCCGGTCAGAGTGTCTCATGGGACAAGACCCGCCTCGATAATCGGGTTGAGTTCAGCCTAGCAGCACAACCGTTAATGGTCAATGTTTGGTTAATATGTTAGCGATTCGTCTCAAAAATGTATCTGAGCGTGCTTGCGGCGCAAAGCGAGGCCGAGACCGAGGCAGGCCAGGGCCAAAGCGGCGGGGATGAGGCGACCGAAGCGGGCGAACGGCGTGGGGGGCAGCGCGCCAGGCAGCTTCAGGATCAGATGGCCCTGGGTGTTGAGGCCGAGGCGGCCGAGCTCGCGGCCGAAGGCGTCGAAGCCGGCGGTGATGCCGGTATTGGCCGCGCGCATCAGCGGCAGACCTTCCTCGATGGCGCGGAGCCGGGCGGCGGCGAGGTGTTGGCGCGGGCCGGTGCTATCCCCGAACCAGGCGTCATTGGTGACGTTGGCGAGCCAGTCCGGCCGATCGGCGGCATCGACGATCTGGCCGGGGAAAATCGCCTCGTAGCAAATGAGCACGCCGACGGGTGGCAGGCCGGGCACGTGGAGGGTTTGGGGCCCGCTACCGGCGGCAAAACCGCTGCCCATGCCGAGCATGATTTGCAGAGGCATCCAACTGGGCGCGTATTCGCCGAAGGGCACCAGATGCCATTTGTCGTAGGCGGCGGTGATCGGGCCGGGCCCGGCGACCGCCATCAGGCTGTTCAGCGGCCGGCCATCCGGGG
>CAITOL010000009.1 GCA_903893975.1 uncultured Rhodospirillales bacterium | reverse complement strand
CGATATGACAAGTTGACCAATAGCTTTCTTGGGTTCGTTCAACTCGCTACTATCAAAATCTGGATACGGTTTGTCCACACGACCTAGTGTTCCAACTGTGCCCGCCGTAAAGTTTGAACTCAAAGCAATAGCAACTGGATTGAGGCCTACGGAAGCAAATAGGGTATAAAGAGTTCCAAAAGCAGTGTATTGATTAATTTCGATGCTCGCTGCGGCAGGATTAAGCGACGACAGCGCTACGCCAGTGTAGCTTGTGCTCAGTGAAGTCAACCCAAATGAATATCCTGTGGCTGGACCACTCGAATATGATGTCCCAGCTTGATTGAGATCAACCGAGTAATAGAAATCCACCGTCCCAGCGGTCACGCCGCTGCCATACGATGCGGTGAGATTATAATATTGGATGTCCGGGACCGCCATGGCTGGAGCGGCGCTGATTGCCATCAGCGTGACGAAAGCGGTCAAAAATGCCGTGGGCTTCATGATGTGCCGAACTCCTAATAGCGCAGGTCTTGATGGTGAAGAACACGATGGTCGATCCCGCTTAGCCGACGCCGGCAAATCCGCGCTATGCAGTTCCAACGAACATCGGCGATGGGGCAGATTTTAGACTGGCCGGATATAAATTCCGCAGGAGACGCCGGTCAGGCGTTGGCCCGCACGCGGGAAGGCTGCAAAAATCCGTCGCCGGCCCTCCGCCGGCAGACTTTCCGGACAGACACTCAGACATAAAACGACATTTGTGATAAGTTCATTTTTGATGACGGGGGATAGCGAGATGAGCCGATTGACCATCGACGTGACCGACCGGCAACATCAAAGCCTGAAAGCGCTGGCCGCCCTGCAAGGCAAGACCATGAAGGAATACGCGATTGAGAGGCTTTTTCCTTTGGAATCGTTGGACGAACAGGCGCTTACGGCGCTAAAAACACTGTTGGATGCGCGTATCGCCGAAGCGCATCGCGGCGAGGTGGATCGCCGCAATTTCACAGAAATTGCTGACACCGTTCTGAAATCCGCGCCGGCGCGTGGCTGAACATTATGTACTCGCCAAAGGCGCGGTGGACGATCTGGGCGAAATCATCCGCCACACCAACGCGCAATGGGGTGCGGCGCAATGTCAGGCCTATATCGGCCAGCTTGAGCGAACCGCCGCGGCGCTCGCCAAAAGCGAATGATTATTCAAAGACCTGAGCCCCATACACCCGATACTTCGCATGGCGAAAAGCGGACGGCACCTTATATTTTGTCTGTCACGTCAAACTGCACTCCCGGCCATTCTGGCGATATTGCACGAACGCATGGACATCCTGACGCGGCTTGAACGGCGTCCGGCTTAACGCCGCGGAACCGCCGCCTATACGGCGACCGACTACCGGCCAGTTCCGCTTCATGTGCTGCCCGCATATCGGCGCTTGCCGTCCC
The DNA here is from genome assembly GCA_903893975.1 of uncultured Rhodospirillales bacterium. Lineage (GTDB taxonomy): Bacteria > Pseudomonadota > Alphaproteobacteria > Acetobacterales > Acetobacteraceae > CAITOL01. Next base: position 11,344 of record CAITOL010000009.1, on the reverse strand, counting down.
GCCCATGCTCCATCCTCGGATAATACCGCGGAGCCGGCTCCAAATATGGCCAAACCGGCGACGCTGAACTAGGCTTGCGGCTCACGTGCATACCGGCCCTCCGGGCGCACACCACAAAAGCCGCAACACTTGGGAAAATTCCAGTCATGACGCTCGACGCCGCCACCCGTACCGCCCTCGAAGGCATCACCACCGCCACCCTCACCACGGTGTTGCTGAAAAAAGGCCTGCGCAACGTGTGGATGCGTGGCGCCATGCCGATCAAGCCGGGCCAGCCGCGCATCGTCGGCCGCGCCTTCACCCTGCGCTTTGTGCCGGCGCGCGAAGACCTCGCCACCCCGGCCTCCTGGGCCTCGCCGATTTCCACCCGCGCGGCGATCGAGGCGATGCCGGCAGGCTGCATCGTGGTGGCGGACGCCATGGGGGTGACGGACGCTGGGATTTTCGGCGACATTCTGTGCGCCCGCATGGCCAAGCGCGGCGTCGCCGGGCTGGTGACCGACGGCGTGGTGCGTGACATCGCCGGCGTGCTCGGCACCGGCCTGCCGGTCTGGTCGGCGGGTGCCGCCGCGCCGCCGTCGGTCGCCGGCCTCACCTTCGTCGCCTGGCAGCAGCCAATCGGATGCGGCGGCGTCGCGGTGTTCCCGGACGACGTGGTGGTGATCGACCAGGACGGCGCGGTGCTGATCCCGGCCGATCTGGTGGATGCGGTGACTGCCGAATCCATCGAGCAGGAACGCCAGGAAGGCTGGATCATGCAGCAGGTCGAGGCCGGCATTCCGCTGCCCGGCCTCTACCCGATGAACGCCGAAACCAAGGCGCGTTACGAAGCCTGGGCGTCAACGGTGAGATAATGGTTGCGGAGGTGGCCGATCCCCTCGATCGCCACCTCCACCACCATCCCCGGCCGCATCGGCAGCGCGCCGACCGAGGTGCCGCAGGCAATCACGTCGCCGGGCAGCAAGCTCATTTCCCGCGACAGCAGGCTGACGATGCGGGCCGGCGGCAGGATCATGTCCGCCAGTGGATAATTCTGTCGCTCCCGCCCGTTCAGCGACACCTTTACCGAGGCCATCATCGGGTCGATGCCGGTCGCGATCACTGGGCCGAGCGGGCCGAAGCCGTCACAGCCCTTGGCCCGCGCCCATTGCGGAAAGCCCGGAAATTCCGGGTCGGCGGCGAAGAATAGATCGGCCGCAGTGATGTCGTTGACGCAGGTGTAGCCGAAGATATGCGCCGTCGCGTCCGCTTCGGACACGTTGGTGCAGCGCGACCCGATCACCACGCCCAACTCGCCCTCGTAGACCACCTTGCCGTCATAGCCGGCGGGGGCGCGGAAGCCATCTTCCGGCCCGATAATCGAACTCGGCGCCTTGAGGAAATACAGCGGCGTGGTCGGAATGGGCAGGGACTGCTTTTCCGCCGCAGCGTAGAAGTTGTTCCACAGCCCGATGAATTTGCCCGGTTGCACCGGCGCCAGCAGCCGCAGGTCTGACAGCGGCAGCAGCGTATCGGTGGCGATCGGCGCGGTGAACATGTCACCGTCGTAGACTTGCACCAGATCGTCGCGCAGGACGCCGAAGCCTTCGGCGTTCCCGATGGCGAAGCGCACCCAGAGTGTCATGGCGTCAGCACATCCTTGTTGATCACGTTTTCGACATTTGGCGCGCCATCGAGCACGCTGAGCAGATTGCGCACCGAGGCGACCGCCATGCGGTCCATCGCTTCCTGCGAGACGCCGGCCATATGCGGGGCGGTGATCACGTTGGGCAGGGTCAGCAGCGGGTTGGTGTGCGGGGTGGGCTCGGCGTCGAACACATCGAGGCCGGCGCCGGCGATCTGGCCGCTGGTGAGTGCGGCATAAAGCGCCGCTTCATCGACGATGCCGCCGCGGGCGGTGTTGATCAGCCACGCCGTCGGCCGCATCAGCGCCAGGCGCGCGGCGTTGATCATGCCGATGGAGGTTGGCGATTTCGGGCAATGGATGCTCACCAGATCCACCTGCGGCAGGGCGGCGTCGAGGTCCGCGACCGGGATGCAGCCGCGCGCGGTGATGACGTCGGGCGCGACATAGGGGTCATAGACCTGGACGGTCATTTCCATCGCCAGGCAGCGTGCCGCGAGGCGGGTGCCGATGCGTCCGAAGCCCACGATCAGCAAGGTGCGGCCGCCAAGGTCCCAGACCGGGGTTGCATAACGGTCGCCCCAGCGCCCCTGGCGCACCACCGCGTCCATTTCCGTCATGGCTTTGGCGAGGTGGAACATGAAGGCCATCGCCTGTTCCGCCACGGAGGTGGAGTTGGCCGTGCCAGCGGTCAGCAAGGGGACGCCGGCGGCGCTGAGGGCCGGCACGTCCACCGCATCATAGCCGACGCCGATGCGGGCGACGGCGCGCAGATGCGGGGCGGCGGCGACATCGACCGCGCGGAACGGCCGCCCCCACAAAGCGATGCCGCTGGCGGTGGCCAGTTCAGCGTGCAACTCGGCTTCGGTGGTGGCGGGTGAAAACGGCACCGCTTCAATGTCATCGCGATCGTCCAGCACGGCCCAGCCGGCTTTGGCGAGTTCGGTGGGCAGAAGCAGTTTCTTGCGATTAACCGTCACGTTTGGGACTCCCCCGGAAATGTGGTGCGGGCCGGGCCGGTTGGATGTGGCGGCGCGGCCCGGGCGCAACCTGCCCGTTGGCCGCCGGGGGGGCAAGTCGGCATCGGCAAGGCGGGATGCAGGTGTATGCAAAATTCCACGCGAATTCGTAGGTTGGTAACCTAAAGGCGCGATGCTGTGTGGGTCCCAACCCAGCCCGGTCTGTCCCATGCCCCTCCGTGCCCACCCTGAGCCGCAGTTTGTCGCCACGAGCCGTCCGCTATGATCGCGGGACAATACACCGTTGACCTGACGCAGCCGATCCCCGGCGCAGGCGGTGGGATGGACGCATTCGCGGTCAAACATCGTGGGGATAGCCGGTCTGGCCTGATGGCCGTGCTGTCGCACCCATTGGCTTTGCCGCGCGGCACAGCGTTGAACGCGCTGGCGTCGACGCAGGTGGATCATTTGCTGACGCCGGTGGCGCATGGCTTGGATATTGGCCCTGGCGGGATGCCCGGTTGGTTTGTGATTTGCCCGCTACCGCCCGGGCCGGCCATTTGGCCTGCCGGAGCGACGACAGTGCGGCCTTGGACTGAGGCAGAGTTACTAATGTACTTACTGCGCCCGGCGGCGATCGCGCTGGCGCAACTGCATGCCAGCCACCTGACCCATCGCGCTATTCGCCCGGACAATATTTTTCGGGCCGCGCCGGGGGAGACCATTACGCTGGGCAATGCGTGGTCCGCCCCGCCGGCGGCGGCTCAGTCAGCAGTGTTCGAGCCGCCGTATAGCGCCGTCTGCCTGCCGCACGGGCGTGGCGATGGGGACATCGCCGATGACGTGTATGCCCTGGGCGTGACGTTGCTGTGCCTCGCCACCGGTGAGGTGCCAATGGCGACGCTGGATGCCGAGGCGATTGTCGCGCGGAAGCTGGAGCGGGGCAGCTTCGCAGCCCTCGTCGGCAATGCCCGCTTGCCGCCGACGATTGCCGATTTGCTGACCGGTATGCTGGCGGAAGACCCGGAGCATCGCCCGACCCCGGCCATGCTGGCGGACCCGGTGGCGGCGCGCGCCCGGCGGGTGGCCGCCCGGCCGCCGCGACGGGCCCAGCGGTCCATGGAACTCGGCGCTATCTCAGTCTGGACAGCGCGGACCCTTGCCCACGCCATCGGCCGGGCCCCGGAGCAGGGGGCGCGGATGCTGCGGTTGGGGGTGATCGATACCTGGTTGCGCCGGCAACTCGGCGACAGCGGCCTAGCGGTCAGGCTGGAGGAATTTACCCGCCAGCGCGGCGTGGACGGCGATAACACCGATAGCCAGGCAGATATGGTGCTGGCGGCGCGGGTGGTGGCGATCCTTGATCCGCTGGCGCCGCTTTGGTGGCGCGGGCTGGCGTTATGGCCGGATGGGTTGGGGGGCGTGCTGGTTGAGGCGGGGCAGCCGGGGGCGGTTAACCAGCCGATGCTGGAGGCACTGCATGAACTCGTCGATCTCGAGATGTTCGCCGCCTGGGGCAAATTGCGCGCCGAGCGCTGCGATGCGGGCGCCCTGCGGGCCGATGCGGCGGTGCACCGGCAGGTGATGCGCCAGCGCGGCTGGGGCGGCGGGCTGGCGGCGCTGCGGTATGCGCTCAACCCGATGTTACCCTGTGCCAGCCCGCTGCTGGCTGGGCAGGCGGTGGTGCGGAAGACCGAATTGCTCCCAGCGCTCGATGCTGCCGCGGCGCGGCCGGAGTCTCGGAAATTCGCGCCGCTGGACCCGGAGATCGCCGCGTTTCTGGTGGCCCGGCAAGAACCTACCTTGCAGTCCGATCTGGCGAAACTGGCCACTGCCCGTGACCCGTCGGCAGCCGTCATTTTGCAATTGCGCATTCTCGCCGGGTTGCAGGAACGGTTGCATGCGCCAAAGCTAGCACATCTGGCGGGGTGGTGCGCTGAGCTTGCGCTGCCAGCCGTCCAGGTATGGCGCAGCCGAACCCGGCGCGAGCAGGCGAGCGAGGCGCTGCCGCAGCGTGCATCGGCTGGGAACCTGACGGCAATGCTGCGATTGATCGACGATCCGGTTCTTATGGCGGCAGACGCGCGCGGGGCACAGGCCGCAGCCGTGGCGGTGCAGACCATTGATGCGGAGATGGCGTCACTGCGGGCCGACGCGCCATCACGGCGGGCTTACGCCAAGCGCATTGGGGCGGAACTCGCCACTGCCATCGCGGTGACCGGGCTGACCGCTAGCGCCGTTTTGTTGGCGCTCGGGTAATGGCGCGCGCGGCAAAACCGGTGGCGGCGGACAAGCCTGGCCGCAGTATTTGGCTGCAAGGGTTGCTGTGTGGGGCGATTGCCTCGGCGTTACCAGCCACCGCGGTGTTGGCGGTGATCCTGCTGGCGCCGACGGTGTTGATTGCCGTCATGGTCGATCGGAGCCCGGCGCGCACCACCGCTCGCACTATGTTGATGATGGGGTTGATGGTCGCCGCCCATGGCATCAACCAACTGTGGCATGGCCCCAACACCGTGGTGGCCAGCTTGGACATTGCCGCCAACCTGCGTTTGACCGCATCCGCCTGGGGCTTGCAGGGCCTCGGCTGGCTGCTGACCGAAGTTGCACCGATTTTGGCGGAGTTGGCGCTGGATGCAAAAGCGGGTGCGCGGCTGGCAGTCTTGCAACGCCGGCGCGCGGCTTTGGACCACGAATGGACCTTGCCTGGCGGTGCAGCCGACCAAACGCTAACCGAGTAAGGCGGCCCTCGCCTGCCAATCGTGCAGCCAGAGCGACAGGGCAGCGGCGGGCAGCGGGCGGGCGATATGAAAGCCCTGGCCGTAATTGGCCCCAAGGGCGCGCATGTGGCCCCACAGCGTGGGGTCCTAAATGCCCTCGGCGACGATGGTCATGCCGGCGGCGTGACCGTCATCGATATTCCGGCGGATGAAACTGCGGGTGGGCGCGCAGTCAGCGGCTTCACGTACCGTGTGCCGGTCCAGCTTCATCATGGTGAACGGTAGCGCGAGAAGCGCCTGCGGGTCATGCGTGATCGGGGCGATATCGTCGATGGCGAGGCCGATGCCGAGGTTTCGCAGCCTTTGCATCGGTACACGCAGTGCATCGGGATCGACCACGATTTGGGTTTCCGTCAACTCCAGGATCAACTGGCTTGGCGATACGCCAGCGCTTCGGCAGGCATCGGCAAGGTGCGTGGGCAGGGCTGGGGCAGCCAACACATCGAGCGGCACGTTGAGCGAGAGGGTAAGGCCGAGGTCGTGCAGCCGGTGGTCGCCCCACTCCGCCAAAGCGCGCGCCATCACCTGCATGGTCAGCGCCCAGCCATCACCCGCCGCTTCGAGTTGCGGCACGAAATCAGCCGGGGGGAGAGTGAAACCGTCCGGATGGCGCAAGCGCGCCAGCGCTTCAATCCCGATGACTTGCCGGTCGGCCAGGCGGACGATGGGTTGGTAGCGGACATGCAGGTCGTGGGTCGGCAACCCCAGCCGGATCTGATCTGCGGTCAGGCGGCCTGGACGGGGCCGAGGTGGGGCGGCGAGGGCAGCACCCAACCAGCCGGTGGCGGCGTTGACACCCACGGCTGGTCGAAGCGCCGTACTAAGGTTTTGCGGTTCGCGCAAAATGAGCCTGGGTGTCTCCGGCGCGGCTTCCGCGATCAGTTGCAGGAGGATCGTAACGTCTGGAGTGACGGTGGCGCTATCCAGCACCAGGTGACTAAAGGCGGGGGTGTTGCCGGCAAGCAGGGCGATCGCCTCTGACACCGAGGCGGTCACGGTGACGATGCAGCCGAGGGCCGCCGCGTCCGCACTCAGCGCGGCTTTCCCATGATCGTTCTGGCTTAGAGCCAAGAGGGTGTCAGGAAGCATGTGGCTGAGGGTGTCCACGGCGCTGGATACGGTGGGTTGGGCTCGTATGGTTCCTAGGGAGTGCGCGGGGCCGCCGTCAAGCAAATAGGTTTTCGCGCTGAAATCACAGAGAATTGCGGCGAGCGATCCGGCAGTCTCGGCCTAGGCTACGCCATGACCATCGCACGGGTTCAGTCATTCGCATTTGCGGGCATCGAGGCACTGGCGGTGGAGGTGCAGGTGCAAATCTCCTCTGGTCTGCCGGCGTTTCTGGTGGTTGGGCTGCCGGACAAGGCGGTGGGGGAGGCGCGCGAGCGGGTGCGGGCGGCGCTGACGGCGATGGGGCTGTCGCTGCCGCCGAAGCGGGTGCTGATCAACCTTGCCCCCGCCGACCTGCTGAAGGAGGGCAGCCATTTCGATCTGCCAATTGCTTTGGCGGTACTAGCCGCGATGGATGTGCTGCCGCGCGAGGACCTGTTGGAGTTTGCCGCCGTCGGCGAGTTGTCGCTCGATGGCACCTTGAACCCGGTGGCTGGGGTGCTACCGGCGGCGATCGCGGCCTCGGCGCGCGGGCTCGGGCTGATCTGCCCGGCAGCGCAGGGCGGCGAGGCGGCGTGGGCGGGGCAGATTGCGGTGTTGGCGGCGCCGGACCTGTTGGCGCTGATCAATCATTTCCGCGGCCAGCAGGTGCTGACCCCGCCCGAACCGGCGGGGATTGCCGATGCCGGGGCGGCCGCGGATTTGCAGGATGTGCGGGGGATGGAAACCTCGCGCCGGGCGTTGGAAATTGCCGCGGCGGGCGGGCACAACCTGCTGCTGATCGGCCCGCCAGGGTCGGGCAAATCCATGTTGGCGGCGCGGCTTCCAGGGTTGCTGCCGGATTTGCTGCCGATGGAGGCGCTGGAGGTGAGCATGATCCACTCGGTTGCCGGGATGCTGGATGGCGGCCGATTGGTGATGCGGCCGCCGTTTCGCGAGCCGCATCACAGTGCCAGCCAGGCCGCGTTGACCGGCGGTGGGCAGCGGGCACGGCCGGGCGAGGTCTCGCTCGCGCATCGTGGCGTGCTGTTTCTTGACGAATTGCCAGAGTTCCCACGCCAGGCGTTGGAGGCGCTGCGGCAGCCGATGGAAGCCGGTCGCACCACGGTGGCGCGGGCGGCGGCGCACATCACCTATCCGGCGCGGTTTCAACTGGTGGCGGCGATGAACCCGTGCCGGTGCGGCTATCTCGGCGATGCGGCGCGGGAATGCGGGCGGGCGCCCCGTTGCGGGGAGGAATATCAGGGCAAGATCAGCGGGCCGCTGCTGGACCGGATCGACCTGACGGTGGCGGTGCAGCCGGTGCCGCCGTCGGAATTATCCCGCGCGCCGGCCGGGGAGGCATCGGCGATTGTTGCCGGCCGGATTGCCCAAGCGCGGGCGCGGCAGCGGGAACGGGCCAACGGGGCGGCCACAACCAATGCCGAGGTGGATATCGGTGCGCTGGTTCTGGCGGCAGAGGCGCGGGAATTGGCGGACCGGGCGGCGGATAAATTGCGCCTGTCCGCGCGCGGCTACACCCGCACCTTGCGCGTCGCGCGTAGCATTGCCGATCTGGCTGGGGCGGAGCCAATCCGGCGGGTGGATGTTGCCGAGGCGTTGGCGTTCCGCCACCGCATGCCCGGGCGCACGGTCTAGGCCGGCAAGCCGCCGAGGCGTAGGCCTTCGATAAAAAGCGCGCGGTCCTCGGGGCCGCGGATGGCGGCGCGTGCCTCGGCAGTGCGCAAGGTGTAGGCGGGTTCCAATGCCGCCAGCTTGGCACGAACGTTGGCGGCCTCATCGGTCATGCCCAGATGACCCAGGGCGGATAGGAGGCCCTTGAAAGAGCTCGATAGCGATGGGTTGAGCAGAATGGCGCGGCGCCCGAGTTCAACCACGGCGGTGAAATTGCGGAGCAGCAGGTTGGGCATCATCAACAGCATTTCAAAATAGAAGCCGTGCGGGTCGAACGGAGAGAGCGCCTGGGCTTGTTCGATCATTCGCAGGGCTTCGGTGTGGTTGCCATGCAGCGACTGTGACAGCCCGGCGAAGCCCCAGGCCAATGGCATGTTGGGGTTGAGCGCCAATGCCCGTTCATGCAGGGCGGCGGCGTCGTTGGTGGGACGGTTTTGCATGTCCCGCACATGGCCGGCGATGGCCAGGCCGCGCGCGTCGCAAGGGTCGAGCGCCACGGCCCGTTCGGCCAGGTTGCCGGCCCGCTCCAACCAGCCGGTGTGATCATCTGCCCAGCCTTGGCCGACCATGAACACATGCCAATAGGCCCACCATGCATAGGCGCCGGCGTAATGCGGGTCCAACTTCACCGCGGCTTCAAGCGGCGCTCCGGCGGCGACGAAACTGGCGCGATCTAAGTGGTAAAGGGCCGGGACACTGCCGAGCACGAGTTGATAGGCCGAAAGCGAGGTTGCCGGCGAGATGGTCGCGCGCCGGGCCTCATGCAGCAGCAATTGCGGGTCGATCTGCGCCACCATCTGGGCGGCGATCTCGTCCTGCAGGGTCATGGCATCGCGGCCGATCCGATCGAACCGGCCGGCCCAAACCACTTCGCCCCCGGCGCGCAAATCCAGCAATCGCGCACTCACCCGCACACGGTCGCCGGAGCGGCGGACGGTCCCTTCGACCAGGAAATCCAGATCGAGCATGCGCCAACGGTCACTGCCCTCGCGAATTTCGGTGGCGAGTGCTGCGAGCGAGGGGGAGGCGACCAGGAAAAACCAGCGGAAGCGGGACAAAGCGGCAGTGATTTCGTCAGCCATTCCGGCGGCCAATCCGTCGAGCGCGCCTTCGTCTAGGGCACGGAATGGCAGTACGCCGAGCCGGACAACCCGCTCGGCGTCGAACCGGGCGCCGCCATAGCTGGCGCGATAGGTGCCCGCGGCGGCCGCGTTGATGGGGGCGCTCGCAGGCACGGTGGGCTCGCCGCGGGCGATGTGCTCGGCGACCAAGGCGCGGCCGGCATTGCTGTGCGAGGGATAGAGTTCGATCAGATATGCAGCCGCTGCAGTGCGCTTTTCCGGTGCGAAGCTGTTGTGGTCGGGGTGGGCGAGCACGGCTTCCGCCCGCAGGGTGATCTGGCGGTTGATACGGCGCTGCTGTTCCTGCACCCATTGATCGAATGCCGGGTCCACGCCGACAAGGTCTTCTAAAAGCTGCGCCCGTGCTAGATGGGTGGCCGCTTGGCGGTCCACCAGCGGCCAGTCCAGCGCGACATGGGGCGCGAACGGGTCGATGTCGAGGCTGAACCGGTCGCGGTTCAGGCAGAGCATGCCGCGTTCAATACTCAGCAACTGGCTGCCGGCGCGGGATAACCCCTCCTGCAATTCATGGATCGATTGACGCAACGAGGCACGGGCCTGGTCGCGATGGCGGCGGCTCCAGAGCAGTTGACACAGCCGTTCCCGGAGCACCGGGCCGGGGCCTTCGAGCGCGAGAATGGCCAGCATGGCACGGGCTTTCCGCCCGCGCGGCAGCAGGTCGGCATCGGCGGCACCGGTCACCCGCATCTGGCCCAGCACGCTGATGAGCGTGACGGGAGAAATGGTCGAATCGCGATCCGCGTGGTTGGCGGGATTTGTCTCCGGCACGCAGTGCGCATTGTCGTTCACGAGACTGGACCCACAAAAATATTACCGAGACGTTAGCGGGGACAGCCAATTGGATCAAAAACGTAAAATTGACGATTTTGTAACGTCTTTAGATGGGCAAATATAGGATAATAGTCTTGACGCGGATTTGCGGACGCGGCATGGTTAGCGCTGTCGACGGGCGTCGTGCGCCCATCGTCAATTCCGACACCCTTGGCGTCTCGCGCTCCATGCGGCAATGAAACTCCATTGCCGCAGGATACGGCGCGCTCGCGTGTCGAGTATTTTCTGTTTAACTTTAGGGAGATACCCATGGCCATTGCCGATGCTGTTTTGCCGGTGCCTGTTGCCGTTGCCGATACTGGGCGTATCCGCCTCGGGTCAGCGTTTCGGCTATTGCCCAAAGCGGGCTGAGCGCATGCGGCTGCTCCGCCGCGCGGGGTGGCCGCATGTTTTCCTATTTTTATCCGGAGGTCGTCATGCTCTCCAACACCTCGCCCGATGTGCGATTCTACCGTGTGATCGAATCTGCCCGCCTGCCGCAACGGGCTGACCGCTCGGCCGTTGGCACGCTGCCGGTTCGGGCCGTGCGATATTGTGATGCCATTACCAGCGCGACCGGTTTTGGTTGGTGGGCATTTGCGCCGATGGATCTGTCGCTGATGTGGGATGGCGCGGATATATTCTGGACCTACGCCGGGGTGGAAAGATGGCTGCCACTGGCGGCGGCTCAGTTTCCGCATCTCGGCCCACGCTTCGATGCGGTCGCCCCCGAGTGCTTACGGGGCTGTGCGCCGCCGATGCTGACCGCGATCCCGGAGCCGGGCGTTTTGCAGATTTGGACAGGGTTGTTCGCCCGCACCGCGCCGGGTTGGAGCCTGCTGGTCCGGGCGCCGGCCAATCTGCCTTTACCGGGGGGCTATGTCGCCTATGAGGGGATTGTCGAAACTGACCGATGGTTTGGCCCGCTATTCACCAATATCCGACTGACCCGCACCCATTCGCCCATTCAACTGCGGGCTGATTTTCCGTTGTTACAAATCCAACCCGTTCCGCGCCGGCTTTATACCGACGCGGTGCTTGACGACATGCGAACCGCGCCCAGCCTGAACGATCTGAACGCGGCCGATTGGGAAGATTATCACGCTTCGATCGCCGAGCCGTCCAGCCGGCCGGAGCGTCCGTTCGGTGGGGTGGTGTACCCTGACGTCTGGAAATTCAGTTTGCGGCCTGGGCGGTGTAGGCGTTCCAACGACCAAGAAGGAACCCCACACGATGCCTGACACCCACGAT
>CAITOL010000008.1 GCA_903893975.1 uncultured Rhodospirillales bacterium | reverse complement strand
GCGGTTTTTTCCGCGTCCAGGACCGGGAAGGCGGCGTTGCGGAACAAGAAGGCGGGCACGGCCTCTGAGCCGAAGGAGACGAGGTTGGAGACGCCCTTGGCGGAGCGGTAGACCCATGACCGCTCTAGCCGGTTGAACGGGCGTTCCACCCAATCCGGCAGATACTGGTATTGCCGCATGTATTCGCCGAAGCTTTCGGAGAGATAGCGGAAATGGCCGAGCACCGGGTAGTTGCGCAGGATGGCGTGTTGGGTTTGCCGGCTGTCGCGCAGATAGACGAGGGCGACGGCGAGGCCGAGCAGCAGGATGAGGGCAGCGACGAACAGGAGCATGCGGGTTTCCTCCGGCCGGCGATTTTGGCGGGCGCGTGGGCGGAGGGTAGCGGGGGAATGGTTGGCTGTCGGTTAAATTTTTGTGGGTGTGGTGGGTGCGGTTGGGGCGAGATGACCATACGGCCTATTCACTTGCCGGAGGTGAGGGAACGTGTTTGATTGCTGGCATTATTGGCTAAGCCGTCATAAGGATGACGCCATGCTCGCAACCCGCCGTTTTCTTGTTGTTGGTCCTGATGGGCAGCTTTCGCTGCCGATGCCGGTCGCGTCTGCTGTCGAAAGCTTCGGCAGTCTATTGGCAATCGGGGCGCCGTTAGGAAATGTAGCGGCGTTGGATGCGGCGGAGCCGACACGGCTTGGGATGCAACGAACGGGAGATGCGATCCGTCGCGCGATGAAGCTGCACCGTGAACGCCGAGAAGCCTGAGTCAAGCTCGGCGGCCGCACCGGCGCCTCCGTTACCGTCGGTCCATACCGCGTTTCAGATAACCCAGACCCCATCAGGGATGGAGCAGCATGTTGCCGCAACATTTCACGCCGGGCCGCTGCCGCCCGCGCGGGAGCTTGCCGCGTATGACCAGGCGCATGCCGGCGCGGCTGCATGGATATTGCAGCAAGCGGAATTAAATGCCGAACATGTCCGCGAGATGGAACGGCTCGGTGCCCGACTGCAAACCCGCGACGCGTTGCTGCTGCGCCTTTTGCCGTTCTGCTTTGTCACCCTATTCGTCATGTGCGCGACCGTGATCGCCATCTGGGGTAACGTTTGGTTCGGTGGATCACTGCTGGCGTCTGCGCTCGGCGGGGTTGGCCTCGCTTATCTCAAAAATTCCGGTGGCGTAAAGCCGCGATAGGGCAGTGGCTGTTTCGATTGAGATCGGAATAACCCGTATTAGCATGCCATACAGATCCATATCGGCGGTTCGGCCCGAGCCGTGAGTGCGGTGGCCACAATGGCCCGAGCGCGCAATGCTGATGACCTGGCATTTCGTCATTGTCGGGTTACGCGCGCGATGGTGCCTTCATTGGTCCGGGGACAGCTGGCGCAGGTTGGCTTGGGGTAGCGGCGGCGGGTTGGAGTTGTGCCGGGAGGATGACCAGATCGGGGTGGGCGTTGGCCCAGTCTGCTGGGACGGTGGTGCCGTTGGGCAGAAAGATGAACGGGCAATCGATTGTGTTTTGCATGTGCGATTCCTGAAGGTATTGTTATTTATATTGACGTTTTCGGATCGCTGCAAGCGGTTTTGTGGGCTGCTCTGGGCATGAAAAAAGGGCCGGAACTTGCGTTCCGGCCCCTTCCCTACGCGTAGGATCGTGTTCGCCGTTAGGCGCTCTTCGCCATGATTTCGTCGGCGATGTTGCGCGGCACCGGGTCGTAGTGATGGAACTGCATGGTGAAGCTGGCGCGGCCCTTGGTCATGCTGCGCAGGTCGGAGATGTAACCGAACATTTCCTTCAGCGGCACGTGGGCGCGGACCATGATGGTGGAGCCGGCGGTTTCCTGGGTCTGGATCTGACCGCGGCGGCGGTTGAGATCGCCGACGACGTCGCCGACATGGTCGTTCGGGGTGGTCACCTCAACGTCCATGATCGGTTCCAGGATGATCGGGCTGGCCTTCTTCATCCCATCGCGGAAGCAGGCCTTGGCGGCGATTTCGAACGCCAGCGCGCTCGAGTCGACGTCGTGGTATTTGCCGTCCACGAGGGTGTATTTGAAGTCCACCGTCTGGAAGCCGGCGAGGACGCCGGTTTCACACTGCATCCGGATGCCTTTTTCGACGGCCGGGATGTATTCCTTCGGCACCGAGCCGCCGACGACCTTGTTTTCGAACACCACGCCGCCGTTACGGTCCAGCGGTTCGAAGATGATCTTGACTTCCGCGTACTGGCCCGACCCACCGGACTGCTTCTTGTGGGTGTAGACTTCGGTGTGCGGCTTGCTGATGGTTTCGCGATAGGCCACCTGCGGCGCGCCGATATTGGCTTCGACGCCGTATTCGCGACGCAGGCGGTCGATGATGATTTCCAGATGCAGTTCGCCCATGCCGGAGAGGATGGTTTGGCCGCTTTCCTGGTCGGTTTTCAGACGCAGGCTGGGGTCTTCACCGGCCAGCTTCTGCAGGCCGAGGGTCATCTTTTCGACCGAGTCCTTGGTTTTCGGCTCGACGGAAATGTCGATCACCGGCACCGGGAAGGCCATACGTTCCAGCACCACCGGATCATCAGCGCTGGCGAGGGTGTCGCCGGTGCCGGTGTCTTTCAGGCCGACGAAGGCGGCGATGTCACCGGCGTGCACTTCCTTGATTTCCGCACGCTTGTCGGCGTGCATCTGGAACATGCGGCCGACGCGTTCCTTGCCTTCGCGGGTGGTGTTCAACACCGTGTCACCGCTTTTCAAGGTGCCGGAATAGACGCGCACGAAGGTGAGGGCGCCGTATTTGTCGTTGATGATCTTGAAGGCGAGGCCGGAGAACGGCGCGGTCGGGTCCGCCTTGATGCGGCGGCGGCCGGTGAGGTCCTGCTCGTCCTGGCCTTCTTCGGCGGCAACGGCGATGCCGGGCACGTCGATCGGGCTCGGCAGATAGTCCAGCACCGCGTCGAGCAAAGGCTGCACGCCCTTGTTCTTGAACGCCGTGCCACACAGCACCGGGCGGAAGGCGCCGGAGATGGTGCCGGTTTTGATGGCGCGCTTGAGGGTGGCGACTTCGACGTCCCCCTTCTCGAAATATTCTTCCATGCCGGCGTCATCGACGCTCAGCGCGGTATCGAGCAGCAGCTGGCGGTATTCTGCGGCCTTGTCGGCCAGTTCGGCCGGGATCGGCTCGTCGTGGAATTTCGCACCGAGTTCGCCGCCTTCCCAAACGATGGCCTTCATCTCGATCAGGTCGATGATGCCGATGAACTTGTCTTCTTCACCGATCGGCAGCTGCAGCGGCAGGGCGATGATGTCCAGCTTTTCCTTCAGCGTATCGAAGGCGCGATAGAAATCGGCGCCGGTGCGGTCCAGCTTGTTGATGAAGATAATGCGCGGCACGTTGTAGCGGTCGGCCAGGCGCCAGTTGGTTTCCGACTGCGGCTGCACGCCGGCGACGCCTTCGATGATGAAGACCGCGCCATCGAGCACGCGCAGCGAGCGATTGACTTCGATGTTGAAGTCGATGTGGCCCGGGGTGTCGATGATGTTGAAGCTAGTGAGATTTTCCTTCGCTTTCGGCAGGTCGGTCTTGTTCCATCGGCAGGAAATGGCGGCCGCCGTGATGGTGATGCCGCGCTCGCGTTCCTGATCCATGTAGTCGGTCGTAGTGTTACCGTCATGCACTTCGCCGATGCGGTGCGACATGCCGGTGTAATACAGGATACGTTCCGTGGTGGTGGTTTTGCCGGCATCGATATGCGCGGTAATGCCAATATTCCGGATCAGGGCGAGCGGGTTAGCGGACACAGTAGCCTCCATAGCGGTTCGCCGCGCGAGCGAACCAAAGCGGTCGAGCGGACAAGAGCATGCGGGTCGAGCAGCATCACCCGCCAATGCGGGTCAGATTGGGCGCTCACATGCCTGTCGGCGCGCCGATTTGCAAGCCGTCTGTCGAAAATGGCGCGCATGGCTGCGTATCGTGACTCTTTTTTTGTAACCGGGCGTGTTAGAAACCGGCATGGATATTCGCGCACAGCATGCCGTGATCCGTTTTGGCTATGGGGCGAAGGGGGCGCAGGCGCCGCCGGACGACCCGCGTGGCTGGTTGGCAGCGCAGTTGGAGGGGCCGGACCCGGCTTTGGCGCGGCCAGGCGCGAGCGTGGCGGAGGGGCTGCGGGCGCTGCGGCAGGACCAGGCGGCCAAGACGGGCAAGTTGGAGGCGGCGCGGGCGGTGCTCGCCGCAGATGCGGCGACGGCGTTTGATGTGTTGCTGACCACCGACGCCCCGTTCCGCGAACGGCTGGTGTGGTTTTGGGCCAACCATTTCACCATCAGCCTGCGGCGGGCGCAGGTGATCGGCGTGGCGCATGCCTATGTGCGCGAGGCGATTCGGCCGCATGTGACCGGGCGGTTCAGCGATATGCTGCTGGCGGTGATGCAGCACCCGGCGATGCTGATGTATCTGGACAACGCGCAGTCGGTCGGGCCGGATAGCCCGGCGGGGCGGCGGGCGCGGCGCGGGTTGAACGAGAATCTGGCGCGCGAATGCCTGGAGTTGCACACGGTGACGCCGGCGGCGGGCTACACGCAGCAGGATGTGACGGCGTTTGCCAATGTGCTGACCGGCTGGTCGATCCGCTATGTCGAGGAGCCGGTGGGCTACATGTTCCGGCCGAATACGCATCAGCCCGGTGGGCAGGTGGTGTTGGGGCAGCGTTGCGCGGCGGGGGAAAGCGGCGGGGTGGCCATGCTGGGCTGGCTGGCGCGGCACCCGGCGACATTGCGGCATCTGGCGACCAAGCTGGTGCGGCATTTCGTGGCCGATGCGCCGGCGGAGGCGGATGTGGCGCGGGTGGCGCAGGTGCTGCGCGAGACGGACGGGGATTTGAAGGCGGCGGCGCTGGCGGTGGTGGATCTGCCGGGCGCCTGGGTGCCGCTGCGCAAGCTGCGCACGCCGATGGATTACGTGGCGGCCGTGCTACGGGCGCTGGATCTGCCGGCGGATAAGCGGCCGGATTTGCGCGGGGTGCTGGGCGGGATGGGGCAGCCCTATATGTCGGCCCCGTTGCCGAATGGCTGGGGCGACACGGCAGCGGACTGGGCGGCGCCGGAGGCGGTGTTGCGGCGAATCGACTGGGCGTATGGCGTGACCGGCAAGGTGGCGGGCACCGTGGATGCCGCCATACTGGCGGATCGGACGTTGGGCGGGTTGCTGCCGGCGGAGGCGGCGGACAGCATTCGCCGGGCCGCGGACCGGCGCACAGCACTGACTTTGCTGCTGACCGGACCGGAGTTTCAACGGCGATGAGCACATTCTTGATCAGTCGCCGTGCCGCGCTGCTCGGGTTGGGCGGGGTGGTGAGCCTGGGCCGGGCGTCGCTGGCGCTGGCGGCGGCGCCGACCGAGAAGCGGTTGGTGGTGGTGCTGCTGCGCGGGGCACTGGATGGGCTGGCGGCGGTGGCACCGTATGGCGACCCGGATCTGGCGGCGCAGCGCGGGGCGTTGGCGCCGGTGGGGCCGGGGCAGCCGGAGGGGTTGCTGGATCTGGGCGGGTTTTACGGGCTGCATCCGGCGCTGGCGGGGCTGCACGGGATGTATCAGGCCAACGAGGCGTTGCTGGTGCATGCGATTGCCGGGGCGACGCGCAGCCGCAGCCATTTCGAGGCGCAGGATAATCTGGAGGATGGCGGGCCGGAGCATCTGGCCGGGCCACGCCTGACCAGCGGCTGGCTGAACCGGGTCGTGACCGCCTTGGCAGGCCGGCATGCGGCGGGGAGTGAGGTGGCGATGGCGGTGGGCACCGCCTTGCCGTTGCTGCTGCGCGGGCCGGCGAGTGTAGGCACCTGGCTGCCGGCGACGGCGCAGCACCCGGCACCGAGCCTGTATGCACAGATCGCGGCGCTGCATCGGGCGGACCCGCTGACCGGGCCGGCGGTGGCGGAAGGGTTGCGCGACCGGGGGTTTTCCGACGCGGTGCTGGCGGGGACGGAGGCGGCGAAGAACCGCTATGCCTTCGCGGCGCTGGCCCATTCCGCCGGTAAGTTGCTGGCCGACCCCAAGGGGCCGCGCATTGCCGCGCTGGAGATTGGCGGCTGGGATACCCATGCCGGGCAGGCGCCGCGGCTGGCCGGGGCGCTGCGGGCGCTGGATGGCGGGCTGGTGGGGTTGAAAGACGGATTGGGTGCGGCCTGGGGCCAGACGGTGGTGCTGGTGCTGACCGAGTTTGGTCGCACGGTGGCGATCAACGGCACCGGGGGCACCGACCATGGCACGGCGACGGTGGCGTTTGCGTTGGGCGGGGCGGTGGCAGGCGGTAAGGTGCGCGCCACCTGGCCGGGGCTGGCGCGCGGGCAGTTGCTGGAGAACCGCGATCTGGCGCCGACGGCCGATCTGCGTAGCCTGACCAAAGCGGTGCTGGCCGGACATATGGGGCTGTCGGCAGCCGCGCTGGCGCAGGTGTTTCCGGCGAGCGGCGAGGTGGCGGCGATGGCCGGGGTGTTGCGCGGCTAGCCGGCCTCGGACGGCGTGACCAAGCTGGCGAGGGTGGTGGCGGCGCGGACATATTCCACCCGCAAGGTGCCGATCAGCCCGTTTTGGGTGGCGCTGTCGGCGTTGGCGGCGGCTTCCTCCATGCGGACGCAGCAGGAGCGCAGGCGGTCCGCGCCGAGATAGGCGCTGCTGGATTTGAGCGTGTGCGCGGTTTGCCGGGCCTGATCGTGTTGGCCGGCGGCCACGGCGCGGGCGATTTCGTTGACGAGATTTTCCCCATCGACGAGGAATTGTTGCAGCACGCGCTGCACCAGGCCGTCATTGCCAGCGGCTTCGATTTCGCGCAGGCGGTCGATGGCAGCGTTGTCGATCACCGGCGCGGCCTCTGCCGCCACCGTGGCGGTGGCGTTGCGCGGGGTTTGCACGAACGTGACCAAGGCTTCCGCCAGCGTGGCGCGGGTGACCGGCTTGGTGACGTGATCATCGAAGCCGGCGGAGAGGCTTTTGGCTTTGTCGCCCGGCAGAGCGTGGGCCGACAGGGCGAGGATGGGGGTGGTGTCGCCGATTTTGCGTTGGATGTCGCGAATGGCGACGGCGGCGGCGAAGCCGTCCATACGCGGCATTTGAAGATCCATCAGCACCAGATCGAAACTGCCGGGGCGGTATTTTTCCACCGCTTCCTGACCGTCATTGGCGGTGGTGACGACGCAGCCCAGGCTTTGCAGCAGGCCACGCCCGACTTCCATGTTGACCGCGTTATCCTCGACCAGCAGGACCCGCACGGCGGCGGCGGGCATGGCTGGCGATGCGGGCCGTGGGGCGGTGCTGGGGCTGCGGGCGGGGACGCTGGCGGCGTCTTTGCGCAGGGTGACGGTGAACCAGAACACCGAGCCGCCGGTGGGGAGGCTGCGCATACCGATATTGCCGCCCATCAAGGCGCAAATCTGCCGGGCGATGGACAGGCCGAGGCCGGCACCGCCAAAGGCGCGGGTCATGGAGCCATCGCCTTGGCTGAACGGATCGAAGATGGTGGCTTGCCGGGCCTCTGGCACGCCGATGCCGGTGTCGCTGACCTCGAACCGCAACACCACGGCGTTGCCACGATCTTCCGAGACGGCGGCCGAGATGTCGATGGTGCCGCGTTCGGTGAATTTGATCGCGTTATCGAGCAGGTTGACCAGCACCTGGCGCAGGCGATTGGCGTCGCCGATCAGGCCGAGATGCAAGGCCGGCGGCACGGTGACGGTAAGAGCCAGCCCCTTGGCGCGGGCGGGTGGTTGGAACGACGCCGCCGCCTGCTGCACGAGGTCTGCCAGGCTAAAGACGCTGTGTTCCAGTTCCAGCTTGCCGGCTTCGATCTTCGACAGATCGAGAATATCGTTGATCAGGCCGAGCAGCGCGGCGCCGGAGCGGGTGACGGTATCGGTATAGGCGGATTGCTGAGGGTTGAGGTCGGTCTGGCGCAGTAATTCCACCATGCCGAGCATGCCGTTGAGCGGGGTGCGGATTTCGTGGCTCATATTCGCCAGGAATTCCGATTTCACGTTGTTGGAGATTTCCGCCTGCTTCAGGGCTTCGCGAGTTTGGGCGTTCCGGCGTTGCAGGCCATCGACCATGGTGTTGAAGGCGCGCCCGAGGCGGCGGATTTCCTGCGGCACCAGGCCAACGAAATCCGGCACTTTGGCGTCGCTGTTGCCGGCGAGAATGGCATCCGCGGTGGTGGCGACGCGGCGCACCGGGCTGGCGAGGAAGCGGGCGATGAGCAGGGAGAGCACCGAGGCGATGGCCAGAGCCACGCCGCCGACCACCCAGGCCACCCAGTCGATCTCCCGCGCCCGGCGCTTCAACTCGCTGAGCGGTTGCGGCACCATCACGCCCCAGCCGCTTTCCGGCACGAAGGCGTAGCCGGCGATCATGTCGTCCTTGAAGGCGGGGGAGAAGAAGGTGTCCACCCCGGTCTGGCGGGCCATCATCAGCTTGACGGTGGACACGCCGGACAGGTCTTGCATGCGGGCGGCCCAGTCCTTGAACGGATGGGCGATGGTCAGGCCGTTGGCGTCCACCAGGACGGCGTGACCGCGTTCGCCGAAGGCGATGACCGATTGCAGGCGGACGAGGTAATCAGTGGTGATTTCGCCGACCGCCAGCCGGTTATTGGCCAGCCGTTTGACCAGATAGAACGAGGGGCGGCCGTTCGGGTCCCGCTTCAGGCCGCTGAGGATGGGCTGTGCCTCTGGTCGCAGCGACTCTGGCCGCTGATTGGCGACCAGCGCCCGCAGATCCGCGATCAGGCGCGGGGTGAGGGCGGCGATTTCCGGGGCTTTCTGCACCGGCAGGAACTGTTCGACCGAGCCATCGGGCGCGAGCACGCAGACATGCACGAAATCCAGCGAATCCAGCAACGCCGGCAGGCCGGGGGTGTTGGGGTTGAGGGTGCCGGAGGCAAAGGCGATCTGGAACGCCGCGTTGAGATCGAGCACGTAGCGCGAAAGGGTGGAGGTAAGGTTGCGCGCCACCAGCAAATGGCGTTCGCGGACGGATTCGACCTCTCGCTGGAACGAAGCCTGCGATTCCCAGATGTCGAGCGTCAGCACCGGGATCGCGGCGACCAAGGTCAGGGCGACGAACAGCAAATGCTGCAAGCGGACGCCATCGATGAAGCGCGCCCAGAGGCCGGCGCGCGGCTTGGGGAGGGAGGCGCCACGCAGGGCCGATCCCGTGGCAGCAGAGTCAGCGACGGCGGCTGCCTCGGTCATCATACCGGCCGCGGCGATTGCGTGGGTGATGTTTCATCCAGCCGAAAGAAGCGCCGGGGATGCCCCACGAATGCGTGCCTCACAGTTGCTGCCAGCCTAGGGTGCGCCCCGGGCACTCGAGTGTTAATGGACCACATCGTGATAAACGCCACAACCAAATTGCCGTTACAATTATACAGGTTTGAGCATGGCTTGGCGCAAACGCCAAATCAACCCGTTACGAGAAACCACATCGACATAACATAAAAGTGAATCGGATTCTTATTTTAATACAAAAAATCACCAAATCGCGCCGAAATGGAGCGGGACTACCACCCTGGGTGGTGCTGAAGGCTTTGGGGGTGGCCCTGCCCTGACGCCGAACCGGGCGCCAGGGCGGACGTTGCGCGGCTTAGGCGGTGCCGAGATCGGCGCCGAGCAGCTTGGTCAGTTCCGGCGAGAGTTTCAGTTCTTTCACCAGCTTGTCCTGGTCCGGCATCATTTTGGCGCGCACGGCGGCGATTTCGGCGTCGCTGACTTCGGTGACCGCGACGTTATGCGCCTTCAGCGTGGCCAGTGCCGCTTCCTGGGCGCGGCCCATGTTGACCCGATAGTCGGCGATATGCGCGGCCCAGGTGTCGAGCACCAGCTTTTGCAGATCCGCCGGCAGGCTGGCGTAGAACGCCTCCGAGATCAGCGGCACGTAGCAGTTCAGATTTTGATGATCGAGCAGGGCATATTTCAGCCCGGCTTCCCAGAGCTGGGCGCTGGAGCAGCTTTCATTGGTGGAGATCACGCCATCGAACGTGCCTTGCGACAAAGCGAGCGGCACATCGGGCCAGGCGGTGGTGTTGGGAATGGCGTCGAAGAAGCGGGTGCGCCAGGCCATGGCGGCACCGCCGGCGTTGCGCACCTTCATGCCCTTGATATCGGCGTAGCTGTGCAGCGGCTTGGTGGAGGAGTACCAATGCTGCATGCCGAGTTCGAGCCACGGGCCGAGCACGCGCAGTTTCAGCTTGGAGCGCAGCTGGTCGTTGATGTGCTGGCCGGTTTTGCCATCAATCGCGCGGCGCACCATCGGCAGCGGCTGGCCGAACAAAGCGGGCAGGTTGACGAAGTCGCAATCGGCGATGAAGCCGGTGAGCACCCAGGTGCCGGGGGCGGCCATTTCGACCTGGCCTTGCACCATCGCCTTGGTGACGTTGGCATCTTTGAACAGGGCGCCGGCGTGGAAGATTTCGGTTTTGATCCGGCCGCCGGACCCGGCTTCCAGCGCTTTCAGATAGGCTTCCATGCTCTGGCCGCGCATGTGGCTGGGGGCGGTGTCGAGCGAGCAGCGCAGCTTGAAGCTGTCGGCAGCGCGGACGATGGCGGGGGTGGCGAGCAGGCCGGCGGTGGCGGCGACAAGGCTGCGACGGGTGATGGTTTGGGTCATGCGGTTCCTCCTGTTGCCCTGTTCTAGCAAACTTACCGGGCGGCTTCCAAATGGCCGGATTGACGGCGCCGCGGCGGCTTGCGACGATTCGGGCCGAACACGGGAGATGCTGCGATGGACCTGACCGCCCTGCCCTTCGACGTTGAGACGATGCTGGCCGGGTTGCGGCCCTGGGTGGAGTGCGAATCCCCCACCTTCGACGCCGCCGCCGTGGGGCGGATGATGGATCTGGCCAGCCGGGACCTGGTGCTGGCCGGGGCGCGGATCGAGCGGATTGCCGGGCGGATGGGGTTGGGGGATTGCGTGCGCGCCAGCTTCCCGCATGCCGGCAGCGGGCCGGGCATTCTGGTGATGGGGCACATGGATACGGTGCACCCGATTGGCACGCTGGCGAAACTGCCCTGGCGCCGGGAGGCCGATCGCTGCTTCGGGCCCGGCATCTGCGACATGAAGGGCGGCAACTTCATTGCGCTGGAGGCGATCCGCCAGCTGGCGCGGGCCGGAATTGCCACCCGGCTGCCGGTGACGGTGCTGCTGACCTCCGACGAGGAAATCGGCAGCCCGAGCACGCGCGACCTGATTGAGGCGGAGGCGGCGCGGCATAAATACGTGCTGGTGCCGGAGCCGGCGCGGCCGGATGGCGGGGTGGTGACCGGGCGTTACGCCATTGCCCGCTTCAACCTGGAAGCCACCGGCCGGCCGAGCCATGCCGGCGCGCGCCCTGGCGATGGCCGCAGCGCCATTCGGGAAATGGCACGCCAGTTGATCGAGATTGAGGACATGACCACGGCGGACTGCACCTTTAGCGTCGGCGTGATCAATGGCGGCAGCTGGGTGAACTGCGTGACCACCACCTGCACCGGCGAGGCGCTGAGCATGGCGAAGAAGCAGGAGGACCTCGACCGCGGGGTGGCGGCGATGCTGGCGCGGCGGGCGATGAGCAACGACACCGAATTCAAGGTGACGCGCGGCGTGACCCGGCCGGTATGGGAGCCGGACGGCAAGACGATGGCGCTGTATGACCATGCGCGCGGGCTGGCGCGCAGCCTGGGGTTCGACATTATGCATCAGAGCAGCGGCGGCGGGTCGGACGGGAATTTCACCGGGGCGATGGGGATCGCCACGCTCGACGGGCTGGGCGTGGCTGGTGGGGCGATGCATACGCTGGAGGAACATATCCGGTTGGATAGCCTGGTGCCGCGGGCGCAGTTGCTGGCGGGGTTGTTGGCGACTTTGGCTTGAGAAGGGTCTTCTTTGTTTGAAAACAAAGAAGCAAAAAAACTTTAGGACACCTTTGCCGTTGGCGTGCTCTCCCCGGTGAGAGTACGCCAACGGCAAGGCATAGATGACTTTTTTTTGGTTCTTTTTGTCCACAAAAAGAACAGCTTGCTAACTGCCGCTTGAGCTAACCGCCCAGTTCCGGCACATGTCCGTTAAATTCTGGAGCGACGGGCCATGACCGAGCAAGCGGGCGTGAAGAAATCCTGGGCGAGCGTGCTGTATGTGCAGGTGCTGCTGGCCATCGTGCTGGGCGCGGTGATTGGCATTGTGTGGCCGCATTTTGCCACCAATGACTGGATTAAGGCGCTGGGCGACGGGTTTGTGAAGCTGATCCGCATGGTGATTGCGCCGATCATTTTCTGCACCGTGGTATCCGGTATTGCGCATATTCAGGATGCCAGCCGGGTAGGCCGGGTGGGGATTAAGGCGCTGGTGTATTTCGAGATTGTCTCCACCTTCGCGCTGGCGATTGGCATGGTGATCGGCAATGTGGCGCATCCGGGCACCGGGTTTTCCCCAGCCGGGGCCAATGCCGGGGCGGTGGCGAGTTTTGTCGATCAGGCGGCGAAGACGAAATCGGTGGATTTCGTGCTGAACATCATCCCAGACAGCGTGGTGGGGGCGTTCGCGCGCGGCGATATTTTGCAGGTGCTGCTGTTTGCGATTTTGTTCGGCTTCGCGCTGCTGGCGGCCGGCGACCGGGCCAAGGCGCTGCGCGGGGCGATCGACGAAGTGGCGTTTGGCATGTTCGGGGTGATCGGCATTGTGATGCGCGCGGCCCCGTTCGGCGCGTTCGGGGCGATGGCGTTTACCGTGGGCCGGTTTGGGCCGTCCGCCCTGGGCAATCTGGCCGGGCTGATCGGGCTGTTCTACCTGACCTCCGCGCTGTTCGTGGTGGTTGTGCTGGGGATTATTGGCCGGGTGGTTGGGTTCAATATTTTACGCTTCCTCGGCTACATCAAGGATGAGCTGCTGATCGTGCTGGGGACGAGTTCTTCCGAAAGCGCGCTGCCGCAGTTGATGGCCAAGCTGGAGGCGGCCGGGTGCCCGCGCACCATCGTGGGGCTGGTGGTGCCGACCGGGTATTCGTTCAACCTCGACGGCACCAACATCTATATGACGATGGCGACCTTGTTCATTGCTCAGGCTTTGGGGGTGGATCTGTCGCTGGAGCAGCAGCTGACCATTCTGGGGGTGGCGATGCTGACCTCCAAAGGCGCGACCGGGGTGACCGGGGCGGGGTTCATCACCCTGGCGGCGACGCTGGCGGCGGTGGACCCGCGGCTGGTGCCGGGGATGGCGATCGTGCTGGGGATCGACAAGTTCATGTCCGAATGCCGGGCGTTGGTGAATATCACCGGCAATGGCGTGGCGACGATTGTGGTGGCGTGGTGGGAAGGCGAGTTGGACCGCGACAAGCTCAACGCGGCGCTGGCGGCGAAGTGAGCCAGGTGCGGCCGAGGTAGAGGCCGAAGGGGGTTTGCGGCCGGCCGGGGAGATCCACCAGGGCCGGCGGCAGGGCCTCGATGCTGGCGAAGCTGCTGGCGTAGTCGGCGCGGATGCGGGCTTCGGACTGGCGTGGGGCGATGATCAGGATGTCCTGCCCAGCCGCCGGCGCCGGGGCGAACAGGTCTTGGCGCGCATCGGGGTTGAGGCAGAACACGGTGGGGTGGCCGCCGAGGGCGTAGTCCACCTTGCCGGTGTCGGACCAGTTGGGCGCGGCGATCGGCTGGGCGAGCAGGCCGCGGGCGGCGAGGACGGCGCGTAACGGGGTCCAGTCCAACGCTTGCAGGCCGGGGTCGTTGCGGAGTGGCCAGGGGTTGAGGCGCACGACGGTGACGGCGGCGAGGATAGCGGCGGCGAGCAGGCCAGCGGTGGCCCAGGCGGCGCGGCGCGGGGTGCGGGCGGCGAGCCAGCGGCCGAGCAGCGGGAACAGGAACAGGTAGCCGGGGGCGGCCCAGTGGAACAAAATCCTCGGTGAGCCCAGCGCCAGCAGCGCGAACAGCACGATGGGGCCGAGCGCGAGCCAGGCCAGCAGCCAGCTGTGCCGATCCGTCGGGCCGGCGCGCAAGGCGGCGATGAGCGTGGCCATCATCGGCGGCCAGAGCCAGGGGAGGACGAATAGAGCCTCCCCACCCAACGCCGTGAGCGGGCCGAGCAGGTTGAGGCGGGCGCCGCCGGCGCGGCCGCCCTGGAAGGCGAAGCTGATCCAGCCGTGTTGCGCGTTCCAGAGCAGCACCGGGGAGAACACCAGTGCCGCGACCAGGACGGCGAGCCATGGCTGCGGGCGGGCGAGCAGGCGCGGCTGGGTGGTGGCGAGGAAGACCAGCACGCCGGCGATGGGCAAAACGGCAGTGTATTTCGACAGCAGCGCGAGGCCGGCGCAGAAGCCGGCGCCGAGCCACCAGCGCAGCGCGGGGCCCTGCACCAGGCAGAGCGCCATGCCCAGCAGCGCGCAGAGCAGCGGGCCATCCGGCAGCACCCAACTGGCCGAGCTGAGGCCGAATACCGGGGAGAGGTTGAAGGCCAACGCCGCCCAGAGCGCGGCGCGGTGGCCGTAAAGCGTCGCGGTAAGGCGATACATCAGCCAGGTCGACAGCGCGAACAAGGCGATGAACGGCAGGCGGACCACCCAGGGAGCCTCGCTGCCCAGCAGATGCGCGGTGCCGGAGGAAAGCCACCAGGCGAGCGGCGGGTGGTCGAAATAGCCGAGGCGCAGCACGCGGCCGGCGGCGACCATGTAGCTCTCGTCTATGCCTAGGCCGATGGCTTGGGAGAGCAGGAGGCGGACGGCGAGGCCGGTGAGGATAAGTAAGGCCAGGG
>CAITOL010000007.1 GCA_903893975.1 uncultured Rhodospirillales bacterium | reverse complement strand
CGCCGAGACCTACGCCGCCTTCCGCTCCGTCGTCAGCACCGCGAAAGCCAATCGCGCTTCGGTATTGGACACCATTCGCTTCGTGCTCGCGGCCAAGCTACCCGCCGGGCCGATCGCAGGAGTGGGGTGAGCAATTACGATCCAGGCGTTGGGTGTTGAGCGACGACGATCGGCGTTTAATGCCGTGGACACTGTAATTTTTCTGCAGCAACAGATCAGCCAGATATGATCCATCCTGGCCAGTAACGCCGATGATCAGGGCTGTTTTTGTTTTTGTCATAAAATAACTCAATATCTAAGTAATATTTAACATGATTGTGTAAAGGCGAATATTATCTACCGGGTTGGCGGTTTATATTCAACTGCTGAATTCAGCGCCGGGGATCTTGCGAGAGTGGCGCGCAGCGGCCGGTGGCCGATTTTGCTTGCAATTTCCGCCGCAATAAGTTATATAAAATAACATGACTGAAACCCCTCCCCCTCCCCCCAGTGCCGCGCCCGAACTGGCGCGGCGGTTTGGGCTGATTATGGCGGGGTTGGCGGCGCTGGTGGCGGCGCGGTTTTTACGGATGCCCGCCTATGCGGCAATGATTGTGCCGTTGTGGCACCAGTTGCAGCGCGCGGCACGGCGGTTCGAGCGGGCGGTGACGCGGCCGTTGGCCAAGCCGCGCGTGAGCGTGCGCAAGGCGGCCGCGGCTGACGCGGTGCCGGCCGAGCGCACGCCACGCCCGGTGCAGGCCCGCCTGCCCGGCGGGCATGGCTGGTTGGTGCGCGTGCTGGGCTGGGAAGCGGCGGGTTACATGAGCCAGTTGGACGCATTGCTGGCCGAGCCGGCGATGCAGATGCTGCTGGCCGAGCGCGCCAACGCGGCCCGCATTCTGCGGCCGGTGTGCCGGATACTCGGCCTGGGGCCGAAGCGGGTGCGCAAACCACGACCGCGCGTGATGCGAACCCCACGGGCCAAACCAGCGGTCGCACCGTTCTATGCAAGGCCGCGCAAGACGCGGGCGACCTGGCGGCCGCCTAAGCTGACATGGGCCGGAAGCTGATATGCCGTTGCACGCACATATCGTTACGATATCAAAATATAAATTGAGGCCCGGGCATCCCCGCCGCCGCACGCAGCGGCGGGAAGCCGGCTTGGCGTTAGGCGGAGAGCGAGGCCGGTTCGGTCCGGTCGCGCTTAACCAGCAGTTTGTTCAGCGCGTGGACATAGGCGCGGGCGGCAGCGACGATGGTGTCGGTATCCGCGCCTTGGCCATCGACCATCTTGCCGCCCTCCTCCAGGCGAACGGTCACGCGGGCCTGGGCGTCGGTGCCGGCTGTAACGGCGCCGACCGAGAACAGGCTCAGCGTCGCCTCATGCGGGAACAACGACTGGATGGCGTTGAAGGTGGCATCCACCGGGCCGTCGCCCGTAGCGGTGGCGGTGACCAGCTTGCCATCGACTTCCAGTTCCATCTCCGCGCGCGGCGGGTGCTTGCTGCCGGCGTGGACATCGAGCGAGATGAACTTCACCCGGTCGTGGTCGCGCATGACCTCGTCATCCACCAGGGCCATGATGTCGTCGTCGTAGACCACCTTTTTGCGGTCGGCGAGGTCTTTGAAGCGACGGAAGGCGTCGTTCAGCTTGTTGTCGCCGACTTCGCCATAGCCGAGGGTGCGTAGTTTGTCGCGGAAGGCGGCGCGGCCGGAATGCTTGCCCATGACCAGGTTGGAACGCAGCCAGCCGACGGATTGCGGGGTCATGATTTCATAGGTGCGGGCGTTTTTCAGCACACCGTCCTGGTGGATGCCGCTTTCATGCGCGAAGGCGTTGCGGCCGACGATCGCCTTGTTGGGCTGCACGTCGAAGCCGGTGATGGTGGAGAGCAGGCGCGAGGTTTTGAGGATGTTTTCGGTGACAACGCGCGAGGTGCAGCCGGCCGCATCCGGGCGGGTGCGCAGGGTCATCACCACTTCTTCCAGCGCGGCATTGCCGGCGCGTTCGCCGATGCCGTTGATGGTGCATTCGATCTGCCGGGCACCGGCTTGCAGGGCGGCGACGGTGTTGGCGACGGCCAGGCCGAGGTCGTTATGGTTGTGCGAGGAGAAGATCACCTTGTCGGCGCCCGGCACGCGGGTGCGCAGCATGGTGAACATACGGTGGATATCGGCCGGCAGCGCGTAGCCGACGGTATCGGGCACGTTGATGGTGTTGGCGCCGGCTTTGATGGCGGTTTCCACCGCGCGGCAGAGGAAATCATCATCCGAGCGGGAGCCGTCTTCGGCGGACCATTCCACGTCGTCGGTATGCTGGCGGGCGAGGCGGACGGAGCCGTCGATGCTTTCCAGCACCTGCTCGCGCGTCATGCGCAGCTTGTGCTCCATATGCAGGTCCGACGTCGCAATGACGATGTGGACGCGCGGACGGGCGGCGGATTTCAGCGCCTCCGCCGAGCGGAGAATGTCGGCCGGGTTGGAGCGGGAGAGGCTGGCGATGACCGGGGCGTTCGGCCGCTGGCCGATGCTGTCGCAAATGGCCTTGATGCTGTCGAAATCGCCGATCGAGGCGATGGCGAAGCCGGCCTCGATCACATCGACGCCGAGTTCCATCAGGGCTTCGGCCATGCGGATCTTCTCGTCGAGATTCATGGAGAATCCGGGCGATTGCTCGCCGTCGCGCAAGGTGGTGTCGAAGATGATGACGCGGCTGTCGTCCAGCTTGCCGAAGCTGGGATGGATGATGGTCATAGTGGCGTTCCCTGGAAGGTAGGTGCGTGCAAGGCGTCAGACGCGGACCGCGCCTTTTTTCCCCTGAGCAGAACCGCGAGCCGGCGGAGCGACGCTCAGGGGCGAATAAGAAGGAGGAGAAGCGGAAGCAGGGCGCGCGCCGAGGGCCGCGCCGGGGCGCAGGACAAAGGCTCGGGGCTGTGGGCGCCGTGGTGCATAACCCGAAGGCTAGCCGCCAGAAGCTGGGGATGCAAGCATGTGCGTGGTCCAAACCTATCGGGGAAACTCATGTCCGCTATCCGCCACAAGCTCGTCCTATGCCGCGCCTTGCATCCGACTGCGATGGAAATGATCGCAAGGCGCGATGATATCGACCTGACCGTGCTGACCGACCAGTTCCGCGGGCCGCCATTGCAGCAGGAACTGACCGAGGCGATGCGGACGGCGGATGGGGTGATGATCGGGCTGGAGAAGATTACCGAGGCGATGCTGGCCGATGCGCCGGGGTTGCGGGTTATCAGCCGGTTTGGCGTGGGGTTCGATAACCTCGATATTCCCGCCTGCACCAAGCGCAAGGTGCTGGTGGGGGTGGTGAACGGGGCGAACGACCTGTCGGTGGCCGAGCATGCGATGATGCTAATGCTGACGACGGCGCGGCGGACGCTGGAGATGGATGCGTCCGTGCGGGCCGGCACCTGGATGGTGCAATCTGGCCGGCGGATGCACGAGTTGGCGGAGCGCAGCGTACTGGTGGTGGGCTACGGCCGGATTGGCACCAGGGTAGCGAAGCTGTGCGCGGCGTTCGGGATGAAGGTGATGGTGCACGACCCCGCCTTCCCCACTCCGCGCATCGCGGCGGATGGCCATATTCCGGCGCCGGACCTGATGGCGGCGGTGGCGCAGGCGGATATTGTGACGCTGCATTGCCCGCTGGAGGCGGCGACGCGCGGGATGGTGAATGCCGGATTCCTGGCGCAGATGCAGCCGCATGCCTGGCTGATCAACACTGCCCGTGGCGGCCTGGTGGATGAGGCGGCGCTGGCAGAGGCACTCAGCACCGGGGTGATTGAGGCCGCCGGGGTGGATGTGCTGGTGACCGAGCCGCCGAACCCGGAAAATCCGCTGTTCAAGCTGCCGAACATTGTGCTGAGCCCGCATAATGCGGCCGCCCCGCTGGAATGCTACGCCAAAATGTCTCGGCGCGCGGTGAGAAATCTGCTGGATTATTTCGATGGTGTAATCGACCCGGGCTATACCGTGAACCCGGAGGTGCTGGGCCGTAATATCGGCTGAAGTGACGCGCCCTCTCCCAAATTTGGGAGAGGGCGAGGGACTCAGCCTTGTGCCTGGATGAAAGCTTTGATCCGCGGGGCGACGTCGGCATTGAAGCGGCGGCCGTTGAACAGGCCGTAATGGCCGACCCCCGGTTGCTCCCAATGCATCCGGCGATCAGCGGCCAGATGCGGCGTGAGGATGTGGGCCGATTTGGTCTGGCCGATGCCTGAGATATCGTCGCGCTCACCCTCAATGGTCTGTATGGCGGTGCGGGTGATCGCCGAAGGGTCCACACGTTCGTCGCGGTATTTGAACAGCCCGCGGGGTAGCAGATGCTCGTGGAACACGGCATGGATGGTTTGGAGATAGTATTCGGCGGACATGTCCATCACCGAGCGGTATTCTTCGTAGAAGCGGCGCTTGGCCTCCAGCGGTTCGCCATCGCCATCGACGAGGTGCTGGAACATCTGCCAATGCGCTTCGACGTGCTTGTCGAGGTTCATCGCCAGGAAGCCGGCGAGTTGCAGGAAGCCGGGGTAAACCTGGCGCATGAAGCCCGGATTGCCGAACGGCACCCGGTGGATGACGTTGCGTTTGAACCAGTCGAGGTTATGGCTCTTGGCGAACGCATTCACCGCAGTCGCGCCTTCGCGCGTGTCGATCGGCCCGCCGATTAACGACATTGACACCGGCGCCGCCGCCTTATCCCCCGCATTCAGCAACGACACCGCCGCCATGACCGGCACCGCCGGCTGGCATACCGCGATCACATGGGTCTCTGGGCCGAGAAAGCGGATGAACTCGATCACGTAGTCGATATAGTCGTTCAGATCGAACTCCGGCCCCATCAGCGGCATCGCCCGCGCATCGCGCCAATCGGTGATGTAGACGTCGTGATCCGGCAGAAACGCCTCCACCGTGCCGCGCAGCAACGTGGCGAAATGGCCGGAGATCGGGGCCACCATCAGCACCTTCCGATCCTGCGGCCGATCCGCATGCCGGCGGAAGCGCAGCAGGTCGCCCCAGGGCTTGGACAGCACGATCTGTTCGCTAATCGGCACAATTTCGCCGTCGATCTCAACTTCCTTATGGCCGAACTCCGGCTTTCCGAAAGGTCGAGTGGTATGCTCAAAGCTATCCAACGCCGCTGCGGCAACCTTGCCGATCGGGGTCTGGCGCAACGGGTTGAACGGCAGGTCCATCACCGTCAACGCATGCGACGCCATCGCCCGCAACGGCGCGATGCTGGCCCGCTGCATCTCGTAGGCATAATAGAGCATTCTCTAACCTTTCGTCGCCTGCGCAAATCTCGAAACTGGGTGAAACCTTCCCCGGCGCGTTACCGCGATGTCGCCTCCTCAGCCGCCCGATCGAATCAGCCGGGCTTGCTGGTCTAACAGATGTTCCATAAGAACTCCTGAACAGCAAGCATTCAGGGAGACGGCGCCCCGCGCCGGCACGCACATGGGTTCTCTTCGTCAGTTGTTCGACCTCACCGGCCGCGTCGCTCTCATCACCGGCGGCTCGTCGGGCCTCGGCCTGCAAATCGCCGAAGCCTTGGGGGAATACGGCGCCACCGTCGTCATCGCCGCCCGCAAGCCTGCCCAACTGGCCGAGGCCGCCGAAATCCTCGCCAAATCCGGCATCAAAGCCATCACCATCCCCGCCGACCTCCGCAGCCAGGCCAACGCCCAGGCGCTGTGTGACGCGGTCATGGCCCAATGCGGCCGGATCGACATCCTGGTCAACAACGCCGGCGCCACCTGGGGCGCCCCCGCCGAAAACCACACGCCGGAGAATTGGCGCCGCGTGATGGACCTCAATGTGGACGGCATGTTCTACCTCACCCAATGCGTCGGCCGCGCCTGGATGATCCCGCAGCACAAGGGCCGCATCATCAACATTTCCTCCGTCGCCGGCCTCAAGGGCAGCATGTCCGGCCCCGGCACCATCGCCTACCACACCAGCAAAACCGCCGTCGTCGGCCTCACCCGCTCCCTCGGCGCCGAATGGGGTAAGCACGGCATCACCGTCAACGCCATCGCCCCCGGCTGGTTCCCCTCCCGCATGACCGCCCATATCGACGACACCGGCGTCGCCGCCATGACCCAGCGCATCCCCCTCGGCAAAATCGGCAACACTGACGACCTCAAGGGCCTCGCCCTCCTCTTTGCATCCGATGCCGGCGGCCATATCACCGGCCAGACCGTCGCCGTCGATGGCGGCTCGACCTCGATCTAAAAGGCACCTGACATGACCGACATTTTCCTCGTCGCCGGCGCCCGCACCGCCATCGGCACCTTCGGCGGCAGCCTGAAGGACACGACCCCCAGCGAGCTCGTCGCCGCCGTCACGCGCGAAGCCGTCGCCCGCAGCAAGGTAGACCCCGCCGCCTTCGGCCTCTCCGTCTTCGGCCAGATCCTGACCACCGAGCCGCGGGACATGTACATCTCCCGCATCGCCGTCATCGAAGGCGGCCTGCCGCAAGAAACCCCGGCCATGACCGTCAACCGCCTCTGCGGCAGCGGCCTGCAAGCCATCCTCACCGCCGCCAACGCCATCCGCTGTGGCGACGCTGAAATCGCCGTCGCCGGCGGGGTGGAGAACATGTCCCGCGCGCCCTACATCATGCCCGCCGCCCGCTGGGGCCAGCGCATGGGCGACACCGGCATGCAGGACATGCTGAACGGCGCCCTCAACGACCCCTTCCACCGCATCCTGATGGGCGTCACCGCCGAAAACCTCGCCGCCAGCCACCACATCACCCGCGAGCAGCAGGACGCCCTGGCGCTGGAAAGCCACCGCCGCGCCCAACGCGCTACCGAGGAAGGCCGCTTCACCAGCCAGATCCTCCCGCTCGAACTCAAATCCCGCAAAGGCACCATCACCTTCCAGCAGGACGAGCACATCCGCCCCAACGCCAAGCCCGAGGACTTCTCGGGCCTGCGCACCGTCTTCAAGAAAGACGGCACCGTCACCGCCGGCAACGCATCCGGCATTAACGACGGCGCCGCCGCCGTCGTGCTGGCGAGTGGGGAGGCCGTGCGCCGCCTCAACCTCACCCCCCTCGCCCGCCTGGTCGCCGCCGGCCACTCGGGCGTAGACCCCGCCTATATGGGCATCGGCCCCGTCCCCGCCACCCGCCAGGCCCTGCAACGCGCCGGGCTGAACGTGGCGGACCTCGACGTCATCGAGGCCAATGAAGCCTTCGCCGCCCAGGCCTGCGCCGTCGCCAAAGACCTGGAATTCGACCCCGCCAAGGTCAACCCCAACGGCTCCGGCATCTCCCTCGGCCACCCCGTCGGCGCCACCGGCGCCATCGTCACGCTCAAGGGCATCTACGAACTCCACCGCACCCAAACCCGATACGCGCTGTCCACCATGTGCATCGGCGGCGGCCAAGGCATCGCCGCCATCTGGGAACGCGCCTAACCCCCCTCCCGAACTTCCCCCTCTCCCTAAGGGAGAGGGCCGGCGCCGGACCGCATCGCCGCGTGGCTAACCAACCTCTTTTCTCCCTCTCCCTATGGGAGAGGGCCGGGGTGAGGGCTCTATTCATTACGAATACGCAACAAAAACCCCAAACTACCCCCCCCTCCACTCACCGCCGCATAGGTCGCCCCAACCCCGGCCCATGCGTCGGCAGCGGCCGGTTCTCCACCTCCACCCAAGCCCGCTTCCACGAAAACCGCGGCATCCGCAGCTTCGGCGGCCGCGGTTTGCGCACCCGCGGCACCGCCGGCACCCCGGGCGTGGTCATCTCCACCCCCACCCCGAGCATTCGGCAAATCGGCCGCAGCACCCGCCCGGCCCCCGGCACCAGCGTCAGCACCGCCTGCATCTCCGGCTCCGCCAGCAGCGCCTCCAACTGGCTCCGATACGCCGCCGCCTCATACCCCAGCGCCCGTACCAGCCAGCCATGCCCCTGCGGCAACCGCACGCCGACGCGCCGCACCGCCGCAACGCGGGCCGCGCCAGTATCTGGCGCCCCCGTCACCGCCGGCACCCGCACCACCTTGCGCCGCCGAACCGCCGCCGCAAACCGCCGCGCCACCTTCTGCAACCGCCCCCACAACGCCGCCGTCGTCACCCCCTGGCCCGGCATCCGCAAAAACCGCATCGCCACCACCGCCGCCAACCCAACCATCATCAGCCCCAACCGCCGCACCAGCTCTGGCACGGCAGCGAGGGGGGTGGTGGGAGAGATGCACTGCGTCATGTTTTTATAAATAACGATTTCGCCAAATCGCTGCAAGCGAAATCGATATCGCGCGTGACACCAACGCCACCAGACGCAACCGCCTACCGCCATGGCCCCGCTTCGGCCGGATCCGTGCTACGTCACAGCCCATGGAAACCAAACCGCCGATCCCGCGCGCCGTCCTCGTCGGCATCCAAACGCCCGATGTCGACGACGTCGCCCACCAGGCCAGCCTTGAGGAATTGGGCCGCCTGGTCAAAACCCTGGGCTATGAGGTGGTCGGCACCGTGTCGCAAAAGCGCGAGGGCACCGGCGCCGCCCTCCTGCTCGGCAGCGGCAAGCTGGCCGAACTGGCCGCGCTGACCGGTGGCACCGGCGTGGTCGGCTCCATGGCCGCCCCCCGCAAGACCAAGGCCCGGCAACGCTTTGAAAATGCCGCGGCACTGCTCGACCCAGCCAACGCCATCATCGCCGATCCCGATGCCGCCCCCGCCCGCAAGCCCGAGTTCGTCATCGTCGATCACGAACTCTCGCCCAGTCAGATCCGCAACCTCGAACGCGCCACCGGCGCCGAGGTGCTGGACCGCACCGGCGTCATCGTCGAAATCTTCCACCGCCACGCCAATACCCGCGAGGCTAAACTCCAGGTGGAAATGGCGCGGCTGAAATACGTCGCCCCGCGCATGCGCGAATCCTCCGCCGGCAGCGGCCGGCAGCAAGGGGCCGGCGCCGGTGAAAGCACCCTGGACCTCGATCGCCGCAAAATCCGCGACCGCCTCGCCGAGCTAAAAAACCAGATCGAAGCCGTCCAACGCGACAGCGACCAACGCCGCTCCGCCCGCCGCGACCAGTTGCGCGTGGCCCTGGTCGGCTACACCAATGCCGGCAAATCCTCACTCATGCGCGCCCTCACCGGCAGCCAGGTGCTGGTGGAAGACAAACTCTTCGCCACGCTGGACACCACCGTCCGCACCCTGCAACCCGAAACCCGCCCCCGCGTGCTGGTCTCGGACACCGTCGGCTTCATCAAACAACTCCCGCACGACCTCGTCGCCTCCTTCCGCTCCACGTTGGCCGAAGCCCTGGAAGCCTCGCTGCTGCTCTACGTGGTCGACGCCTCAGACCCAACCTACGAAGCCCAACTGGACGTCAGCCGCAGCGTGCTACGCGAAATCGGCGCCGACACCGTCCCCTCCCGCCTGGTGCTGAACAAGCTGGACCGCGTCACCCCCGCCGCTCGCGCCGCCCTGCTGGAAAAACACCCAGACGCCATCCTCCTCTCCGCCCACGCCCCCGAGGATGTCAGCGCCCTGCGCGACACCATCATCGCCTACTTCGAAGCCGCGATGGTCGAAGATGTGCTGGTCGTGCCCTACGCCAAACAAAACCTGATCGGCGAAGTCTACGAAAGCGCCCGGGTCCTGTCCGAAGACTACAACGAGTCCGGCCGGGTGCTAAACGTATGCGGCCTCCCCGGCGCAATTGCGCGGCTGCGGCGAAGCGTTGGTGCCAAATGAACGTTGAATTCAGGTTGCGAGGCGAAAAAGCACCCGCGTTCCAGTGGCTTGAAATTCCCGGGAGCAACCCCTGTCTCCTGTCAAAAGCTACGAAGCAGAAATTGAGCCGTGCAGGAATCCCATTTATCCCCGCCGAGTCTTGCTCATCGAGAGTTGCTCAAGGATCAGCCATTTTAAGAACGAACTTGACCGATATCATTCGACAGCAGAAGGTTACGTATCCGGGCGGGTATGATCGCCCCTTACCGTGAGGTGTACGAATGGACCCGATAACCAAAGCGCTGCTTGCCGAGTTCGTAAAGCAAAATGAACTGGAGAGCTTACAGGAAGATAAGCAGTTCGAGCATTTCGCATCGTTCTCGGTAATTGCGTCGCGCTATGGTGAAGAATTCGATACCGCAGACGTAGTACTCGGAGGTGGAGCTGACCTGGGTATCGACGGATGCGGAATAATTCTGAACGGTCGACTCATTGATGATGAACAAGAGGTAGAAGATATACTCAAG
Organism: uncultured Rhodospirillales bacterium; assembly: GCA_903893975.1. Lineage (GTDB taxonomy): Bacteria > Pseudomonadota > Alphaproteobacteria > Acetobacterales > Acetobacteraceae > CAITOL01. The sequence continues at coordinate 93 of CAITOL010000007.1, read as the reverse complement.
ATAAATGGCTACCTTGAGGCAGAGTTTATTTTTGTTCAATCTAAACGCTCATCTAATTTTGATGGTGCGGCTATGATGGTTCTTGGACAACAT
>CAITOL010000006.1 GCA_903893975.1 uncultured Rhodospirillales bacterium | reverse complement strand
GGCGTGGCTCAGCTTGGTCAGGTCGGGGGCATCGATCACCCAGTAGTTAGAATCGAGTAACCTGTGACCGTGTCAATCGAAATCTGCAATGCCGCCGACGGAATGGCAGGGTGCTGGACAGGCGGCCGCCGCAGGGTTAGCCTCACCCCAGGTGAGCAATTACCTTTGTTGCGGCTGTCACTGAACGTAGCGACGACGCGGTTGATCCTGGGCCATGGCAGCGAGGGGCGTAACGCCGCCGGGCGGGTGGTGGCGGCGTTCGGGTCGTTCCTGATGGGCAGCGATGTGGTGATCGGGGTGATCCTGTTCGCCATTCTGCTGATCATCAACTTCGTTGTGATCACCAAAGGCTCAGGCCGCATCGCCGAAGTGGCGGCGCGGTTCAGCCTGGATGCGATGCCGGGCAAGCAGATGGCGATTGATGCCGAGCTTGGCTCGGGCGCCATTACCGAGGCGGTGGCGCGCAAGCGGCGCAAGGATCTGGAAGAAGAAACCTCGTTCTACGGCGCGATGGATGGTGCGGCGAAGTTTGTGCGCGGCGATGCGATTGCCGGGGTGATTATCACCGCGATCAACATTGTCGGTGGGCTGGCGACCGGGATTTTGCGCCATGGCATGAACGTGGCCGACGCGGTTTCCACCTATACCACGCTGACGGTGGGCGACGGGCTGGTGAGCCAGATTCCGGCGCTGCTGGTGTCGATCGCCGCTGGTATTGTGGTCACCAAAGGCGGGGTTGAAGGCGGCACGGATGTGGCGCTGATGGAACAGCTGGCCGGGCGGCCGAAGCCGCTGGCGATGGCGGCGGTGGGGGCGTTTGTGCTCGGCTTTATGCCGGGCATGCCGATGGTGCCGTTTTTGCTGCTGGCGGGCGGTGCGGGGTTTGGCGCCTGGGTGCAGTTCAACAAGCCGCCGCCGGGCGAGGCGGCGCCGGATGTGGCCGCTGCGCCGAGCGAGCCGCCGATTGCGCAGTCGCTGAAACTGGATCTGGTGCGGATCGAGCTGGGGTTTGGGCTGCTGAGCCTGGCCAGCGGCGAGCAGCCGCGTTTGACCGAGCAGATCAAAAGCCTGCGGCGGGCGGTGGCGAGCGAGATGGGCTTTGTGATGCCGGCGGTGCGCATCCAGGATAATTTGCAGCTGGGGCCGGATGATTATCTGATCCGGATCAAAGAAGTGGAAGCCGGGCGCGGCGTGTTGCGGCCGACCAGCCTGCTGGTGATGGACCCGACGGGGAAGACGCCAGACTTGCCGGGCGAGGCGACCAACGAGCCGACCTTCGGCTTGCCGGCGATGTGGATTTCGCCCGATCTGCGCGATGAGGCGACGTTCCGAAACTGCACCGTGGTTGATGCGGCCAGCGTGCTGACAACGCATCTGACCGAGTTGGTGAAGCAAAATATGTCCGAATTGCTGTCGTACAGCGAAACGCAGAAATTGCTGGATGATCTGCCGCCGGAACAACAAAAACTGATCGGCGATCTGGTGCCGAGCCTGATCACCATCGGCGGCATCCAGCGGGTGTTGCAGGCGCTGCTGACCGAGCGTGTGTCGATCCGCGATCTGGCCACCATTCTGGAGGGCATCCAGGAAGCCTGCACCAATCAGTTCCGCGGCACGGCGGCGATTGTCAGTGTGGTGCGGGTGCGCCTGGCGCGGCAGATCAGCGATGCCTGCCGGGGGCCGCGCGGCTATATTCCGATTGTGACGCTGTCCCCGGAATGGGAGATGGAGTTCGCCGACGCCCGCACCGGCCCGCCGGAGGACCGGCAACTGGCGATGGCGCCGAGCAAGCTGACGGATTTCATGCAAAAGGTGCGGTCGGCGATTGATGGGGCGATTCAGCAGGGCGATGCGCCGATCTTGCTCACCTCCAGCGCCATTCGGCCGCATGTGCGGATGATCATCGACCGGGTGCGGCCGGAAGTGCCAGTGCTGGCACAAACCGAGATTTCCCCGCGGGTGCGCATCCGTACCGTAGGCGCGGTGTAGCATGCGGCTGAAAGTGTATCATGCCGCCAATATGGCGGCGGCGATGGACGCGGTGCGGGCCGAATTGGGCGGTGACGCGCTGATTCTGTCCACCAAGCGGTCGCGCGACGGGGTGGAGGTGACGGCGGGGGTGGAAGCCGCGCCGGCGCCGGAATTGCCGCCGCTGGTGGCCCCAACCGTGGCGCCGCTGCCGGCTTTGGCGGTGCCGGATCGGCGGGCGATGCTGGAATGGCATGGCGTGCCGGCGGGCTTGACCGCCAAGCTGCAAAACGGGCCGCTGCCGTTCGCGCTGCAATTGTCGTTGCGCTTCGCCAAACTGGATCTGGCCGCCAAGGCGCCGCCGCTGATGTGCGTCGGCCCGCCGGGCGCGGGCAAAACCCTGACCATCGCCCGCCTGGCGACGCGGCTGGTGCTGGCCGGACAGGCGCCGCTGGTGATCACCACCGATGGCCGGCGGGCCGGCGCGGTGGAGCAGTTGCAAGCCTTCACCCGGCTGCTGGGGTTGAATTTGGTGGTGGCCGATGATGCGGCGGCGGTGGCGCGGGCGCTGGCCGGGCCCAGTGGGCCGGCGCTGATCGACACGCCCGGCTGCGACCCGTTTGACCCCGCCGCCCATGCCGAGCTGGCCGGCATTGCCGCGCGCGCCCAGGCCTATCAGGCATTGGTGCTGCCGGCCGGGCTGGACCCGCTGGAATCGCAGGATATCGGCGCTGCCTTCATGGCGGGCGGGGCGAGCCTGTTGATTGCCACCAAAACCGATATCGCCCGCCGGCTTGGCGGGCTGTTGGCTGCCGCTGGCGCTGGGCTGGCTTTGACCGAGGCCGGCATTGGCCCTGGTGCTGCTGATGGACTGACCGGCCTGACCCCGGCCTGGTTGGCCGACCGCTTGCTGCACCGGCGCGCCCCTGGAGATACACAACGATGACCTCGCCCACCCTTCTCGCCCCGCACGGCCCCGCGGTTTCTGGCCGTTCGGCGCCGGGCCGCCTGGGCCAAATGATCGCCGTTGCCTCTGGCAAAGGCGGGGTTGGCAAAACCTGGTTTTCCGTCACTTTGGCGCATGCGCTGACCCGCGCGGGGGCGCGGGTGCTGCTGGTGGATTGGGATCTGGGCCTGGCGAATCTGGATGTGCAATTGGGCCTGGCACCGCAGACCGATCTGGCCACCGTGCTGCGTGACCGGCGGCCTTTGGCCGACGCGGTGCTGCACCATCAGGTCGGGTTCGATATTCTGGCCGGCAGTTCCGGCACCGGGGCGATTTCGGCGCTGGATGCCGGCGGGCTGGCCTATATGCTGACCGCGACCCGTGGGTTGGCGGAGCAGTATGACTACGTGATCTGCGACCTCGCCGCCGGGATCGACCCGACGGTGCGGCGGATGGCGGCGTTCGCGGATTTGCTGCTGGTGGTGGTGACCGATGAGCCGACCAGCCTGACGGATGCTTATGCGGTGCTGAAACTGCACCGCCAGGATGCGCCGAGCCCGACGCGCCCGGCGCGGATTGTGGTCAACCGCGCCAGCAGCCCGAGCAGCGGCAGCCGCACCTACACCACGCTGGCGCGCGCCTGCCAGACCTTCCTGGGGCAGACGCCGGCTTTGGCCGGGATTATCCGCCGCGATGATCGGGTGGCGGATGCGATCCGGCGGCAGACGCCGTTCCTGGGCCGGCACCCGACCAGCGCGGCGGCGGCGGATGTGGAGGCGGTGGCGCGGGCGGTGTTGCAGGGCGGCTAGGCTGCGGTGATGCTCGACGCGTCGAAGCCTTGATTGGAGCGGAGCAGCGCCTGGGTATAGGGGTGGCTGACCGCGCCGGCGGCCAGCGCGTCTGCGGTGGTGGTTTCCAGCAATTCCCCGCCGCTCATCACCCCGATGCGTTCGCATAAATGCGCGATCACCGCCAGATCGTGGCTGACCATCAGCATGGTCAGGCCGAGTTCGCGGCGTAGCCGGGTGAGCAGGTTGAGGATTTCCGCCTGCACGGAGACATCGAGCGCCGAGGTAGGCTCATCGAGCAGCAGAATGCGCGGTTGCAGGATCAGCGCCCGGGCGATGGCGACGCGCTGACGCTGGCCGCCGGAGAGTTGGTGCGGGTAGCGGAAGCGGTGCTCGCGGCCGAGGCCGACTTCGGCCAAAGCGGCGGGCACGCGGCGATCGGCGTCGCCGAGCTTGTGGATGGCAATCGGCATCGACAAGGTCTGATCGACGGTCTGATTGGGGTGCAGCGAGCCGTACGGGTCCTGGAACACCATTTGCGCCATGCGGCGCGATGCGGTGGGGCGGCGGGCGCCCATGTCCAGCCCGGCGAGGCGGACGACGCCCTGGGCATGCGGGATCAGCCCGGCAATGGCGCGCAGCACGGTGGATTTGCCGGAGCCGGATTCGCCGACGAGGCCGAATGCCTCCCCCTCCGCGACCCGCAGCGACACATCGCGCACCGCCGCCACGCGCTTGCTGCCGGCGCCGTAATAGACGCTGGCGTGTTCGAGCACGATCATAGGCTGCCCTCCAGCCAGGCCGGGTCGCGTTGCAATTGCGGCAGTTCGGCGCGGCGGTGGCCGAGTTCCGGCAGGGCGGCGAGCAGGCCGCGGGTATAGGGATGCCGGGCGTTGGCGAGGTCGCCGGCGGCGCAGGTTTCCACCACCCGGCCGGCATACATCACCAGCACCCGGTCGCAGAATGACGAGACCAGATGCAGGTTATGGCTGACCAGGATCAGCCCCATGCCACGGCTGCGCACCAGATTATCCATAATGGCGAGCACCTGGGTCTGCACGGTGACATCGAGCGCGCTGGTCGGTTCATCGGCGATCAGGATATCCGGCCCGGCGATCAGCATCATCGCGATCATCACCCGCTGGCCCATGCCGCCGGAGACCTGATGCGGGTAGAGGCCATAGACGCGTTCGGGGTCGCGGATCTGCACCGCTTCCAGCATCTCCAGCGCGGCGAGGCGGGCGGCTTTGCGGCCGGCATTGACGTGCTGGCGGTGGGTTTCGGCGATCTGGTCGCCCACTGTCATCACCGGATCGAGCGAGTATTTCGGGTCTTGCAGCACCATGGCGATGCGTTTGCCGCGCAGCTTGCGGAAGCCGGCTTCGTTCATGCGGGTGAGGTCGAGGTCCCCCAGCCGCATTTCATCGGCGGTGATGCGGCCGGGCGGGGCGACCAGGCCCATGATGGCGCGGCCGGTGGTGGATTTGCCGGAGCCGCTTTCGCCGACAATGCCGAGCCGTTCGCGCCCCAGGGTGAAGCTGACATCGCGCACGGCGTGGAAATCCCCGTCATCGCCGGGATAGACGACGCGCAGATTGCGCACGGAGAGCAGGGTGTCGGTCATGAGCGGCTGTCCGAGACGTCGCGTAGGCCATCGCCGAGCAGGTTAAAGCCGAGCGAGGTGACGAAAATGGCGAGGCCGGGCAGGGTGGCGACCCACCATTGGTCGAGCAGGACCTGCCGGCCGGAGGAGACCATGGCGCCCCATTCGGCCGCTGGCGGCTGGGCGCCGAGGCCGAGAAAGCCGAGCCCGGCGGCGGTGAGGATGATGCCGGCCATGTCGAGCGTGAGGCGGATGATGACGCTGGGCAGGCAGAGCGGCAGGATCTGCGTCGCCAGAATGCGGAATTCCGAGGCGCCGAGCAGCTTGGCGGCCTGGATGAATTCGGCGTTGCGCCGCGTCATGGTTTCGGCGCGGGCGAGGCGGGCGTAAGGCGGCCAGGCGGTAAGGGCGATGGCGATGACGGCGTTTTCAATGCCCGGCCCGAGCGCGGCGGCGAAGGCCAGCGCCAGCACCAGCCGGGGGAAGGCGAGGAAAATATCGGTGATGCGCATCAGCACCGCATCCACCCAGCCGCCGAAATAGCCGGCGGGCAGGCCGATGGCGAGGCCGATGGGCACGACGATGGCGCTAACCAGGAACACGATCACCAGGGTGATGCGGGCGCCGAAGATCATGCGGGTGAGGATGTCGCGGCCGAGTTCGTCGGTGCCGAACCAGTGCAGGGCGGAGGCGGCTTGCAGCCGGTCTTCCAGCACCTGTTGTACCGCGAGATTACGGTCAGCCAGCACCGGGGCGAAGATGGCGATCAGCACCAGTAATGCGACGATCACCAGCCCGGTCATCGCCAGGGAGTTGCGGCGGAAGGCCAGCCAGGCGCGGAACCAGCCGCCGAGTTGGGCCTGCCGGCGGCTGGCCGGAGCCGGGTGCAGCAGCCAGGCGCGCCAGGTTTGCGGCGCTGCGGTCATGTGCCTTGCCCCCGGGCACGCGGGTCAACCAGGGTGTAGACGACATCCGACAGCATGTTCAGCACGATATAAACCACGCCCACCAGCACCGTGCCGCCGAGCACCGCGTTGAGGTCGGCGGCGAACAGCGAGTTTTTCAGATAAAGCCCCAGGCCCGGCCAGGCGAACACGGTTTCGGTCAGCACCGCGCCTTCGAGCAGGCTGCCGAAGGTGAGGGCGATGACGGTGACCAGCTGCACCCAAACATTGCCGAGCGCGTGGATCCACACCACCCGGAACGGCGACAGGCCCTTGGCGAGGGTGGCGAGGATGTATTCCTGTTTTAGCTGGCTCAGCATGAAGCTGCGCGTCATGCGCGCGACATAGGCCAACGAGAGATAGCCGAGGATGGAGGAAGGCAGCACGAGGTGGCTGAGGACGTTCCAGAACACCTCATCCTCGCCGGCGAGCAGGCTGTCGATGGTCATCAGGCCGGTGACGGCCGGGACCATATCATCGAAGCCGACATCGACGCGGCCGGGGCCGGCGACCCAGCCGAGCTTGGCGTAGAACAGCAGCAGGCCGATCAGCCCGAGCCAGAAGACCGGCATGGAATAGCCGAGCAGCGACATAAAGCGGATCAGCTGATCCTGCCAGCGGCCACGGTTGACGGCGGCGTACACGCCCAGCGGAATGCCGCCGACGACGCCGATGACCAGCGACAGGGTGGCCAGTTCCAGCGTGGCGGGGAAGACGCTGAGCAGATCGTCCAGCACTGGGTGAGCGGTCATGACCGAGGTGCCGAATTCGCCGTGCACCACTTTGACCAGATAGTGCCAGTACTGCTCCAGCAAAGGTTGATCCAACCCGAGCTGGAGCCGCACCCGTTCGTAGGTTTCGTTGCTGGCTTTGTCGCCGACAATGGCCAGCACCGGATCGATCGGGATGACCCGACCGATCACGAAGGTGACGCAGGTCAGGCCCAGAAAGGTCAGCCCGACCGAAACCAGTAAGCTGCCAATTTTGCGCAGTGGCGCGGCAATGCGCCGCGCCACTGTCATACGTCCATCAGACATTCTATTGCGCGGACAATTAGGCTTTTTTCGCCGTGCGATAGAAGTTCAGGTCCTCGGTGATGCCCAGCTTGAAGCCGGAGACGTTCTTGCGGAACGTGACTTCCGACACGTTCTGGAACATCAGCACGAACGGACCTTCCAGGGTGACCTTCTTTTGCAGGGCTTCGTACATCGCCTTGCGCTTGCCGGCATCCAGTTCCTTCGCCGCCAGCGCGGTCTGGGCGGAGATTTCCGGGATCGACCAATGGTTGCGCCAGGCGAGCGGCTTGGTGGCGGCGCCGTCGCTGTCGTCGGTATTACGGGCGAAGGTGTCGGCGTTGGTGTGCGGGTCAAAATAATCCGGGCCCCAGCTCATCAGCGTCATCTGGGTTTTGCGGCCGCGATAGTCGCCGAGCACGGTTTTACGGTCCGAGGTGACGATTTCCACCTTAATACCAGCTTGGCCCATGGTTTGCTGGATCGACTGGGCGATGTCCGGCCCCGGCGCGGAGTTGTTGGAGGCGAGCTTGATGGTGAAGCCGTTGGGGTAGCCGGCTTCGGCCAGCAGCGCCTTGGCCTTGGCCACGTCGAGCTTGAAGGGGGTGTATTTCATCGCCGAGAAGAAGCCCACCGGCAGGAAGCTCTGCTGGACGAAGAACTGGCCTTTGAGGAAGGTGTTCACCATGCCGTCATAATCGACGAGCATTTTGATCGCGGTGCGCACTTTTTCGTTCTTCAGCCGTTCGTCGGACATGTTCAGGCCGAGATACCAGGTATTGGCGCCGGCGAAGTCTTCAATGCGCAGGTCTTTGTTGCCGCGCACGGCCTTGATCTGGTCGGCGCTGAGGTCGCGGGCGACGTCCACATCGCCTTTTTCCACCATCAGGCGCTGGGTCTGCGGTTCGGCGACGTGGCGGATGACGACGCGCTTGAGGTTGGCCGGGCCCATGCGGAAGCCGGGATAGGCTTCCATGCTGACCGATTCGTTGGCCTTCCACGAAATGAGCTTGTAGGCGCCCGAGCCGGCCGAGTTGGTTTTCAGCCAGGTATTGCCGAGATCGCCGTCTTTTTCGTTGGCGAGGGCGATTTTCTTTTCCACCACCGAGGCGATGATGGAGGTCATCAGGTTCATCACCATCGAGGGCGCGTAGCTCTCGGTGATGGTGAATTGCAGCGTATCGGGCGCGGTGGCTTTCACCAGGTCTTTCACGTTCGCCTTGGTCCAGCCGAGCTGGGTGACGAGGAAGGCCGGGGTTTTATCCAGCAGCACGACGCGTTGCAGCGAGAAGGCGCAGTCTTCCGCGGTGACCGGGGCGCCGGAGTGGAATTTCTGGTTCGGCTTCAGCTTGAAGGTGAACACTTTGCCGTCCGCGCTGACCGACGGCATGTTGGCGACGCCGCCGACCATTTTGGTGACGTCTTCCGCTTCATAGCGCAGCAGGCGGTCGTAGAGGTTGGTGGCGACTTCAATGCCGCTGAGTTCGTAGCACTCGGCCGGGTCGAGGGTGATGATGTCGTCGATCTGTTTGGCGACCACCAGCGTATCTTTGGGCGTGGCGGCGAGGGCGGCCTGGCCCTGCAAGGCGAGCGGAACAGCAGCGGCGCCGGCCAATGCCTGGCGGCGAGAGATTTTTGCCATGATAGAACTCCTTATGCCCACGATGAGCGGATTAGGCCCTAGCGCGGCGGAGAGCGCAAGCCTTGTCCGCGTGGGGTGCATGTCGGTCGCGGAAAGATTGGGAAGCGCTGCTTTTTTGAAAAAAAGCAGCAAAAAACGTTTGAAACCTGGGTTGGGTGCGCACGCGGCTGGGCCGGCAGTGTACGGCGAATCCAAGGCAGTGATGAAGTTTTTTGGTTCCTTTTGTTCACAAAAAGAACAATCTTTTCTATGCCTTACCGCCCCTGAAAATTCGGCTTCCGCTTTTCCTTAAACGCCGCCACGCCTTCCTTCAGGTCCTCGCTGGCGCGCACGCGGCCGATGTCCTGGCTGATGGCGACCATGCGTTCGATCGGGCCTTTGGTCATGATTTCCTCGTTCACGAAGCGTTTGAGGGTGGAGACCACCAGCGGCGCCATGCCGGCGAGTTCTTGCGCCATGGCGATGGCGACGCGTTCGTGTTCGCCGTTGGGGGCGATTTCGTTGACGAAGCCGACCTGGTAGGCGCGTTCGGCGGAGACTTTGCGGGCCAGCAGCATCACCTCCATCGCCAGATGATGCGGCATGCGGGTGACGAGGCTGGAGATGCCGCCGGCGGTAAGGCCGAGTTTGGCTTCCGGGTAGTAGAAAATGGTGTCGGCGGAGGAGACCAGCAGGTCGCACATCATCACCATGACAATGGCGCCGCCGACGCACCAGCCGGTGGTGGCGGCGACGATGGGCTTATTGGTTTTGAAGCCCATGGTGGGGATGGCGCGCCAGAGTTCCGGCAGGTCGGTCACGTCGGCGCCGGAGGAGAAGGCTTTGTCGCCCACCGAGGACAGCACGGCGGCGCGCTGCTCGGAGCGGTCGAAATCTTCAAACGCGCGTTGAATTTCGATGGCGACGCCGGAGCTGATCGCGTTCATCCGGTCTGGCCGGTTGATGCGGATGATGGAAACGGCGCCTTGCTGCTCAACGGTGACGACGGACATCGGGGTTCCCTGTGCTTTGGTTTGGTGGGACTGCACCACTTGTGGGGCGGGGCGTCAAACGCAGGGAGGGGGAAGGCGTTCTTTTTGTGAACAACGACGATCTTCGCTTTCCTGCCTAAACCGGCAAATCCTCCACCTCAGAAAGCGCAGCCTCCTCCACCGCGATATGCAGCGCCACCATCGCATCCAGCACGTACAGCAACCGCCGCGCTTCGTCCGCCTCGGCGGCCGAGGCTTCGGGGCTGAGCAGCCCGTCCACCAAGGCGGCGAAGCGATGCGCTAAATCGGCGATCTCCTCATGCAGCCGGGCCAGCATGGCCAGCGGGTCGCGCCCGCCGAGCCGCAGGGCCAGCTCGGGGAACACCAGCCGTTCCTCATCCGCCTGATGGCTGAGCAGAAATCCGTTCAGCTCGGCGTTGATCGCGGCCAGATCCGCCGGCGGCATGGTGCCGGTTTCGCCCAGCTGGTCGGCGGTGCGCCGCATGCGTTCCAGCAGCCCGCGCAGCCGCGCGTGGTCGGCCACCACCCGGCCCACCGCCTCCCGATCCGTCAGCGGGGCCGGGGCGTTGCCCCCCACCAGCACCCGCAGCGCGTTCAGAATGGCGGCGACGTCGATCACTTCCTGCAACACCGCGCCGGCGACCGGCGGCAGATAGCCGAGCGCGGCCACCGCCATCGCCAGCGCCGATAAGCCCATCCCCACCAGCACGCATTGCAGCGCGATGAAGCGGGCGCGTTGGGCGATGGTGCGGGCTTCCACCACCCGGTCCAGCCGGTCCACCAGCAGCACCACATCGGCCGCATCTGCTGCCGCCGCGGCGCCGCGCGCGCCCATGGCAATTCCCACATCCGCCGCTGCCAGCGAAGGCGCGTCGTTGATGCCGTCGCCGACCATGATCGTGGCCGCCTGGGCGCGCTCGCGGCGCAGCACGGCGATTTTGCCGATCGGGTCCAACGCGGCGAACACCGCATCCAGCCCCAGCGTTTCCCCCACCGCCTGGGCGGCATCGGCGCGGTCGCCGGTGACCATCACAATCCGGTCGAGCCCCGCCGCCCGCAGCCCGCGCACCGCGCGTGGCGCCTCTGGCCGGATATGGTCGGCGAGCAGCAGCGCCCCGGCCACCTGCCCGCCGACCGCGACCCAGGATGCCGATGCCGCCCCTGCCGCCAGCCGCGCGGTGGCGCCGTCGGTGGGCGGGTGCAGACCTTGCATGGCCAGCAATTCCACTGTGCCGACCGCCACCGCCACCCCATCCACCCGGCCGGTCAGGCCGGCGCCGGGCGCTTCCACCACCTCGGTCGGTGCGCCCAGGGTTAAGCCCGCCGCCCGCGCTGCCGCCACGATCGCCACGGCGGAGACATGGGTGGAGTGTTGATCCAGCGACGCCGCCAGCCGCAGCACCGCGTCGCGGGCAAACCCCTCCATCGTCGCCACACCCGCCAACCTTGGCGTGCCCGTGGTCAAGGTGCCGGTTTTGTCGAACAGCACCGTGCCGGCGCGCGACAGCCGTTCCAGCACTCCGCCGCCTTTGACGATGATGCCGCGCTGCGCCGCGCGCGATACGCCGCAGATCAGCGCCACCGGGGCGGCCAAAATCATCGGGCAGGGCGTTGCCACCACCAGCACCGCCAGCGCCCTTGTGGCGGACCCGGTGGCCCACCAGGCGAGCCCGGCCACCAGCACCGTCAGCCCGAGAAACCACAGCGCCCAGATATCGGCGAGCCGGACCATCGGTGGCCGCTCGGCTTCCGCCGCATGCACCAGCCGCACCACGGCGGCATAGGTCCCGGCGGCCTCCGTCGTGGTGGCCAGCAGTTCAAACGGGCCGCCGGCATTGACCACGCCGCTGCGCACGGCCTCCCCGGGCGCGCGGCTGACCGGCAGCGGCTCCCCGGTCAGGGCGGCTTCGTCCAGCACTGCCGCCGCATTCGCCAGCCGGCCATCCACCGGCACCGCTTCCCCAGGTTTGATCAGCAGCCGGTCGCCGGGTTGCACGCTGGCGGTGGCGATGTCGTGCAGCCCGTCTGGCTCGATCCGGTGGGCGGAGCGTGGGGTGCGCGACAGCAGGGCGGAAAGTTCCCGCCGCGCCCGCGCTTCCGCCAACTCCTCCAGCGCGCCGCCGCCGGCGACCATGATGGCGATAATCGCCGCCGTCAGCGCTTCGCCCAACGCCGCCGCGCTGACGATGGCGAGCAGGGCGATCAGATCGACGCCGATTTTGCCGTTGCGCAACCCGCGCAGGAAATCCACCGCCACCATCACCGCCTGCGGCGCACTGGCCAGCAGCCAGCACGCGGCGACAAACGGCGGTGGTGCGCCGAGCAGCCAGGCCCCGGCCCCGGCCAGCAATCCCAGCAGCGCAGCCGCCAGCAACCAGCGGCGGAGATGGCGTTACGCGATCATTGGCCCTAATCCCCCTCTCGCCGCATCGGCGCGGTCAGGCGCAGCCTACTTCAGGGTGCCCAGATACCCAACCACATCGCGGCGCTTCTGGTCGTCCTTCAGCCCGCCATACGCCATCTTGGTACCTGGCACGACGCCGCGCGGATTGGCCAGATAGCGGTCCAGCGTCGCCGCATCCCAGGTCAGATTGGCCCCTTTATTGCCATCGGAATAGTTGTACCCCTCCACCGAGCCGCTTTTGCGCCCGGCGATGCCGAACAGCGTCGGGCCGATGCGGTTCCGGCCGGGTGCTACCTCATGGCAGATGGAGCATACCTGCTTGAACACCGCCTTACCCGCTTCGGCGTCCTGCGCCCGTGCGGCGGTGGGCAGCAACACGCCGGCGGCCAATGCGAGGGCCAGGGTGAATGTGGCGCGCGCCACGGCGGCGGCCCGCCGGTCGCCCGACGCTGAAATGCGGCCCATCATTTCGTCCCCCCCAGCCTGGCGCGCAGGATTTCCCCGATCAGGACCGAGGTCGGTTCCTGGATTTCCATATCGGCCACCGAGTCCGCGACCGCGTCCTCGGCAAATTCGGCGGCATCGAGGTCATCGACCTTCTGCGCTTCAATCCGCAACGCGGTCATCACTTCGGTGATCGCCACGTGCTCCTGAAAAATCTCCTCGCGATTGGCTTTCACCTTGTCGGACATGTCGATCGCCCAGCGCATCTCCGGCGATGCCTTGCCGGCAGCCAGCGCGGGCAACAAGGTCAGCGGCGGCAGGATGTATTCCACCTCCCGCCGATGATGGCGCTTGAGCAGATCCAGCGCCTTTTCCGCCGCCGTGCCGAGGGCACCGGCGCGATGGGTCAACTGCGTCAGCCGGTCGATATCCGAATTATGGCTGAGCAGGATCGAGGACGGAATATCCGTCGGCCCCGGCAGCGTCTGGGCTTGCACCCGCCCACCCATGCCGGCCAGCAACGCCGTTGCGAGCAGCATTTGGGGGAATAGCGTAGGAATGGGTCGCATCGCGGAACCTCCTTCAAAAGGCTATGGATATCAGCGGTATCACACCAGCAGGAACCAAAGGCTCAGCCCGCCGCCGCCGCACAAGGCGGCGGCCACCACGGCCAGCAGCAGACGCTGGCCGTTGAAACTGGCGCCGGCCCGCCACACCAGCAGCCCGACCAGCCCGAACACCGCCAGATCCAGCAGGCCGTGGGTAATCCAGTGATGCCCGGTCAACGCCGCCATCGCATCATTCAGCGGCGCCCAGGCGTCTTTGATCCAGGCCAAGGCGGTGTTGAACACGATCACCACCGCCGCCGCCGCGCCAAAGGCGCCGGCCGCACCGTCCAACCGGTCTGCTTGCGGGGAGTTCGCCATCATTCCTGGCCCTGCTGCGCCACATGCGACATCGCGATCTTGGCGCCGTGATTGACCACCGCGCCCGCGCCCTCAATCGCCAGGCTGTTGAGAATAATCAGCCCGGCCACCGCCACCACCATGCGCCGGGCTGCCCGGTCGGTCAGCATCGGCCGGGCGCAGATCACCGGCAGATACAGCGCCAGCATGGCCGGAATGAAAAACAAATGCTCCTTGGTTTCCATGAACAGATCATGCGCGAACGGCCAGGGTCCGTGCAGGATCAGCGCCTTGTCGGCATAGTAATAATTCACATACCAGTAGCCGCCGAAGACCCAGGCCAGCACGAAGCAAACCGCCACCGCCGCGGCGGCCAGGCGCATGCGGCGCTGGCTCGCGGCATTGGGGTTCAGCGCCTCCACCAGCACCCATAACGCGGCCATGGTGCCGAGCACGCCGAAGGTTGGGTGCAAAAATAGAATGATATCGCTGACATAGGGTTGCAGGCTGAGCATTGGCTGCCTCACGTCAAAAGGGGCCGCCACCACCGCGCATCCCGGCGAGGATGCGCGGCAGGCGGATCAGAACGCGAGCCAGGCGAAGGCATAGACGGTGTTGTTGTTGCTCGCCGAGCGGCCGGTCACGCCATCATAGGCCGCGGTGCCACCGTTATAGCGGACATAGCCGATATACTGGACGCCGAGCTTCAGATTGGCCAACGGGGCGGCCCAGGAATCGTCCTTGCCGAACGGCACCCAGTCCACCTCAACCACATAGGCATCGGTGCCCGGGCGCGATGCCGCGCTGCCGGTGAATTCACCGGGGGCATACAGCACCGGATTGGCGCTGCCCCAGACCCGCTGATAGTTCAGCGTCAGCCCATAGGTGTTGTTGTACCAATACGACCCGTTGATACGGAACTGATCCAGGCTGTATTTGCTGCCAAAGCTGGTGGCGTTGGCGGCATTGAACGCGGCGGCAGACCCGTTCAGCGCCTGTTGCTCGTGGGTGTAAATCGCATCCACCGTGAAGATATGGGTGCCGTTCCCCAGATACTGGTAGCCAGCATCAAGCGACGTGTCGGTGTAGGTATCATGCCCGAAGGATGGATCGGTCTGCCGCACCCCGGATACCGGGCTGACATTGGATTGCATGAACAGCGCGCCGGCATGGGCGGAATTATCGCCCCAGTTCCATTCATATGCGGCCCGCAGATACGGGGCGGCACCCGCCGTGCTGCCGATGCTGAAATCGTTGCCGCCGGCCTTCAGCAGCCACGGGCTTTGGGTCTGGTAAACCCCGGCCTCCAGGTAGAGGCTTTTGTCCCACCAGAGATAGCCGGTGTAGCCGATCGAGTTGGTGCTCAACGCCCCGGCCAGCATGGTCTGCCCCGCCGGGGTTGGCGCCAGGCCAGGGGCCACATACGGGTAGCCCCAGGCATAGGTTGAATTATACGGGTCCTGCACCGTCGGGTTGTTGTTCAGTGTGAAGCCGATGCGCAGCTCCTTGTCGCCGACGTCAAACGCGGTGGTGAAGGGCCGGATGTCGGAGTTATCGAGCTTCCAGGCGGCGAAATTATTGCCGCCGGTGATCTGCATCATCGCGCCGGAATGGTCACCAATGTTCCCGGCGATGAACAGGCTGGCCTGATCGAGGTTGAGGTTGTTGTTGGCGCGGTAGCCGGTGGCGACCTGGTCGGCGGGAACGGCGGAGGCGGTGTTGGTGAACGACCCGAGCGCCATGGCCGAGAGCGGGATTTTCGCGCGCAATCCGTCGCCGCCGGTTTGGGTGTAGCCGCCAATCTTGAACGCCCGCCCCAGCGGGGTCAGTTGCGGCCCGAAGCCACCAATATGGCACGCGGTGCAGGTCTGGCCGGTTTGCGCCGCGAAAGCCGGCAAAGCCTGGGCTGCCTGCGGCACCAACAGGCCCCCAAATGCAATGCCACTCAGAACGCCGAAAATCTTCCTGGCCGTCATTTGCAGATCTCCCCTAGTACCGCATCTGCGCATGCGCCGGCGAGAGGGGGCTATGATCTAAATCAAATTCTGGTTGCGATAATCGCTTGTATTTTTCTTACAGAATGCCAAGTGGCGCATTTTCTTGAACTTTTGTAGCCTTCTCAAAATCTTACCCCAGCTCCGCTTCCCGGAGCCGGGTATGGTTGCCTAAGGCCGCCCTGCGCCTGTAGGGTCCGCCGCCCTGGTGCGGCGCCCATGTCGCACCGGCCATTGCATCAAGGACCCATCATGATCGACCACCAGATCGGCACCGGCGCCGAGGCCGTCGCTGGCAAGACCGTTTCCGTCCACTACACCGGCTGGCTGTTTGATGACGCCGCGCCCGATAACAAGGGCCGCAAATTCGATAGCTCGCGCGATCGGAACGACCCGTTCCAGTTCGCCCTCGGCGCCGGCATGGTCATTGCCGGATGGGACCAGGGCGTTGCCGGCATGAAGGTTGGCGGCCAGCGCACCCTGATCATCCCGCCGGAACTCGGCTATGGCGCGCGTGGCGCTGGCGGCGTGATCCCGCCGAACGCCACTTTGGTGTTCGACGTCGAACTGCTCGCCGTCCGCTAATTCACTCCGTTTGGGCGGCAACCCCCAGCGCCATGCGCGGGGGTTGACCGACCTGCCGCTTTGGGGGAGCAAGGCGGCCCTGAAGCTGAGGAGAGGGTGAACGATGGCATATCCGCTGGCCGGCCTGCGCGTGGTGGAAGTGTCCGCCTTCATCGCCGCCCCGCTGGGCGGCATGACCCTGGCGCAGCTGGGCGCCGACGTCATCCGCATCGACCCGATCGGCGGCAATATCGATATCGGCCGCTGGCCGCTCGCCCCCAGCGGCACCAGCCTTTACTGGGCCAGCCTGAACAAGGCCAAACGCTCGGTCGCCCTCGCACTCAACACGCCGCAAGGCCAGGAACTGGCGCGGGCGCTGATCTGCGCCCCCGGCGTGGGCGGCGGCAACCTGCTGACCAACCTGCCGGCTTCCGGCTGGATGAGCTACGCCGCCCTGTCGGCGCATCGGCCGGACCTGATCATGATGCGGCTGACCGGCACGCCGCAAGGCGGCTCGGCGATCGACTACACCGTGAACTGCGCCAGTGGCTTTCCGCTCGCCACTGGCACGGGCGACGCCCCGGTCAACCACGTGCTGCCGGCGTGGGACATTGCCGCCGCGCTCTATCTCAGCACCGGCTTTCTCGCCGCCGAACGTGCCCGGCGCGATAGCGGCCAGGGCCAGGAAGTGACCCTGGCGCTGTCGGATGTGATGCTCGCCACCGTTTCCAACCTTGGCTACGTCGCTGATGTGCAGATCAACGGCGCGGTGCGCCCGCCGCTCGGCAACGACCTTTACGGTGCCTATGGCCGCGATTTCGCCACCGCCGATGGCCGGCGGATCATGCTGGCGGCGATTTCCAACCGGCAATGGCGCGCCATCGGCACGGCCACCGGGCTGGCGGAGCGGCTGGCGATGATCGGCCCGATGATGCAGGTGGACCTGAACCAGGAAGGCGGCCGGTTTGAAGCCCGCCACGCTATTTCGGCGCTGTTGGAGCCATGGTTCGCCCGCCACACCCTCGCCGAAATCACCACCGCCTTTGCTGGCAGCGGGGTGCTGTGGGGGCCGTATCAGGATTTCCGCCAGCTGGTGCAGGAAGATCCGCAATGCTCCACGGCCAATCCGATTTTCGCCCAGGTGGAGCAACCCGGGGTTGGCACCGTGATGGTCAACGCCCAGCCGCTCGGCTTTGCCACCGGCCGCCGCCCGCCCGCCGCCGCGCCGCGTTTGGGCGAGCATACCGAGGCGGTGCTGACCGAGCTTCTCGGCCTGCCATCGGCGGCGTATGCCAAATTGCATGATGCCGGAGTGGTAGCGGGGCCAGCACAATGAGCGCGTTTGACAGCATCCTTCAGCTTTGCCGGCGCGGCCTGACGCTGGCGGAACAGTTCCTCGCCCAGGCCCGGCACGCCACCGCGCGGCAGGTGCAGCGCGATGGCCGGGTGGATGCCGCTTTGGTGGATATCCACCAGCTCGCTGCGCACGGCTTCGCCTGGCAGGCGACCTATGTCGAAGCCCTGCGGCAAAGCCTGCTCTGGGCCACCGGCCTGCGCGATGCCGGCCGGCTGACGGCGGTGGAAGCGGCGATGTTGCGGCTCGGCTTCGCGGAATTCCTCGCCCAGATCGGCAGCGGCATTCCGATGAGCCAGACCGAAATCGTCCGCCCCGGCGATATCGGCATTGATGCGGAGGCGACGCACGCCTTTCTGCGCGACCCAGTGCTGGCCGAGCTGAACGCGCCGGAGGCCCTGGCCGCAGCGCGGCAAACCGTTGTTGCCGCCGCCACCGTGGGCAATTTCGGCGATGTCGGCCTCGCCGACGACACCATTGCCGCCATCCGCGACCAGTTCCTGCGCTACGCGGCCAGCGAAATCGCCCCGCATGCGCAAGGCTGGCACCAGCGCGACGAGCTGATCCCCGGCCCGGTGGTGGAACAACTGGCGCAGATGGGCGTCTTTGGCCTGACGGTCAGCGAAGATCGCGGCGGTGCTGGCCTGGGGAAGATCGCCATGTGCGTCGTCTCCGAGGCGTTGAGCGGCGGCTATATCGGCGTCGGCTCCTTGGGCACGCGGGCGGAAATCGCCGCCGAACTGATCGGCCTGGCCGGCACGGAGGCGCAGAAGGCGCAGTATCTGCCCGCCATCGCCGCCGGCACGATTTTGCCCACGGCGGTGTTCACCGAACCCAATACCGGCTCCGACCTCGGCAGCCTGCGCACCCGCGCGGTGCGTGACGGCGATGTCTACCGCGTATATGGCGCGAAGACGTGGATCACGCATGCCGCCCGGTCCGATCTGATGACGATGCTGGTGCGCACCGACCCGGATGCGCCGGGCTACAAGGGCCTGTCGATGCTGCTGGCGCCGAAGCCGCGTGGCACGGATGCCGATCCGTTCCCGGCGCCGGGCATGACCGGCGGCGAAATTCGCGTGCTCGGCTATCGTGGCATGAAGGAATACGAACTCGGCTTCGATAACTTTGTCGTGCCGGTGTCCGGCCTGCTCGGCGGTGTAGAAGGCCAGGGCTTCAAGCAGTTGATGGAAACCTTCGAGAGCGCCCGCATCCAAACCGGCGCCCGTGCGCTGGGCGTGGCGCAGAACGCGCTCGAACTCGGCGTGGCCTACGCGGTGCAGCGCAACCAGTTCGGCCGCGCCATCGTCGCATTCCCGCGCGTGAGCAACAAGCTGGCCTGGATGGCGGTGGAAACCATGCTGGTGCGCCAGCTGACCTATTTCGCCGCGCATCAGAAAGACAGCGGCCAGCGCTGCGACATCGAAGCCGGCATGGCCAAGCTGCTCGCCGCCCGGGTGGCCTGGGCCAATGCCGATTGCGCCCTGCAAATCCATGGCGGCAATGGCTACGCGATTGAATACCCGATCAGCCGGGTGCTGTGCGACGCGCGGATTTTGTCGATTTTCGAAGGTGCGGCGGAAATCCAGGCCCAGGTGATCGCCCGCGGATTATTGGGCCGGCAGAACTAAGCCGACCGCCGGCGCGGGGGTGGTGCCGGATGCAGGATTTGAACCCGCGACCTTCGGTTTACAAAACCGCTGCACTACCACTGTGCTAATCCGGCGCGCCGCCGTGATACGACAGATTGCCCCTGCGGCTCAACCCTACTGATCCGCGAAGGTCGGTTCGGGGGGCGCGATTGGCTAACACAGGTTTCACCCGGCTGACATCGGCTGGTTGGCTGCTTCCGGGCATGGTGCCGGGCAAGTGGACGGCGCCCCCGCCGCCACATCTTTCCCGAACAGCAACAGGCAATCGCATGTCATACCTTCCCGTTTCCCCGCTTCGCGTCGCGCGCATCGCGCTCGTGGCCGGTTTGCTGGGCAGCAGCGCGCTGGTCGGTCTGGCCACCGCCGCCCCCGCCACGGCGCCGCAGAATGCCGGCCTGGCGAGCCATGCCATGCTGCCGGATTTTTCCGATCTGGTGGCCAAGGTGAAGCCGGCGGTGGTGTCGATCACCATTAAAATGGTTGCCCGCCCGGCGGCGGATGAAGACCCGGCCCCCGCCCCTGGCCTGCGGCGCGGCGCGCCCACCCCCACACCGCCGAACGGCCGGCTGGCGGAAGCCCGTGGCTCTGGCTTCATCGTCAGCGCTGACGGATTTGTGGTGACCAACAACCACGTGGTGCAGGACGCGAAAACCGTGACCGTCACCCTCGATGATGGCCGGGAATTGCCGGCCAAGGTCATCGGGCGCGACCCGCGCAGCGATGTTGCGGTGCTGAAGGTCGAAGCCGCCACCGCCTTGCCGTATCTGGAACTGGCGGAAACCACCAATGTGCGTCCGGGGGAATGGGTGCTGGCGATGGGCAACCCGTTCGGCCTGGGCGGCACGGTGACCGCCGGCATCGTTTCGGCACGCGGGCGCAATATCGGCGCCGGGCCGTATGACGATTTCATCCAGGTTGATGCCCCGATCAACCACGGCAATTCCGGCGGGCCGTTGTTCAACCAGGCCGGGCAGGTGGTGGGTGTGAACAGCGCCATTCTGTCGCCCAGCGGTGGCAGCATCGGCATCGGCTTTGCCATCCCGTCGGATATGGTGAGCAAAGTGGTCGCGGAGCTGGAGACCACCGGCCATGTGACCCGCGGCTATCTCGGCGTGGAGTCACAACCGATCGACAAGGCGCTTGCCGCCGCGCTGCATCTGGGCGACCCGGAAAATGCCGGCGCGCTGATCACGACCGTGGTGCCGGATTCCCCGGCCGGGAAGGCGGGGCTGCGGGAGGGCGATGTGCTCCGCGCCATCAACGGCAGCAAACTGGCCGATCCGCGCGCGCTGGCCCGTGCCATCGCCGCGATCAAGCCGGGCACCGACACCAAGCTGGACGTGCTGCGCGACGGCAAGCTGGAAACCCTGACCGCGACGCTGAGCGCCATCCCCAGCGAAGCCCTGGCCGATGCCGGCGCCGCGCAACGGCCCGAGGGGATCGGCCTCGCGCTGACCCAAATCTCCCCGCAGATGCGGGAGCAACTGGACCTGCCGCCCAGCACCAAAGGCGCTTTGGTTGCCCGGGTGCAGCCTGGCTCACCCGCCGCTTTGGCCGGGCTGCAGGAAGGGGATCTGATCCTGGGCGTCGGCACCCATGCCGTGGCCTCGGCCGAGGATGCGGTGGGCGCGATCCGCAAGGCGGTGAAGGCCGGCGATGATGTGGCGCTGCGGGTGATGCGCGATGGTCATACCGGCTACGTCGCGGTGGAGGTGACGCATCAGGGTTAAGGGCTACGCCAGCCCCATTTGCCGCAGGACCGCCTGGCCCAGCCCGAAATGCGGGCTGGCCAGGGTTTCCACCACTTCAAAATGATTATGCGCCGGGCAGATGACCTGCCCGGCCAAGCGGCCCGCGAGCGCGGTCGCAAATGCGTCGGCATGGCGGATGAATTCCGGGCTCTCCGGCCCGCCGCGCCCGACCAGCACCGGGCAGGCCAGCTGCGCCAGGTGGCGGATTGGGCTGAGGGCGGCGATCTCCGCATCCGTCAGCCCCAGGTAATGCCGCCGCGCGCTGAGCATCACCGGGGCCAGATCATACATGCCGCTGGCGCACAGCCCGCCTTTGATCGTGTCGGCCGGCAGGCCGTGCGCGGACCAGTCGGTGATGAGCGCCATTGCCGCCAGATGCCCGCCGGACGAATGGCCGGACAGGAAAATCCGCGCCGGGTCGCCACCAAAGGCGGCAATGTTGCGCGCCACCCAGGCCAGCCCGCGCCGCACCTGCGCCACCATGTCCGGCAGCCGCACGGCGGGGATATTGGCGAAGTTCAGCGCCACAAAACAGGCGCCGGCCTGCACGAAGGTTTCCGCCGCGAAGCAGCTTTCGTCCTTCGACAGCAGCTGCCAGGCGCCGCCGTGAATGAACACCTGCACCGGGGCGCCGGGCCGGGCTGCGGGGAAAATATCCAGCACCTCGGCTGCGGTTACGCCGTATGGCACGTCGCGATGGCAGCGCAGCCGCGACCGTACCACGGCACTGGCGCTACCATATCGCGCCACCACCTCCGCCGCATTGCCGGCCCAAACGCCTTGCTCATAGGCGCGGTCCAGCGCCGCCTGATCGTAATCGCGGAACACGCGCGCGGCCATGCCATCCCCCTGGGCCGGTGGACATTGCTGTTGGCGTCCGGCCATGTTGCAGTGCATCATGAAGCGGCGCGAGGCCGCTGATGGGGATGAGTTTGCGGGTACTCTTGGTCGACGACAATCCAGACCGTGCCGCCGCGGTGCGCCAGGCGCTCGAAGCGCATGGCTGCGTGGTCGCCGCTGTGGTCCCGGATGCCTCGGCGCTGGTGGAGGCCGTGCGGCGCAGCGCGGCGGAGGTGATTGTCTGCGACCTCGACAGCCCGTCGCGCGATACGCTGGAAAGCCTGCGCGCGCTGCAACGGGATGAGCCGCGCCCGGTGGCGATGTTTGTGGATCGCTCCGACCCGGACAGCATGGTGGCGGCGGTGGAGGCAGGGGTGGCTGCCTATGTGGTGGAAGGCCTGGCGCCGGCGCGGGTGAAATCGGTGCTGGACGTGGCGATGGCGCAGTTTCGTGCGCATCAGGCGTTGCGGTCCGAATTGCAGGCCGCGCGCGGTGCGCTGGAAGCACGGGAAATGACCGACCGCGCCAAGCGCCTGCTGATGCAGACCCGGGGCATGAGCGAGGATGCCGCGCATCGTGCGTTGCGTAAAATGGCGATGGATCGCGGGAAGCGTCTGGCGGATATCGCCGCAGATGTGATCGCGATGGCGGATATTCTGAACAATAAATCGCCATAGCCTATTTATTGGGCTGATTATGCCCAAATAACGCACTTGGCATTCGCGATGCCTGCGGAATTGTGGCTATTTATGTGGCATGGCTCTTGCTGAGGTTCGGTGTCCCCTTGCGGACCCGCCTCGGCCAATGATGGCTGCGTGCGGAGCAATTGTCCTTCCCAGCGGTCCAATGGCGGCCCGCGCCCGGTCTTGCGGCTCAACGCCGCGCGGAGCCGCCCGTGTCCGAGCTTGCCGCCCCCTGTGTCACCCCCGCACTGCACACTGGCCGCGTCGATCTGACGCTCGGCTATGTGCCGTTGACCGATGCGGCGCCGGTGCTGGTGGCGGCGGCCAAGGGCCTGTTCGCCCGGCACGGCGTTAGCGTTGCCCTGGCGCCGGCTGGGTCCTGGTCCGCCTTGCGCGACCGGGTGGCCGTGGGCGCGTGGGACGGGGCGCAGATGCTGGGCCCCATGCCGCTGGCCTGCCATTTCGGCCTGGGCGGGCTCGCCGCCAACCTCGGCGTGACCGCTACGCTTGGGCGCAACGGCAATATGCTGGTGCTCAGCCATCGGCTGGTGGCCGAACTCGGAGGCCTGGAGTGGCCGCTCGCCGCCGCCACGTTGGCGCCGGTGCTGGCGGCGCGCCGCGCGGCCGGGCGGCCGGCCGTGCTGGCGGTGGTGTTCCCGTATTCGTCGCATAACTACCTGCTGCGCCACTGGCTCGCCGCCGCCGGCATCGACCCGGACCACGATGTGCGCTTGGTGGTGCTGCCGCCATCGGCGCTGCCGGATGCGCTGGCCGATGGCACGATTGACGGGTTTTGCGCCGGTGAGCCCTGGGGTTCCCGCGCGGTCGATCTTGATGTCGGGCAGATCGTGCTCGGCAGCGTGCAACTCTGGCCCGGCCATCCGGAAAAGGTGCTGGCGTTTTCCGCCGCCGCCCTGGCGCGCGACCCCGCACCCGCTTTGGCCGCGACCGCCGCGATGATCGAGGCCGCCGCCTGGCTGGCGGACCCGGCCAATCTGGCGGAGTCGATCGCGATTTTGCACCGCACCGCGCTGCCCGCCGTGCCGCCAGCGGTGATTGCGCTGGCGGTGCACCAGCAGATCATCCGCAGCGCCGGCGGGGCGGCCATCGCGCTGCCCGGCGCCATTGTGCATGCCGCTGCGGCGACCCGCCCGGAGCCCGCGCACGCCGCGTGGTGGCTGGCGGCGATGCAGCGCTGGGGCCACGCGCCGCCGGATGGTGCCTCCGCCGCCACGATCTGGCGGCCAGATCTGTGGCAGCGCGCCCACGCCCTGACCGGCCTGCCGCCATTGCCAATTTTCACCGACTACCCGCCCTTTTCCCGGAGCCTGTGACCATGACCCGCGCCACCCGCCGCCAGATGCTGCGAACCGCTTCCGCCACCGCTGTGCTGGGTGCCGCACGCGCCGCCCTGCCGGCCGGTGCCTTCGCCCAGACCAGCGGGCCGGAAACCCCCAAAGCCGTGCTTGGCTACATCGCGCTGACCGATTCCGCGCCGCTGATCATCGCCAAGGAAAAAGGCCTGTTTGCCAAATACGGCATGCCGGATGTGGAGGTCGCCAAGCAGGCGTCCTGGGGCGGCACCCGCGACAACCTGGTGCTCGGCGGTGGCGCGGGCGGCATTGATGGCGCGCATATCCTGACGCCGCTGCCGTATCTGATGGCCACCGGCAAGGTGGTGCAAAACGGCCAGCCGGTGCCGATGAGCATTCTGGCGCGGCTGAACACCAACGGCCAGGCGATCAGCGTTTCCAAGGCGCTGCAACCTTTGGGCGCCAAGCTGGATGCCAGCCCGCTGAAAGCCGCTTTTGCCGCCCACAAGGCCAGCAACAAGGTCGCCATGACCTTCCGGGGCGGCACGCATGATCTGTGGCTGCGCTACTGGCTCGCCGCGGGCGGGATCGATCCGGACCGGGATGTGGAAACCATCGTCGTGCCGCCGCCGCAAATGGTGGCGAACATGAAGGTCGGCACCATGGACGCGTTCTGCGTTGGCGAGCCGTGGAACGATCAGCTGGTGCATCAGGGTCTGGGCTACAGCGCCTGCGTCACCGGTGAGATCTGGAAGGACCATCCGGAAAAATCCTTCGTCATGCGGGCCGATTGGGTGGCGAAACATCCGCGCGCCGCCCTGGCGCTGACCGCCGCGGTGATCGAAGCGCAGATCTGGGCCGATAGCCTCGCCAACAAGGCGGAGCTTGCCGACATCCTCGGCCGGCGTGCCTGGTTCAACGTGCCCCCGGCCGATATTCTGCCGCGCAGCAAAGGCGATATCGACTTTGGCGATGGCCGCGCCGCCACCGCCTCGCCGTTGCGGATGAAGTTCTGGGCCGACCATGCGTCCTACCCGTTCCGCTCGCATGATCTGTGGTTCCTGACCGAGAACATCCGCTGGGGCGTGCTGCCGCCGGACCTGGCGACCGCACCGCTGATTGCCGAGGTGAACCGCGAGGAGCTCTGGCGCGAGGCCGCGAAGCTTGCCGGTGCCACCGACCTGCCGGCCGGGCCGTCGCGCGGGGTGGAAACCTTCTTCGATGGCACGGTGTTCGATCCCGCCGCCCCCGGCGCCTATCTCGCCGGGCTGGCGATCAAGAAACACGCGGGCTGAGGGGGCGACGATGGACTCCGCACTCGGGCGCATCGCCGTGCTGGCGCCGCGCTTGCAACCCGCCGCCCTGTGGCCGGCGTTGCGCCGCCGCATCACCGACGCCATGCCGCTGCTGGTGATGCTGATTGTTATTGGTGTGCTCTGGCAATTACTGCTCGACCATCCCGGCGCGGGCCTGCCGGCGCCGTCGAAAGTGTGGATGCAAAGCCGCGAGCTCATTTTGCATCCGTTCTACGATCACGGCGGGTTGGATAAGGGCCTGGGCTGGCATCTGGCGGCCAGCCTGCAACGGGTGGCGTTGGGCTTTACCCTGGCCGCGCTGGCCGGGATCGCGCTCGGCCTGCTGGTCGGCACCAGCCCGGTTGCGATGCGTGGGCTGGACCCGATTTTCCAGGTGCTGCGCACCGTGCCGCCGTTGGCGTGGCTGCCGCTGTCGCTGGCGGCGTTTCGGGATGCGCAGCCCAGCGCGATTTTCGTGATCTTCATCACCGCGATCTGGCCGGTGATTATCAACACCGCCGTTGGCGTGCGCAACGTGCCACAGGATTATCGGAACGTTGCCAAAGTGATCCGCCTGCGCGGCTTTGGCTACTTCAGCAAAATTCTGCTGCCCGCCGCCGCGCCGTTCATCTTCACCGGGCTGCGCATTGGCATTGGCCTGTCCTGGCTCGCCATCGTCGCCGCTGAAATGCTGGTCGGTGGCGTGGGTATCGGCTTTTTCATCTGGGATGCCTGGAACAGTTCCAACATCTCCGACATCATCGTCGCCCTGATTTATGTCGGCCTCGTCGGCTTCGTGCTCGACCGGCTGGTGGCGTTACTCGGGCGGCTCGTCACCCGGGGGACAGCCTGATGGATCCGCGTTTCCTCAACATCTCCAACGTTTCCATTCGCTTCGCGCCGCGTGCGCCGAACGTGCTGCAATCGGTCAGCCTGGATGTGGCCCGCGGGGAGTTTGTTGCCATCATCGGCCATTCCGGCTGCGGCAAGTCCACCCTGCTCAATATCGTTGCCGGCCTGCTGCAAGCCACCGGTGGTGGGGTGGTGCTGGATGGGCGGGAGGTGGATGAACCCGGTCCGGACCGCGCGGTGGTGTTTCAGAACCACTCGCTGCTGCCCTGGCTGACCTGCCGGGAAAATGTCCGCCTCGCGGTCGATCAGGTGTTCAGCCGCAGCAAATCCCGCGCCGAGCGGGCGCGCTGGGTCGATGAGACCTTGGCTTTGGTGCGCATGGAACATGCCGCCGACAAAAAGCCCGGTGAAATCTCCGGCGGGATGAAGCAGCGCATCGGCATTGCCCGCGCTCTGGCGATGCAGCCGAAAGTGCTGCTGCTCGATGAACCGTTCGGCGCGCTCGATGCGCTCACCCGTGCGCATCTGCAAGATCAGGTCATGCAGATCCACGCCCGGCTCGGCACCACGGTGCTGATGATCACGCATGATGTGGACGAGGCTGTTCTGCTATCGGATCGGATTGTGATGATGACCAACGGCCCGGAGGCGGAAATCGGTGAGATCCTGACCGTCGATCTGCCGCGCCCGCGCGACCGGCTGGCCTTGGCGCAAGACCCGCGCTTCCTCGCCGCCCGCGCCGGGGTGATGGAGTTTCTTTACGCCCGCCATCGCAACCCCGCAGACGCAGCATGAGCTTTGTCGTCGTCGGCGCCGGCCCGGCCGGGGTGCGGGTCGCCGACCGGCTGGCCGCCGCCGGGCAGGCTGTGACGCTGATCGGTGACGAGCCGGGCGTGCCGTATGACCGCGTGGCCCTCAGCCGTTATCTGGCGCGGGAGGTAACGGCGCACGACCTGCGCCGCCCACCGGCGTTGGGGGTGCGCCACCTGGCCGGCTTGCGCATTGCCGCGATCGACCGCGCCGCGCGCCGGGTGATCGCCAGCAATGGCCGCCGGATCGGCTACGCAACATTGGTGCTGGCCACCGGCGCCGCGGCGTTTCGCCTGCCATTGCCGGGCGCCGATCTGCCGCATGTGCGGCTGTATCGCACGCTGGCCGATGTCGAAACGATGATCGGTGCCGCCAGCCGGGGAGGCGAGGCGATCGTCATCGGTGGCGGACTATTGGGGTTGGAAGCCGCCGCCGGGCTCGCGTTGCGCGGGATGCGGGTGACGGTGCTGCATGCGGCGGACCGTCTGATGGAACGCCAGCTCGACCCGCCAGCGGCCGCGCGCCTGCAAGCCCATCTCGCCATCCAGGGTATGGCCGTCCGCACCCTGGCCAATACCCAGGCCATCACCCCGGCCGGCGTCACCCTTGCCGATGGCACGCAGCTGCCGGCCCGGTTGGTGGTGATTGCGGTTGGCATTCGCCCCAACAGCGCCCTGGCCGCCGCCGCCGGGCTGGCCGTTGGCCGCGGCATTGTGGTGGATGACGCGATGCGCACGTCCGACCCGGCCATCCTGGCCTGTGGCGAGTGCGCCGAGCATCGCGGCCAATGCGTGGGCCTGGTTGCCCCGGCTTTGGCGCAAGCCGAGATCGCCGCCCGCACCGCCTTGGGGGAGCCGGCGCGTTACCGCGCCAGCGCCGACTCGGCGGCGCTGAAAATTGCCGGGGCGCCGGTGTGGTCTGCGGGGGAGATCGCCGCCCCGGATACCGATGCGCTGGTGCTGGACGACCCCGATGGCGGCTACCGGCGCTTGCTGCTGCGGAACGATCGGCTGGTGGGGGCGGTGCTGTATGGCGCGACCGAGGACGCCCCCTGGTATATGCGCCTGATCCGCGATGCGCGGCCGCTGGGCGCGCTGCGCGACGTGCTGCCGTTCGGCCCGGCTTTCGCATGACCGCCACCCGCACCACCTGCCCGTATTGCGGCGTCGGCTGCGGTGTGTTGGCCACGCCCGATGGCCGGATTTCCGGCGATCCGGACCACCCCGCCAATGCCGGGCGCCTGTGCAGCAAAGGCACGGCGCTGGGCGAGACCTTGGGGTTGGACAATCGCCAGCTTTACCCCAGCGTGGACGGCGACCGCACGGATTGGGCCGCCGCGCTGAACCGGGTGGCCGCCGGCTTTGCCGCCACTATCGCCGCGCACGGGCCGGATTCGGTGGCGCTTTACGTCTCCGGCCAATTGCTGACCGAGGATTATTACGCTGCCAACAAATTAGCCAAAGCCGTGTTCGGCACGGCCAATATCGACAGCAACTCCCGCCTGTGCATGGCCAGCGCGGTGGCCGGGCATAGACGCGCCTTTGGCGAGGACCTGGTTCCGGGCGTGTATGACGATCTGGAACTGGCGGACATGGTTATTCTGGTCGGTTCCAACACCGCCTGGTGCCATCCGGTGCTCTACCAGCGCCTGCAAGCCGCGCGCGCCCAGCGCCCGATCCGGCTGGTGGTGCTCGACCCGCGCCGCACCGCCACCTGCGAGGATGCGGACCTGCATCTGCCGCTGGCGCCCGGCACGGATGTGGCGCTGTTCAGCGGCCTGCTCGCCCATCTCGCGCCGCATTCGGCCGATCCGGCAGTGGTGCTCGCCCGGCAGCAAACCCCGGATGCCGCGCACACCGCTGCCTTGTGCGGGCTGCCGGAGGCGGCAGTGGCGACGTTCTTCGCCTGGTTCGCCGCCACCGAAAAGGTGGTCACCCTGTTCAGCCAGGGCGTCAACCAATCCAGCGCCGGCACCGACAAGGTCAACGCCATCCTCAACCTGCATCTGCTCACCGGGCGCATCGCCCAGCCCGGCGCCGGGCCGTTCAGCGTGACCGGGCAGCCCAATGCGATGGGCGGGCGCGAAGTTGGCGCCCTCGCCAATATGCTGGCGGCGCATCTGGAATGGGACCGGCCCGGCGATCACGCCCGGCTGGCGCGGTTCTGGGGCACCGATCGGCTGCCGCAACGTCCCGGCCTGAAGGCGGTGGCGCTGTTCGACGCCATCGCCCAGCGCCAGGTGCGTGCGGTGTGGATCCTCGCTACCAATCCCGCCGTTTCCCTGCCCGACAGCACCGCCATCCGCGCGGCGCTGGCGGGGTGCGACTTCGTGGTGGTCTCGGACTGTGAAGCGAACACCGACACCGCCCGGCTCGCCCATGTTGTGCTGCCCGCTCTGGCCTGGGGGGAGAAAGACGGCACGGTGACCAATAGCGAGCGGATGATCAGCCGCCAGCGCGGCTTCCTGCCGGCCCCCGGTGAGGCGCGGGCCGATTGGTGGGCGCTGTCCCAGGTGGCCGCGCGGCTTGGCCAGGATTTCGGCTGGACCGGTGCGGCCGATATTT
Source organism: uncultured Rhodospirillales bacterium (assembly GCA_903893975.1). Classification (GTDB taxonomy): domain Bacteria; phylum Pseudomonadota; class Alphaproteobacteria; order Acetobacterales; family Acetobacteraceae; genus CAITOL01. Next base: position 6,546 of record CAITOL010000006.1, on the reverse strand, counting down.
TCCGCGAGCATGCGGCTCTGTCGGGCTTGGACAATGATGGCGCCCGGGTGTTCGATATCTCCGCCCTCGCCAGCCTGACCGATGCGCAATACGACGCCCTGGCGCCGACACGCTGGCCCTGCCCGCAAGGCCGGCCGGGCGAGGTGCGGCTGGCCAGCACCCGCCATGGCCGGCTGGTGCCCACGGCGCTGCGGCCGCCGGCAAAAACGGTCGACGAAGCCTTCCCCTTCATCCTGCTGACCGGCCGGGTGCGCGACCAGTGGCACACCATGACCCGCACCGCCCGCGCCCCGCGCCTGCTGGCGCATGTGCCGGAACCGTTTCTGGCCATGCATCCCGAGGATGCGCCGCAGCCCGATGGCGCGCTGGTGCGCCTTGCCACCCGGCACGGTGCCGCCATCCTGCGGCTGCGGCACGATGCGGGGTTGCGGCGCGGCTGCGTGTTCGCCCCGATGCACTGGACCGACGCGCTGTGCGGCGCCGGCCGCATCAACCCCACCGTGACCCCGGCGGTGGACCCGATCAGCGGGCAGCCGGAGCTGAAATACACCCCCGCCGCCGTCACCACCTTCGCCGCCACCTGGCATGGCTTTGTCCTGACCCGCAGCCCGCTGGACCCTGGATTGGCGGATTGGGCCTGCGCCATTCCGCTGGCCAATGGTGTCTGGCGTTATGAATATGCGGGCCAGACCACGCCGGCGGCGGCCTTCGCCGCGCTGGCGCAGCAACTGCGGTTGGATGCCAGCTGGATGCGGTTGGAAGACCCGGCCAGCGGCCGCTTTCGCGCCGCGTTGGTGCAGAACGGCCAGTTGCAGGCCTGCCTGTTCGTGGGCGCCGATCACATCCTGCCGCCGCGCAGCTGGCTTGCCGACGCGTTCGCCACGCCGATCACCCGCCCCATCCGCGCGGCCCTGCTCGCCGGCTTCCCCGCCAACGCCGCACCGGCCACGCCGATGGTCTGCGTGTGCCACGGGGTGAATGCGGGCCAGATCAGTGCCGCCATCCGGGAAGGCTGCACCACGGTTGCGGCCATCGGCGTCGCGACTGCGGCGGGTACGGGGTGCGGGTCTTGTCGGCCGGAGATTGCGGCGCTGATTGGTGGGGCGGGGTAGAATTGGGTAAGGTGTTCTTTTTGTGGACAAAAAGAACCAAAAAAACTTCATCCATTTCTGAGCTTCGCCGTAGACCATGGGGCTGGCGTGTGCACACGGGACCCAGTTTCAAAAGTTCTTGCTGCTTTTTTGCAAAAAAGCAGGCCTAAAATCTTGTCCTTGTTTCCCTTCACGGACCCCTCGCATGCCCTGGCACACCAAGCTCACCGCCCAGCTCGGCATTCCGCTTCCGATCTTGCTCGCCCCCATGGGCGGCGCCGCGGGCGGGCGTTTGGCGGCGGCGGTGACCGCTGCCGGTGGTTTGGGCCTGATCGGCGGCGGCTATGGCGATGCGGACTGGCTGGAGCGGGAGTTCGCGGCCGCGGGCAATGCGCGCGTGGGCTGCGGCTTTATCACCTGGGCCTTGGCTCGCCAGCCGGCATTGCTGGAACGGGTGCTGGCGCATGCGCCGGCGGCGATGATGCTGTCTTTCGGTGACCCGGCGCCGTTCGCGCCCGCCATCCGCGCCGCGGGCAGCACGCTGATCTGCCAGGTGCAAACCATCGCCCACACCCAGGCCGCTTTGGAGTGCGGTGCGGATATCATCGTGGCCCAAGGCACCGAAGCGGGTGGCCATGGCGCCACACGGGCCACGCTGACCCTGGTGCCGGAAGTGGCGGATCTGCTGGCCCGCCGCAGCCCGCACACGGTGCTGGTTGCCGCAGGCGGCATTGCCGATGGGCGCGGCATGGCCGCCGCCATGATGCTCGGGGCTGACGGGGTTATGCTCGGCTCCCGCCTGTGGGCCAGCCCGGAATGCCTGATCCACCCCAACCATCAGCGCGCCGCGTTGGCGGAAAATGGGGATGGCACCATCCGCCAGGTCGCCGCCGATATCGCGCGTGGCTATGACTGGCCGGCCGAGTTTACCGGCCGGGTGCTGCGCACTGCCTTCGTTGATCGGTGGTATGGGCAGGAGGCGGCGCAGCGCCAGGGGGCGGAAGCCGGCCGCGCCGCCTACCTCGCCGCCGTTGCTGACGGGCGCACGGCGGATGCTGGCGTTTTTGTCGGCGAGGCGATCGGGCTGATGCACGACATCGCCCCCGCCGCCGAGATTACCCAGCGCATCGCCGCCGAGGCCGAGGCGCTGCTGCGGCAGCGGCCGCGAGACGTTCTGATGTAACAAAGTCTCTCGCGCGCCACACGGGTCTGGTCTATGAGCCATGGCAGGATTTTGGAGCCTGGAACTGGCCATGAGCGACCCTGAAAGCATTCCCATGCCGCCAAGCCTTGCCGAAGTCCGGCGGCGCCGGACCCCGTTGCGCAATGTGAGCCACGAAGTGAAGTCCCGGCTGAGCCGCCTGGACCGCCTGGCGGTGTGGATCACCACCCGCGTCGGCACGATGGGGTTTTTCCTGGCGATTGTTACCTGGACGGTGCTGTGGCTGGGCTGGAACCTGCTGGTCCCGCCGGCATTGCAGTTCGATCCACCGATGGCCTTCGTGTTCTGGCTGTTTATTTCCAATCTGATCCAGATTTTGCTCATGCCGCTGATCATGGTCGGGCAGAACATTCTGGGTCGGCACGCCGATATCCGCTCGGAGCATGATCTGGAGGTGAACGTGAAGGCCGAGCAGGAGATCGAGGTGATCCTGCATCACCTCGAATACCAGAACGCCATGCTGATCGCGATGCTCGATAAACTCGGTGTCGATATGAAAGCGGTGCTCAGGCGCGATCAGTAGGTCAGGAACATCCGCGTAATCTCCGCCGGGTCGCGGGTTTGGGTCAGCGCCAGCGCCAGCAGCAGCCGGGCCTTGACCGGCGTGAGGTTATCGGTGGTCAGAAACCCTGCCTGTTGCAGCCGCTTGCCCTGAAACACCCGCCCGCTGCCGGCGCGGGTGCATTGCATCACCACCACCCCAGCGGCGGCGGCCTGCTCCAGCGCTTCGAAATCCGCCGGGGTTGGTGAACCGGGCGCGAAGCCGGCGCAGATGATCCCCGCCGCCCCTGCCGCGACATAGGCGCGGATGGCGGTGCCATCGGCGCCGGTATAGCTCGGCGCGATATCCACCCGTGGCAGGCTGGCCAGGCCGCGAATATCGAACTCGGTCTGCGGCGCCGCCAGCCGCACCGGGCGCCGGTAATACACCACCGCATCGCCATCGGCATGGCCGAGCGCACCGAAATCCGCGGTGCGGAAGGTTTGCAGCCGCAGGTTGGAGGTTTTGGTCACATCGCGCGCTGCGTTGATTTCGTCGTTCAGCAGCACCAGCACGCCCAGGCCGCGCGAGTCCGGCGATGCCGCCACGCGCACGGCGTTCAGCAGGTTCATGCCCGCATCGCTGGACAGTGCGCTGATCGGCCGTTGCGAACCCACCAGCACCACCGGCACCGGCACCTTCAGCGTCAGATTGAGGAAATAGGCGGTTTCCTCCAGGCTGCCGGTGCCGTGGCCGATGACGATGCCGGCGAGGTCTGGATGCGCGGCCACCAGCCGGTCGCATTCGGTCACCATCAACTGCCAGTCGCTGAAATACAGGTTGGAACTGGGCACGGTGGAAAATCGCACCGGAATGACCTCCGCCACCAGGGCCAGTTCCGGCACGGCGGCGACGATTTCCTCCGCCTGCAACATTTTGCCGTTGGAGCCATAGTCGAGAATTTGCAACGAATTGGCGCCAACCGAGGCGATTGTGCCGCCAGTGGACAGGAAGGCAACCTTCGGACGCGTGGCATTCATCGCACATGGCTTTCGTGGTTCGCCGGCGCCCGACGCGGGTCCCGCATGCCCGAACTATATCCGCCACCTCCACCAATGCCAGTGCCAACCGAAGCCGCCCCCAACAGGCGCGTGTGCGGGCTCTGGCATGCCGTGCCAGCATGCCAGAACCGGCGGGACTGTGCATTAGTCTCAGCGAAATGCGTCCAATAACTGAAAACAGGCCCTGACCGTGCTGCGACGTTTGCAGAACGCCGCTGCCGGGCTTACCCCGGCTGTGCGCGGCATGATGTGGATGGCCGGCTCCGGCCTGGTTTTCACCTTTCTCAACACCATCATGCGGGCGCTGACGACCGAGATGGATTCGCTGCAAACCCAGTTTCTCCGCTATTTCTGCGGCGTGCTGGTGATGTTGCCGCTGGTGTTGCGCACCGGCCTCGCCAGCTACGCGCCGCGCGGCCTGCAAGGCCAGCTCTGGCGCGGCGTGGTCCACACCTCCGGCATTACCCTGTGGTTCATGGCGCTGCCGCATCTGCCGTTGGCCGATATCACCGCCATTGGCTTCACCGGCCCGATTTTCGTGATGCTCGGCGCGGTGCTGCTGCTCGGCGAACGGCCGATATGGGAGCGTTGGGTGGCGGCGGCCATCGGGTTCCTCGGCGTGATGATCGTTGTCGCGCCGCGCTTTCAGGGCGGTGGTGGCATTTACGCGCTGATGATGCTCGCCTCCGCCCCGCTGTTCGCGGGATCATTCCTGATTACCAAGGCGCTGTCCCGACGCGACCGGCCGGAGGTGATTGTGGTCTGGCAGTCCATCACCGTCAGCCTGTTCAGCCTGCCCATGGCCATTCTGCACTGGACCTGGCCCACCCTGACCCAATGGGCGCTCTTCATGTTGTGCGGCATGATCGGCAGCACCGGGCATTACCTGTCTAACCGGGCGTTGCGCGCCACCGATGTCAGCGCCACCCAGTCGATCAAGTTTCTCGATCTGGTGTGGAGCGCGCTGGCCGGGCTATGGGTGTTTGGCGATGTGCCCACCGCCACCACCGCGGCGGGGGCGGCCGTGATTTTCATCAGCACCACCTGGATTGCCCGTCGGGAAGCCCGCAAACCATGACCATCGACTTCGCGCCCGCGCCGGGTTGGCTCGCCCCGCATCGCCGTGTGTATGCCATTGGCGACATCCACGGCTGCCTCGCCCAGTTGCAGGCTTTGCACACGCACATCCGGGCGGACCTGGCGGCCCGGCCGATTGCCGAACCCGTGCTGGTGCATATTGGCGATTATGTAGACCGTGGGCCGGATAGCCGCGGCGTGGTGGCGCTGCTTGCCGCTGGCGACCCCGTTGCCGGGCTGCCCACCATCAACCTGATGGGCAACCATGAACGCACCATGCTCGATGCACTCGGCGGTGCCGGTGCATCGATGACGGATTGGATGATTTCCGGCGGCAAGGAAGCCCTGGCCAGTTGGGGCGGCAGCCACGAGGCGCCGCGTGAGAGCTGGCCCGGCTTTATCCCGCCCGACCATACCGCCTGGCTTGCAGCCCTGGTGCATCAGCACCGGATTGATGGCTATGTGTTCGCCCATGCCGGCGTGCGGCCGGGTGTGGCGCTGGACGCGCAGGTGCCGCAGGACCTGCTGACGATCCGCAATTCGTTTCTGTACAGCGAAGCCGACCATGGTGCCGTGATCGTGCATGGCCACACGCCGCGCGGGGCGCCGGAAGTGCGGCATAATCGGATCGGGATTGATACGGGGGCGGTGTTTGGCGGGGAGTTGACCTGCGCGGTGCTCGAGGGGGATCGGGTGGGGTTTTTGCAGGTTTAGGGTGTTCTTTTTGTGAACAAAAAGAACAATTTATCTCTCTTTGGAGTTCGCTCATGTTCACTTTAGCCATCCACGGCGGCGCCGGCACCATCAACCCCGCGACCATGACCCCGGCCCGCGAAGCCGGCTATCGTGCCGGGCTGGCGACCGCGTTGCGCGCCGGCCATTCCGTGCTGGCGGATGGCGGCACGGCGCTGGATGCGGTGACCGCCGCGGTGATGGCGTTGGAAGATGATCCGCATTTCAATGCTGGGCGTGGCGCGGTTTACACCGCCGCCGGGCGGCAGGAGATGGATGCGGCGGTGATGCGCGGGGAGGATCGCGGCGCCGGGGCGGTGGCCGGCATTTTCGGCCCGCGCAATCCGGTGCTGGCGGCGCGCGCGGTGATGGAGCATTCGGAGAGCGTGCTGCTGATGGGCGAAGGCGCGCTGGAGTTTCTGCGTGGCCGGGGCCTGGTTTGGGCAGAGCCGGATTACTTCTTCACCGATGGCCGCTGGCAGGCGTTGCAGGATGAACTGGCCCGCCGGGCGCGCGATAGCGCCGATACCCGCGATGATGCGGCCAGGCACGGCACGGTGGGCGCGGTGGCGCGGGACCAGGCAGGCAACATCGCCGCCGCGACCTCCACCGGGGGCATGACCGGCAAGCCGCCGGGCCGGGTGGGGGATTCGCCGGTGATCGGCGCCGGCACCTGGGCGGATAACGCCACCTGCGCAATTTCGGCGACCGGGCATGGTGAGTTTTTCATCCGCTGGGCCGCCGCGCATGAAATCGCCAGCCGAATGCGCTATCTCGGCCTGAAGGTCGCGGTGGCGGCGGAGCAGGTGGTGACAGAACTCGGGGTGCTCGGCGGATCGGGCGGGCTGATTGCGGTGGATGCGGCCGGCAATGTGGCGCTGC
>CAITOL010000005.1 GCA_903893975.1 uncultured Rhodospirillales bacterium | reverse complement strand
TACGCCAACGGCAAGCACGGAATGACGTTCTTTTTGTTCACAAAAAGAACACCCTTCCCCTCCCCTAATTCGCCGCCGTCGTCTGCTTCTTCATTGCATCAATCAACGCCTGCACGTCATTATTATTCCGCGCCAGGAAGGCGGTATAATCCCCGCGCTGGGTCAGCCGCAGGCTGGTGCCCTCGGCGATCACATCCACCACTTTCGGGCTGCCGCTCGTCGTCGCCACCAGCCAATCCACCTTGTTCGGCGCATTGCCCGGTCGGTTGACGATGCTGGCCACCGTCACATCATCCTCGCGCATCTGCGCCTTGCCAACGGTGAAGCTCACGCCCTGATATTCGCCGACCTTGCCGGTGATGTTGGATACCATCACGTTGCGGAAGATCTCGGTATAATCTTTCTGTTGCTGCGGCGTGGCGGTGCGCCAGAACCGGCCGAGGCAGAACCGCGCCACCGAATCCACATCCACCCGCGCGAATATGATTTCACGCAGTGCCACCTGCTGGTCCGGCACCGACTTGCCGCTATTGACCACTGCGGACAGGTCGCGCAGCAGCTTTTCGATAAACGCCGCTGCCGCATCCGCGGTATCGGCCCACGCCACGGCGGGCAGCAGGCTGCCACCCAGCACCGCGGCGCTGGGCAATCCGACACTGGCAAGCAAGGAGAACTGGCGGCGGTTCAGCATCGTGGGCTCATCCTGTCGAAAACGCGGGCTCATTTCGGTGTGACCGCCCAGGCGGCGGGTGCGGCCTGGCGGTTATCGTCTTTCATCTCGTCAATCTTGGATTGCCGGTGCTGCCGCACAAGGCTGCGCAAGGTAGCATACGGGTCCAAAGCCTGCGCTTTAATGCGGTCGAGGTCGTCAATTACCGCCGCCCGGGCATCAATCGCCGACATCGCGGTTTTGGTGTAGCTGAAAATGGTATTGGACGTGCCGTGCGGCAGGTAGCCGGTGGGCGCGATGAACATATCCGCCGCCATACCCACCCCATCGCGCGGGTTAGACGGGCCAAAGAACGGCAACATGAGATACGGCCCTTCCGGCATGCCCCAGCCGGCCAGCGTCATGCCGAAATCGCTGTCATGCTCCGGCCAACCCCAGTCGGTTGCCACGTCGAACAGCCCGCCGACCCCCAGCGTGGTGTTCAGCACCAGCCGCATCAGCGTATCGCCCGCGCGGCGCGACTTGCCTTGCATCATGTCGTTGGCCAGCACCACCGGGGTGCCGATATTGTCGAGCACGTTGTGCACCATGCCGCGCACGCCAGGGGCGAGGGTGTAGTTATACGCCACCGCCACCGGGCGCAGCACCGCACGGTCCAGCCCATCATTGATCGCGTAGGCCACCCGGTTGGCCGGCTCCAGCGGGTCGTTCAACTGCTGAAACTCCGCCACCGCATCCGGGTCATCCGCCGGCGGCGGCGTCGCGCACCCGGCCAGGCCGATGGCCAGCGCCAACGGCAGCACCAGCCGGTGCGGCATCCACATCCCGGTTCGGCGACAAATCTCCGACAGCCCGCGCATCCCGCACCTCATATTTGAACCAGCGCCCCGCGCGGCCCGCCCATCTGACACAGCCAGACCGGGTTATCTAGCACCGGCCGCCAAACATACAACGCACACCACGCTGGGCGCGCATGAACACTTCGCAAGCCAACATCCCCGGCAGCTATGCGATACCCAGGCCACGCTTGCATATAACGATCATATAGACATTATTTCCCTATGAACGCATCCGCCCCCCAAACGACGCTTGCCCGCTGGTTATCCGGCCCCCGCTACGGCCGCCTGCCAGATCACGGGCCGGAAGCCGCCGCGCCGAAACTGTCGTTTGAATTCTTTCCCCCGCGCACCGATGCGCTGGAAGCCCAGCTTTGGGCCTGCATCCGCCGGCTGGAACCGCTCGCCCCGCGCTTTGTGTCCGTCACCTATGGCGCCGGCGGCAGCACCCAGGCGCGCACCCATGCCACCGTCGCCCGTATCGTGACCGACACGACCCTGACCCCGGCCGCGCATCTGACCTGCGTCGGTGCCTCCCGTGGCGAAATCGACGATGTCGCCCGGCAATACTGGGATGCCGGCATCCGCCACATCGTCGCCCTGCGCGGCGACGTGCCGGGCGGCGGCGCGTATGTGCCGCACCCCGATGGCTACGCCTATGCCTCCGACCTGGTGGCCGGGCTGAAGCGGGTGGCGGATTTTGAAATTTCGGTGGCCGCCTACCCGGAAATCCACCCCACCGCCGCCAGCCCGCTGGCCGATCTGGACAACCTCAAGCGCAAGTTGGATGCCGGCGCCACCCGCGCCATCACCAACTACTTCTTCGACAACGCCACCTTCCTGCGCTTCCTCGACCTCGCGCTGGCCGCCGGGATTACTGCGCCCATCGTCCCCGGCATCATGCCGGTGTCCAACTACGCCCAGATCGTCAAATTCTCCGCCGTCTCCGGCGTGCGGGTGCCGGATTGGCTCGGCAAGTTTTTCGAGGGCGTGGAGGACGACGTGGAAATCCGCCGCATGATCGCCACCGTCGTCACCGCCGAACAGGTGCGGCAGTTGCAGGCCAGCGGCGTGGATGAATTCCACTTCTACACCCTCAACCGCCCGGATCTGACCTACGCCATCGCCCACATTCTCGGCGTCCGCCCGATGGCTAGCGCCGGCTGAGCACGTCGCGGAACAGGCGGAGTTGGCCTTGGCTGGTCTCGTCCCAGCCAAACTGCTCCGCGTAAGTCCGCGTCGCGGCCCGGTCTGGCGGTGCGGCCAGCAGGTCGCGCACCGCGGCGGCCAGGCCGGCGGGGTTGTTATCGTCCATAATCAACCCGGCCGCCCGCGCGCGCACCACCTCGGGATTGCCGGGAATGCGGCTCGCCACCACCGGGGTGCCGCAGGCCATCGCCTCCAGCAGCACATTGGCCCAGCCCTCGCGAGACGAGGCGAGCACCATGATATCGGCCGCGCAATAAAAATCGCGCAAAGCCGCATGCGGCTGCGGGCCGAGCAACCGCACCCGATCGGCCAGGCCGAGCTGGTCGATCTGCGCTTGCAGCGCCGCCCGCTCCGGCCCCTCGCCGACCAGCAACAACTCCACCCCCGGCAGGTCCTGCATGGCGGCGATCGTCATCGCGTTGCGTTTGCGCGGGATCAGCCCGCCCACTGAAATCAGCGTCGGCCGGGTCAGGCCCAGCCGCGCCCGCGCCGCCTCCCGCGCCACCGGGCGAAACATGTCAGTATCGATGCCGTTGCGCAGCACCGTTACCTTCTCGGGCGGCGCGCCCAAGGCGATCAGCCGGTCGCGCAGCCCGCCACTGACCGAAATCAGCGCATCCGCGCCCGCAATCGCCGCGGTGATATAGCGGCGGGGAATGGCGTAATCGGGAAATTCGGTCACGTCGGACCCGCGCACCGTCACCACCACCGGCTTGCCCAGCGCCCGGCCCAGCCACACCGCCGCCACCCCGTCGGGGTAGAGGTAATGCGCATCGATCAGATCAAATTCCACCCCGTCCGCCAGCAACCGTCGCGCGGCGCGCAGGCTGGCAAGATACAGCGTCACCGGTGAAATCGGCGTGCCGATCTTCGGCAGCGCCAGCCAGCGCGGATGGTGCACCACCAGCCCGTGCCGTTCCTCCCGTCGCGGCACCCGGGCCTGCTGCGCCCACACGCCGAAGCGCGACGAGGTCAGCGGAAACCACGGCACCGGCGCCAGGACCGTGCTCTGCGCTTCCCCGGTTGCGACCAGATGGCGCAACCGGTTCTCCACAAACACGCCGAAATTTGGCCGTTCGCGGTTCGGGAACAGCGTGCTGAAGGTCAGCAGCCGCACGCCGTCGCCCCCAAGCCGGGTCGTGCCGGCCGGCTTATTTGCCGACCGACAATTCATCCAACATGCGCTTGGCGGCATCGCGTTCGTCAAACACCTGCTTACCCAGCACAATCGGCCGCAGGGTTGAAGCCGCCTCATCATTCCGGCCCAGTGCTTTCAGCACGTTGGCATAGTGGAATTGCACCGTCGGGTCGGTCGGCAATTGCTGGCTGGCCTGGCGCAGCAGCATCAGCGCGATTTCCGGCTTGTTCTGCGTCGTCAGAATCCAGCCGAGCGTATCGGCGATCTGCGGCGTCGGGCTGAGCAGATAGGCCTTATGCGCCAACGCCAACGATTCGGCCTGGGACTTTGGATCGCTCCGCTGCTGGTAAATCCACGCCAGATTGTTCATGGAAGCCACGTTGTTCGGCTGCAAATCCAGCACATGCTTCAGCGCCGTCTCCGCATCCGCCAACCGCCGCGTGGACAAATCCACCGCAATCAGCATTTGCAGTGCCACCAGATCATCCGGCTGCTTGGCCAGCCATTCGTTCAGCACCGGCAGGCCCTGATCCGGCTTGCCGCTGGCAATGCCAACCTGCGCCAGACGCCCGGCCAATTCGCCACTCGGCTCGGCTTTGTAGTCGGCGGTGAACGCCTGGGCGGCATCGCTCATGCGGTTGGCGGTCATCAGCACGCTGCCCCGCATCCCCCGCAGCGCCGGCTTGTTGCGCCCGTCCTTGCCCAGTTCGTCCACCAGTTGCAGCGCCGCATCCGCCCCTTTGGCGTTGATCTCCAGCGCCAACAGCGCCTCAACCATCCGCGGGCTGCCGGGCTTCAGGTCGAGCCCGGCGCGCAACAGGGCGCGGGCGGGATCGAAGGCCTTTTTGGTCGCCAGCAGGTCGGCGAGGGTCCGCCGTGCCTGTTCGTTGCCCGGATCGAGCGCGATCACGTCGCGCAGCTGCGCTTCGGCCGCATCGGCCTTGCCCATCGCCCCGAGGGCCCGCACCTTGGCCGCCAGCAGCGCCTGGTTCGGGGCCTGGCCTTTGGCCGCCGCATCCAGCAGCGCCACCGCCTTATCCCCATCGCGGTTACGCACGTACAAATCCGCCAGCATAACCGTCACCGCCAGATTGTTCGGCGCCGCCGCATGCGCGCCTTCGACGGTGGCGATCGCCCGGCCAACCCGACCGTCGAGCAGGAAAATCCCCACCATCGCCGACAGCGCCTGATCCTGCGCCGGCTGCTTGGCCAGAATTTCCTGCAACAGCCGCTCGCCATCGGCCATGCGGTTTTGCAACACCGCGATCTTGGCCAGATTCAACCGTGCCGGGATCGAGTCCGGGCGTTCCTTCAGCACGGAGTTGAACGCCGTCGCCGCCGCGTCCACGTCCAGCTGCCCCATCCGCACCATGCCGGTCAAAATACCGTAGGCTTCCGGATTGGCCTTGCTCTGGTCGATCCCGGCCAGCGCCGCCGCCGCTTTCTCCACATCGCCACCCGCCAGGGACGCCACCACCAGGGCTTCCCCCGTTGAGGCCTGCTTGGGCGACAGGTCGAGCGAGTGCTGCAAATCCTTCGCCGCCCCGTTCGCGTCGCCCAGACCCAACCGGGCCGAGGCCAGCCGGTTCAGAATGTCGGGATTATCCGGCGCCATCGCCGCCGCTTTCTCGAACGTCTGCAACGCCTGCTGCGAGCGGCCGCTTTGCGCGTAAGCACGGCCTAGCAGGTCCAGCATTTCCGCATCCGCGGTCCCGGCCACCGCCGCCGCATCCAAAATCTGGATCGCGTGATCCGGCCGCTGCACCGCCAGATCGATCCGCGACATCAGCTTCACGCCGTCCGGGTCACCGGGGTTACGGGCCATGTATTTGCCCGCCGCCTCCACCGCCTGCTCGGCCTGGCCGAGATTGAACTTGATGATCGCCTGGAAGTAGTAGCCGCGCGGGAAGCGGGACAGCACGCCGCCAATCTTGGTCAACGCCGCATCGGCCGCCTGAAAGTCCTTCGCCCGCGCGCCCAGCACCGCCTGCAAATACACCGCCCCGGCGCTGCGCGGCTCGTTCTTCAGCACCGCGTCCACGTCGTCCTTCGCCTTGGCGTCCTGGCTGTTGGCAATCAGAATATTGGCCCGCTCCAGCCGGGCGGACGACGAATTGGGCGCCACTTCCACCGCGCTATCCAACGCGGCGAGTGCCTTGACCCGATCGCCCTTCAGATTGGCCAACTGCGCCTTCAACACCAGCGCATCGGCGGATTTGCCGTTAATCGCCAGCGCCCGGTCCACCTTGGCCTCCGCGGCGGTATAGTCGTGTTTGGCCACCAGCACCCGGGCGGCGGCCAAAGGCGGGTCAACCTGCTGCGGCCCCAGCCGTTCCGCCTCGGCGAACGCCGCCGCAGCGCCGTCCATATTATCCATCTGCATCATCGCGATGCCACGGGTCACCAGCACGCTGACGACAATTTCCGGCGGCTGGCCGGTGGCCGGGAAGTCGCGCAGCAATTCGCGGAATTTACCCTGCGCCATATAGGTCTGCGCCAGAAGCGGCGTCACTCCGCGCGGATCGAAACCATTGTCGCGGGCGAGGCGGAATTCCTTTTCCGCCGCCACCGGATCGCCGAGGCGGATTTGCACCAGGCCGAGGCGGAAATGCGCTTCCGAGTTGGTCGGGTCGTCGCGAACGGCATTGCGCAGTTCGATTTGCGCTGCCTTCAGGTCGCCCTTTTCGATCAGCGCCCGCGCGGTGGCGAAATTATCCGCCTTATGCACGAATTTCCACCACGCCCCGGCAGCACCGCCACCGATGACGACAATCACCAACACAAGGATAAGCAGCTTTTTCATCTGACCGTCAGTCCATCTGCCAATACGTCATCGGGAATAGCCGACCCTAAATCTGTCCTGCCCGCCCGATTGTATGCCACGCGCACGCGGCGGGCCGATCGGGGGCCGGTTAGCGATTTTGCCAACCGTCTTACTTCTCGTCGCTCTCTGCCTCCACCGCGCCCGCAGTCGGGACCGCGTCCATGGACAGACCATGCGCCTCCATCAATGCATAAAGCGTCGGGCGACTGACGCCAAGCAATTTGGCCGCGCCAGCGTAACGGCCGCCGCTACGATCCAGCGCTTTCAGCACCACCACCCGTTCCGCCCGCATCCGGGCTGCGCGCAAATCCAGATCCTCCGGCGCCACGTCGCCCACCGCAAGTTCGAGATCGACAGCGTCGATCAGCCGGCCATCGGCCATCACCGCGGCCCGTTTCATGCGGTTTTCCAGTTCCCGCACATTGCCCGGCCAGGGATGCACCTCAATCGCCGTAATCGCCGCTTCGGTGAAGCCGCGCAGATTGCGCCCGAATTCCTGATTGTAACGGCCGAGGAAATAGCGCGCCAACAGCATCGTATCGCCCGGCCGCTCCCGCAACGGCGGCACGCGCACGGTCACGGAGTTGAGCCGATACAGCAAATCGTTGCGGAACTTGCCGGCGCCGACCTGATCGTCCAGGTCCATGTTGGTGGCGGAGACCACGCGCACATCCACCGGAATGGATTGCCGCCCGCCCACCCGCTCGATCACCTGTTCCTGCAAAAAGCGCAGCAGCTTCACCTGCAACTGATACGGCAGATCGCCGATTTCATCGAGGAACAGGGTGCCCTTATTGGCGGCCTCGATCTTGCCGATGGTCTGCTTTACCGCACCGGTAAAGGCACCGCGCTCATAGCCGAATAATTCGCTTTCCAGCAGATTTTCCGGAATGGCCCCGCAATTGATCGCCACGAACGGGCCTTTGGCGCGGGTGCCCATATCGTGCAGCGCGCGGGCCAACGCCTCCTTGCCGGTGCCGCTATCGCCCAGCAGCAGCACGCTGACATTGGTCGGCGCCAGCCGTTCGATGGTGCGGCACACTTTCAGCATCGGCTCCGACGCGGCAATGATCCGCTTGATCGGCGACGCCGATGGCGCTTCCGCCAGCCGGCGGTTCTCCTCCTCCAGCGCATGCAGCCGTTGGGCGCGTGCGACAATGGTGCGCAGCAATTCGATATCGGTCGGCTTTTCGCAAAAATCATAGGCGCCGCTGCTGACGGCGCGCAGCGCATGGGCGCGGTCACCGTGGCTGGTCGCCACCACCACCTTCATTTTCGGCAACTGGTGAGCAAACGCGTCGATGACCGCAAAGCCCTCGCTCACCCCATCCGGGTCCGGTGGCAGGCCGAGATCGGTCACCGCCACCGCCGGCTGTTCCTTCAACGCCAGCGCCAACGCCTGCGCCCGATTATGGGCGAACAGCAAATCATATTCTGGAAAGGCCCAGCGATATTGGCTGCACAGACCCTCGTCATCCTCAACGATCAGCAGTTTCGCCTTGCTCATGCGCACCCCATTGGCGTTTCCCTTCGCCGGCCACCGGTATAGCCATTGCCGCCGCAACATTCCACCATCGGGCCAGCCTGCCTCCCCCTGCCGCGCTTCATCCGGCAACGGTTTCCAACAACGGCACCACAATGCGCATCGTGGTGCCTTGGCCGGGTACGCTCGCGACCTGCAATTCCCCCCCGGCCTCGCGCACCAGCTCGCGCGCCTGAAACGCACCGATGCCGCTGCCGAGCGGCTTGGAGGTGGTAAACGGCCGGAACAGTGAATCGCGAATGAACGCCGCATCCATCCCCAAGCCGGTATCGATCACCTCCAGCGTCAACCGCCGATCCTCGCGCCGCAAGCGCAGCCGGACCGGGCCGGTCGGCTGGCCGGCCAATTCGGCCTCCATCGTCGCCTCGACGGCGTTGTTCAGCAAATGCGTCACCACCGCATCGAAATTCGCCGGTGCCATCGCCACCGTGACATCGGCATCATCCAGATCCAGCTCAATCGGCAGCCGTCGCCCCTGGCTCTGCGTGGCCACCAGCGCCTGCACCTGTGGCGCCGGCCTGACCACGGCGCGGGCAATCTCGGCGTCTGGCGTTTGCAGCCGGCGCAGCAATCCGCTGATCCGCGCCACCGACGCCCGCACCGTCACCAGCATATCGCGCTGAAACTCCGGATTGCTCATATGGTGTTCGGCGTTGGCCAGCAGCATCGACAGCTGGCTGGACACATTCTTGATGTCATGGGCCACGAAGGCGAACCGTTTGCCGTAATCATGCAGCGCCCGGGTTTGCATCAGCGTTTCCGCCGCCTGCTGCGCAGTGACCGCCGCCGCCACCTGACGCGCCACCACCGTCAGCAGCGCGAACACCTCCGCATCCAAGGTAAAACTGGCGCGCGGCGGCTTGAGTAGCACGAAGCCCAGCGTCTCCTCCGCAGGCAGGCTGCGCGGCAGTTTCACCGCCAGCCAGGCATTGGCCAGCACCGGATGGCCGTCCACCAACTCCGGCGCGTCGCGCAGCACCAACACCGACTGTCCGGCGCGAAACGCGGCCAGCAACGGGTGGCTCGCCGGAAAATCGGTCACCGCCGCGGCCATGCTGGATGATCCCGCCCAGCTCATCCCGCCCGCGCCGGCGCCATCGGGCGCGGCCAGAAACAACGCCCCGCCGGGGCTGTCGACAATATTGGCCACCGCGCGGATCACCCGCGTATGCAGTGGGGCGAAGCTGCCTTCCCCGGACAGGATGGCGATGCAGCGCATCCATTCCTTCTCGTAGTCGTAGCGGCGGCTGAAGAAATGCGTCACCAGCAAATGCTGCAACCAGGACCGGGCGCTGCCGGAGGTCAGCAGCACGGCGATGCTGACAAAGCCGATGAACAGCAGGCTGATCTGCACCGCCGCCCCCCAGTCGGTGCCGATATAGCGCAGCACCTGACCGATCGCCGCCAGCCCGATCAGGAACACCTCGGCCAGGATCAGCGTGGCGCTGTGGAACACCGCTTCCCGCGAGACATGAATGTCGATCGACCAGTCCCGGTTGCGCGCCGCGCCCACCGCCAGCAGCGGCACCACGCTGCCGGCGGCGATGGCGCGGGCATCGACCAGGGTCATCGAGAGCTGGCCGAACAGCGCCGCATCGGCCCACAGCACCACATCATAAGCGAACAGCGCCCCCAGCCCGATACAGGGCAGGTTGATGTGCCATTTCGCCGCCGGCACCGCGTTGCGATACAGGTTTTCCACCAGCAGAATGTTGCAGACCGCCAGCCCCAGCCGCAGCCCGGTGCCGACCGAGAACAGCGTCGTGGTGCTGTGCAGCGCGGTGCCGGACAGCACGCCGACCACAATGACCACCAGCCCGATCAACCCGGTCACCACAAACGCCTGCCGCAAGGCGCCGCGGCCCGGCACGGTCATGCGATAGAGATGCAGCAGAAACCCGTACCACACGACGGACCGCAGCAGATCCACCAACCCGCCCGGCCCACCCCAGGGCAGGCCAACATGCAGCGCCACCAGCCCGGCCCAGAGCGCGGACACCGCGCCGGCGGCGGCAAGATACCAGCCCGTCCGGCTCAACCGCAGCCGCACCACGATCAGTGCGGTCAACGCCAGATACAGCGCCGCGCAGCCGGCGTACAAAATCGCGGTCACGGTCATCGGGCGCGGGCCTCCGTCATGCCACAGGGTGCAAACAGTTCAGGCGGCAGCGGCCAAAACAGCAGAATCAGCGCGCGCCTTCCTGAAACAGGATGACACGAACGGTTGACAAAATGATCAACGCATCGAGGAACAGGCTACGGTTCTTTACGTAATACAGGTCGTAGGACAGCTTCTCCCGCGCATCCTCAACCGAGGCGCCATAGGCCATGCTCACCTGCGCCCAGCCGGTAATGCCCGGCTTCACCTGATGCCGATCGGCATAAAACGGGATTTCCGCGCCCAATTGCGCGACAAAGTGCGGCCGCTCCGGGCGCGGGCCAACAAATCCCATCTCCCCGCGCAGCACATTCAGCAGTTGCGGCAGCTCATCAATGCGGGTTTTGCGTAGAAACGCCCCCACCCGCGTCACCCGCGCATCACCCAGGCTGGCCCAGGCTGGGCCGTTCACCTCGGCATCGGTGCGCATGCTGCGTAGCTTCAGCAGCACAAAACTGCGCCCGCCCAGGCCGACGCGTTCCTGGCGGTAGAACACCGGGCCGGGGGAATCGAGCTTGATCGCCAGGGCGGCGAGCCCCAGCAACGGCAAGGTCAGCAGCAGGCCGAACAGGCTGAGCGCGATTTCCGCCCCCCGCCGCACCATCCGGCTCGGCAGGCTCGGGGTCAGGTCGTTGGCCCGCAGCAGCCAATCCGGGGTCAGGCTGGCCAGATCCATCCGACGCAAATGCTGTTCGCGAAACAGCACATCGCCAAAAACCCGCACGCCCCGGGCTTGGGCCCGCAGGAGCGCACCCGGCATCACCTCCGACCCGTTGGCCATCACCACGCCCCAGATCCGGTGCCGGGTCAGCCAATCCGCGGTCAGGCTGTCGGCGGCCTCCGGCGGCAGCACTTGCAGCACCCGGAACACCTGGCGTGGCAAGGCCGCCACCGCCATCGCGGTGCACGCCGCCTGATCCGGCGTGCCGACCAATAGAATATTGCGGGTGAACAGCCCCGACCGCAGCGCCACGCGCAGCAGCAGGCGGGTGGCGAAAAGCAGCAGCACCCAGGAGAGCAGCATCTTCATCGGCCAGATCGCGTCATGGCCCAGCAGCAGGCTCGGGTCGATATGGGTCAGCACGCTGACCAGCAAAATCACCGGAAAGCCGATTACCCCCGCCACCACGCTGTTGACCAGCAAAGCGCGGGTGCGCAGGCAGATTTCCGGGCGATACAGCCCGATCGCGATCGAGGTGAGCCCCACCGTCAGCCCGAGCAGGGAAGCACTTTTCACCGTGCCCAGGTCCAAACCGGCCGCACCAGGCGCTTCGCCCGGCAGCAGCAGCACATAGAACACGAGGCATGCCAGGATGAACTCCAGCATCCAGAGCAAAAACATCTCAAGCGATATGTGGTGGGCAATACTGCGTGTCATGCTGTCCCCGAGCGCCTGGCAGGTGGCGATATCACCAGGTGCAGCCATTCAAACCGCATCATCCCTACAAACTTGTCTCAATTTCCGACCCATGCGCTAAAACAAACATTATCCCGCCACGAAATGACCACGCCGGCCACGGAACCAGGGACGACGCCGCGGTTATGCCCTAATCGACTTCGTGTCGCAGGATCAAGTAAATTAACAAAATGTCAACGTAGCGCCTTATATACAGTGGCAATCACGTCGACCTTTACGGCATAAGCGGGTGCGTGATAGCAAAACCTAAACCGATGTCGACGTATTGGTGTAGCTAGCGTTGCATTGTAACCGGATCGACACTGCGGGGGCCCGATAGAGGCGTGTAGCTCAACGGTAGAGCGCTGCCATTACATGGCAGAGGTTGGGGGTTCAATTCCTTCCGCGCCTATTCCCCGCAAGCTCCGGCCGGTGCGAACAGCGAGGGTTTTCGGATGCGTGCGGCCGTTGCCGTGATGCTGCTTTTTTTGCCAGCGTGCTGGTTTTTGTGATGGTGATTTGGGATGCTGAAGCTGAGCACAACGCTGCGCCGTGCGATCTGGGTACTCCTTCCGCTGGTCGCGGTCGCCTGTGCCGGCCGAGATGGCGCAGGCGCCGGCCCGGCCTGTAGTGGCACGCCGCCCGCCGGCACCCCGGCCGTGGCATCGCCGGATGCGACCCCGGCCGATAAGGCCGCCGCCATCGCCAGCAATTCCTATGTGATCGGCGCCGGGGACAATCTCGGCATTTCCGTCTACCGGTCCCCCGAGTTAAGCGTGCCCGGCATTCCCGTGCGCCCGGATGGCCGCATTTCCATGCCGCTGATCCCCGACATCATCGCCGCCGGCAAAACCCCGAGCCAACTCGGCAAGGAGCTGGAGGAACGGCTGCGCGAATATGTGCAAGACCCGATCGTGACCGTGATGGTCACCGGCTTCATCGGCCCGCTCGACCGGCAGGTGAAGGTGATCGGCGAGGCGACGGAGCCATCCGCCATCCCCTATCGCGACGGCATGACGGTGCTCGATGTGATGATTGCCACCAAGGGCCTGACCAAATACGCCTCCGGCAACAGCGCCGTCATCGTCCGCCGCATGGGCGACAAGCAGCAGACCATCAAGCTGCGCCTGTCCGACCTGCTGAAGGACGGGGACATCTGCCAGAACGTCGAAATGCGTCCGGGCGATACCATGATCATCCCGCAAAGCTGGTTCTGAGGAGCCGCCGATGGACCAGTTGCGGATCCTGCTGCGCCGCTACCTCGCGGCCGCCTGGCGCTATCGCTGGGCGACGGTGGCCTGTGCCTGGGCGGTTTGCGGCCTGGGTTGGGTGGGTTCGACATTTATCCCCAACCAGTATGAGGCGAGCGCCCGGCTGTACGTGGATGCGGATGCGGTGCTGACCCCGCTGCTGAAGGGGATCGCCGCCGATAACCAGGTCACCTCGCAGCTCGACGTGTTGCAACGAACACTGCTCAGTCGGCCCAATCTGGAAAAGCTGATCTCCAACACCGATCTGGACCTGCAGATCGCCAGCCCCTCGGACCTGGAGGCGCTGGTGCTGGCGCTCGGCACTGCGATCAAGATCGTGCCGCAGACGAAAAATCTGTTCACCATCACCTATCGCAACCCCAGCCCGAAGCTGTCGTTCGATGTGGTGCAAACCATCCTGACCACCTTCATCGAAAGCAAAACCGGCAATAACCGCTCGGAAATGCAGAACGCCATGCTGTTCATCGAGCAGCAATTGGCCCAGTACGAGCGGCAGTTGCGCGACGCGGAAAAGCGCCGGGCAGAGTTTCGCACCAAGTATCTGGACCTGCTGCCAGGCGAAGGCACCTCGACCTCCTCGCTGGATGTGACGCAAACGCAATTGCGCAATCTGCAAGGCATGTTGCAGGACGAAATCAGCCGGCGGGAATTGCTGAAGGGCGAGTTGGCCGCCACCGCGCCGTTGCTGGTCACCGAAACCGATCCGCAGCAGGCCCCACCCCCCAACTCCGCCGCCGCCAACGCCGCCGCCGCTGCGGCCGCCCGCAACACCCCGGAACGGCAGAAGCTGACCGAGGCGCTGGCACAGTTGGAAGAACTGAAACTGCACGACACGGACAACCATCCGGATGTGGTCGCGGCGCGCAAACGCATCGAGTTGCTGGAACGCGCGGCCGCGGCCGCCGATGCGGCCCTGCCGCAGGCCACCGCCCCGTCGGACGGCAAAACCCCGACGCCGAACACCACGCGCAGCCGGTCGCAGCCGAACCCGGTGTTCGAGAAAATCAAGGTGAGCCTGGTCGAATCCGAATCCCGCGCCACGTCGCTGGCACGGCAATTATCGGACACCACCAAGGAACGCGACCGACTATTGGACATCGCCCGCGGCGCCCCTGGGCTGCAAGCGGAATACCAGAACCTCAACCGCGACTACGACGTGTTGCGGCGGAGTTTTGAGGAATTGCTGGCCCGGCGCGAAGCCATGCGCATCGCCTCGGCCGCCGAGGCGGATGCGGATAAAATCAAAATCCAGATCGTCGATCCGCCGCAGGTGCCGCAAAATCCGGTGGCGCCAAAGCGGCTGCTGATCGTCAGCGGCATTCTCGCCGCCGGCCTCGGCATGGGCCTGGCGCTGGCCTTGTTGCTGGCGCAGTTTGACCAGTCGTTCCACACGGTCGATGAACTCCGCGACCTCGGCCTGCCGGTGGCCGGCAGCATTTCGCTGATCGTGGTCTCGTCGCGGCGCAGTCAGGTGATCGCCGTGGTCAGCTTTGCCGTGGCGCTGATGTTGCTCGGGGCGATTTATGTCGGGCTGATGGTGCGGTTGATCCGCGCCTCGTCGGGGAACTGAGCATGGCCGACGACATCGCGCCGATCACGGATCAGCCCAAACCGCCCACCAAATCCAGCGGACATCTGGTGGAACGCATGGTGCAGCGGCTGCGCGGCATTGGTGGGTTTTCCGCCCCCGGCGCGACCGCACCGGCCAGCCCGGTCGTGGCTGATACGGTGGCGGCAGGTATCGTGGCGCCAGATACCGTCGCACCAGATACCGTCGCACCAGGCGCCGCCGATCCGGTCGAACCGCAGGCAACCGCCGCAGACGCGGCGCCGGCTGCGGCGCTGACGGTTCCAGACGCCGAACCAGTCGCCGAGCCCGCACCCGAACCGGTGGCCGCAGCGGTCACCCCGCCGGCGTCCAGCCGGCCCAACGTGGATGCGATGCTGGCCCGTGTCGTCGCCGATGCGCCGCCCGGCCTGGCCCGCGCCGCCGCGGAAATTGCCACCACCGCCACCGGCGGCAGCGTGGCCTTGCCCGCCACCGGGCCGGTGTTCATCGACCACGCCATGCTGGAAAAGGCCGGCATGGTGGTGGGCCGCAAGCTGCGCACCCGCATTTCCGAGGAATTCCGCATCACCGTCGGCGCCATTTTACGCTCGCTCAAGGGCAGCTACACGCCCGGGCGCGGCGCCGGCAACCTGCTGATGGTCACCTCCTCCCGCCCCGGCGAGGGCAAAAGCTTCACCTCGCTCAACCTCGCCGGCAGCATCGCCCAGCACACCCAGCGCGAGGTGTTGCTGGTGGACGTGGACGCCAAGCAGCATTCGCTCACCGACCTGATCGGCATTGGCGACCTGCCCGGGCTGATCGATCTGGCGGCCAATGCCACCTTGCGTATGGAGGACACGATCGTCCGCACCGCCATCGGCAACCTGTCGTTCCTGCCCGTGGGCGTGCGGCGCGAGGATGGCGGCGACCAGGTGGGCGACAGCGTGCCACGGCCGGTGACCAGCCTGATCGAACGGCTCGGCCGCCGCTTCCCCAACCACCTGATCATCCTCGACGCCCCGCCGTGCCTGTCCACCAGCGACCCGTCAACCCTGGCCCCGCATGTCGGCCAGATCGTCATGGTGGTGGAAGCCGAGCGGACCCAACGGGCAGAGGTCATGGCCTCGCTCGATCTGGTGAAAGCCTGCCCACAGATCATTTTGCTGCTGAATAAAATCAAGGTGACGACCAGCTACACCTTCGGGGCTTACCATTACGGTGCCTATAACTATTCCGGCACCTACCCGTAGCGTGGGCGGGACGTTGCATTGCCCTACCGCATGACCCGCCGCCGCATCGGCCCAACCGTGGGCTGGCTGGCGCTGGCCGCGGTCGCTTGGGCACCGCTCGCCGCCGCGCAGGATGTAACGCAATTGCAGCCGGCCGGGGCCGATGTGCGGCTGGGCAATTTGCGCAACCAGTTCGACCGCGCCTTTCAACCGGCGGGCACCCGCACCGCCGCCCCGGGATGGACCACCTATTCCAGCCTGGGCATTGATGGCGCCTATATGGATGGCACCCGCAACCTGACCGGGGCTGGCCGCGATGGCGCGTCGATCTATACCACCATCACCCCGTCCTTCGGCATTCAGGGGGATTCGCAGCGCCTGTCCGGCAGCTTGTTTTATGCGCCGAAGTTGCAACAATACCTCAGCCCGTCGAACGATCGCTCGCTGTCGCAGAACCTCAACGGCTCCGGCCATGTGACGGTGATGCCGGAACTGGCGTTCATCGACCTGCGGGCGGCCTCGGGCATGCAATCCCGCGCGGGCGGCCTGGGCCCGAACGGCACCGCCAGCCTGTCGCAACAAGATCAGGTGCAAACCACATCGTTAAGCGTGGCGCCGCATCTGCAATATCGGTTTGAAAATCTCGGCCAGGCGCAGCTGGGCTACACCATCAGCAAAACCAATATCTCCGGCAGCCAGCCGGCGGTCGCCTCGCCCTTCGTCAGCCCCAACTCCAACCAGAACCTGGTCTCCACCACGCCCTACCTCAACCTGACCACTGGCAGCGACTGGGGCCGGTTCAATGGCGGCCTCGCGGTGAAGCACACCAGCAACGATGGCCAGGGCGTGCTGGCGCATTCGTTCCAGAACACCGAAACCCTCAGCGGCACCTATGCGCTCAGCCGGCTGTGGGCGCTGACCGGGTCGCTCGGGCACGAGAACATCGCCTATGGCGGGCTGCGGCCATACCGCGTGAACGATATGACCTGGTCCGGCGGCACCCAGGTCACGCCAGATCAGGAAACCATGCTCTCGGTGTCCTATGGCAGCAAAAACGGCCATCCGTCGCTCAGCTTCAACGCGCAGACCCAGCTATCCCAACGCATCCGCTTCAGCGCGCAATACGGCGAATCGCTCGGCACGGCGGCGGAGGATCTGCAAAACAGCCTCGCCACCTCCGGGGTTGATTCGGCCGGCACCTCGATCAACGACACCACGGGAGAGCCGGTTGGCCTGAGCAGCAATTTCGGCGGCGCCCAGGGCGGTCTGCAACGCAGCAAGCGCGGCAGCGCCACCTTGTCATGGCTCCTGAACCGGGAGGCGGTGTCGTTCAGCGTCAGCCAGTATCAGCAATCCGTGGTCAGCAACGCGGTGGCCGGCGGGCCGAACAGCACCAGCGGCGTCAGCGGCAGCATCGCCTGGCAGCATGATTTCTCCGAGGACCTGAAGGGCAACGTGTTCGTGCAATATGGCCAGCGCACCGCCTTGGGCGTGGCCCACGCCACGCAGGACACCATGACCACCTATCTGTCGATGACCTACGCGCTGTCCGAAACCCTCTCGTCGCACATGACCTATAGCTACACCAAGCAGAACTCGCCGCTGGCGACCCAAAACGGTGGACAGAACCTGCTTCTGTTCGGACTGCTGAAAGCGTTCTGAGCCCGATCATGTATGAAAAATTCTACCACTTCAGCGGCATGCCGTTTCAGCTTACGCCCGATAGCCGCTTCTTCTTCAGCAGCAAGGGCCATAGCCGGGCAATCGCACACCTGATCTACGGCCTGTCGCAGGGCGAGGGCTTCATTATCGTGACCGGCGAAGTCGGCGCCGGCAAAACCACCCTGGTCGAACGGCTGTGGTCGGAGCTCGACCGTGGCACCTACACGCTGGCGCGGATCAGCACCACGCAGGTCTCGGGCGAGGATCTGTTCCGCCTGACCATGGCCGCCTTCGGCATCGAAACCGATGGGCTGGACAAAGCCGGCATGCTGGCGCGGTTCGAGGAGATGTTGACCGACCACCGCATCGAAGGCCGGCACTGCATTCTGGTGGTGGACGAGGCGCAGAACCTTTCCCTCGCCGGGCTGGAGGAGCTGCGCATGCTCTCCAACCTCACCGAAGGCGGGCGGGCGGCGCTGCAAACCATCTTGCTCGGCCAGCCGCAATTCCGCGCCAAACTCGCCAGCCCCGATCTGGACCAGCTGCGCCAGCGCGTGCTCGCCTCCTACCATCTCGGCCCGCTCGATGCGGCGGAAACCCAGGCCTATATCGACCACCGGCTCACCGCGGTGGGCTGGACCGGCAACCCGCAATGGACCGCCGATGCCTACGCGGCGGTGCACCAGAAAACCGGCGGCATTCCGCGTCGGATCAACCGCCTGTGCTCGCGCGTGTTGCTGTATGGCGCGCTGGAGGAGGCCACCACCATCACCGCCGAGGCGGTCAACGCCACCGCGGAGGAGTTGCTGCAAGATCTGGAGGGTGAGAGCGCGGAGGCAGTCGCGGCGGAGCGGGCTTTGCCAGACGCCGAACGCTCCAGCCTGCAAGCCCGCATCCAACGGCTGGAGGCCGAGGTGGCACGTCAGGCGCAATTATTCACCATGCTGGCCGCCCCCCCCTCCGGCAGCCGCTAAGCCCATGGCAGCGCCCGGCACCATCGCCAACGCCTTCACCGTGGATGTGGAGGATTATTTCCAGGTTGAAGCCTTTACCGGCGTGGTCCCCGCTGCCAATTGGGACCATTTCGCCAGCCGGGTGGAAGCCAATACCGACCGGGTGCTGGCGCTGTGCGAGGCGGCGGGCGTGCACGGCACGTTCTTCACCCTCGGCTGGGTGGCCGACCGTTACCCCGGCATCATCCGCCGCATCGTCGCCGCCGGGCATGAATTGGCCAGCCACGGCTACGCCCATGCCCGGGTATCGCGCCAGGATGCCGCCAGCTTCCGCGCCGATATCGCCCGCGCGAAGGCGGTGCTGGAAGACCTTGGCGGGGTGGCGGTGCGCGGCTACCGCGCGCCGACGTTTTCCATCAACGACCGCACGCCCTGGGCCTATGACATGCTGGCCGAAACCGGGCACCAGTACAGCTCCTCGATCTACCCGGTGAAGCACGACCTGTACGGCGCCCCGAACGCGCCGCGCTTTCCCTATCGCCCCGGCCCGTCCGGCATCGTGGAACTGCCGATGACCACCGTGCCGGTCAACGGCCGCAACCTGCCCTGCTCCGGCGGCGGCTTCTTCCGCCTGCTGCCCTATGCGCTGTTCCGGCGTGGGCTCGCCCGCTTCAATGCCACCGAGGGCCAGCCGGGGATTTTTTATACCCATCCCTGGGAACTCGACCCCGGCCAGCCGCGCATCGCCGGGCTGAGCCGGCTGTCGCGCTTCCGGCATTATCTCAACCTCGATAAGACGGAGCCACGCCTGGCGCGGCTGCTGCGGAATTTCGCCTGGGATCGGATGGATCGGGTGTTTGCGCAGGATTTGGCGGGGGAAGGATGAGGCAAGGGAAGGATTGTTCTTTTTGTGAACAAAAAGAACCAAAAAAACTTCATCAATTCCTCGGCTTCGCCGTACACCGCCGGCCCACCCAATCAAGGATCAAACGTTTTTTGCTGCTTTTTTCCAAAAAAGCAGTCCTTCCTTACCTACCCCGCCACCGGCAACGTC
>CAITOL010000004.1 GCA_903893975.1 uncultured Rhodospirillales bacterium | reverse complement strand
TGGAACAGCACCACCAGCAGGGCGTAGACCAGCACGATGGAGATCACCAAACCCTGGGCGAGGTTGCGGAACGAGGTGTCCATCACCTCCGGCTGGCCGCGCAGGTCGATATGGGTGGCGAGCGACAGGTCGCCGGAAACCTCGGCGATGGCTTTGCGGATATCGGCGCTGACCGCCCCGAGATCGCGGCCATCGACATTGGCGGCAACGTCGATCACCCGTTGGACCGAGTAATGATTGACCGAGGCAACCGAGTTGCGCGGCCGCAATGCCGCGACATCCGACATGCGGGTGACCGGGGCGTTGGGCATGGCGGTGTAGGTTGGCGCACTAAACTGGCTAGCAACCGTGGTGGGCACGACCACCTGCGGCTGGCTGACCGGCAGATCCATCAGCGCATCAACATTCGTGACGGCTTCCATCGGCTGCCGCACGGCGACAAAATAGTTGACGTTGTTGACCGGGTTGAGGAAGTACGACGGCGCCACCAGCGAACTGGAAGACAGCGAGACCAGCAGGTTGTTGGAGATATCGCGCTGGGTGATGCCGAGTTGGGCCGCGCGCAGACGGTCGACGTCGATCTGCAAGGTGGGGTAGTCCAGCAACTGCACGATATGCGGATCGGCCACGCCGGGGATTTTCTGCATCGCCAGCAGCAGGCGTTGCGCCAGGGCGTAGGAGCGGTTGAAGTTCGGGTCCGAAATCTGCACGTCAATCGGCGCGGACAGGCCGAAATTCAGCACCTGCGAGACGATATCCGCCGTCTGGAAATAGAACAGATCGCCGGGGAAGGCGTCCGGCAAAGCGGCGCGCAATGCGCGGACATGGTCCACGCTCGGCCGATGGCCGTGCTTCAACTGGATCAGGATTTCCGCGTCGGCGCTGGAGATGTTGTCCGACGGGATCATAGCCAGGTTGAAGGAGAACGGCACGCCGATCACGTCGTTCAAGGTCTGGATTTCGGCCGCCCCGATGACCTCGCGGATTTTCGTCTCAACCTCGAGCACCCGCTTTTCCGTGGCTTCCAGCCGGGTGCCGATCGGGGCGCGGTAATGCAGCTTGATGATGCCGACATCGGCGGTGGGGAAGAAATCCGTGCCAGCGATGGTGGCGACCCAGAGGCTGGCGGCGAGCAGGCCGGCGAAGCAGAGCAGCACGAAGCCGCGGGCACGCAGGCAGAGGGTGAGCATGTGGGAGTAGCGATGCTTGAGCCAGTCAAACCCGCGTTCAAACAGCGCGATCGCCCAGTTCGGCTTGGGGGCTTCGCCATGCGCGTGATCGCTCAGCATCATCCGCGTCATCGTCGGCAGGATGGTGAAGCTGAGCACGTAGGAGGCGAGCATCGCCAGCACCACGGTGATGCCGAGCGGGATGAACAGGAAGCGCGCCGGACCGGTGAGCAGGAAAACCGGGAAGAAGACGATGCAAATGGCGAGGGTGGCGACGGTGAGCGGGGTGACCACTTCGCCGCAGCCATCGAGAATGGCCACCGTGAGCGATTTGCCCATCGCCTGGTTGCGGTGGATGTTTTCGATGGTGACGGTGGCGTTGTCCACCAGCAGGCCGATGGCCAATGCCAGCCCGCCGAGCGTCATCAGATTGATCGACTGCCCCAGGGCCAGCAGCCCGGCAATGCCGGCAAAGATGGAAAGCGGGATGGAGACGGAGACGATCACCATGTTTCGCCACGACCCGAGGAAGATCAGGATCATCAGCGAGACCAGGATCGACGAGATAATCGCCTCATGCACCACGTTGTCGATGGCGGAGCGCACGAAGACCGACTGGTCGAAATCCAGGCTCATATCGAGCCCGTCCGGCGCGGCGGCCTTGATTTCCGGCAGGGCAGCACGCAGCGCCTCCACCACCACCAGGGTTGAGGCGTCCGAATGGCGCAGGATGGTGACGTAGCTCGCCCGCTCACCATTCACATGCACGACGTTGGTCTGATTGGCGAAGCTGTCACCCACCTTGGCGACATCGCCCAGGGTGACGGTGACGCCATTGCGCACCACCAGCGGCAGGTTGGCGAATTGGTTGACCGCGCCGGGGCTGGAATTGATGGTCACGTTGTATTCGCGGTCCCCCATGCGCGCCACACCGGCCGGCACGATCACGTTGGAGGCTTGCAGCGCCAGCACCACGTCGTTCGGGGACACGCCTTTGGCCGCCATACGGGTGGGGTCGAGATCGACGATGATCATCCGCGACTTGCCGCCATAGGGCGCGGTGATCGCGATGCCCGGGATGGTGTAAAGTTTCAGCCGGACGAAATTGTTGGTGTAGTCGACCATTTCCTGTTCAGGGATGGTCTTGCTCGAGGTCGTCATCTGTACGACGCCGACCGATGAGGCGTTGAACGGCACCAGGATCGGCGGGGTCATCCCCGGCGGCATGACGCGGAGTGCCTGATTATTCACCGCGTTGATCTGCGACAGCGCGCTGCCGATGGAGGCGCCGGGGGCGAAATAGATTTTGATGATGCCGGTGCCGGCGATCGACTGGCTCTCGATACGGTCGATGCCATCGACGTTCTGGGAATACGACCGCTCGGCGACCAGCACCACGCGACGTTCCATTTCCTCGGCGGGCAGCCCGTTATAGTTCCAGGCAACCAGCACCACGGGGATGTCGATGATCGGGAAGATGTCGACGATCATGCGTGTCAATGCCAGTCCACCGGACAGCATGACGATGAAGGCGACAATCGCGGACGTATAAGGGCGCCGAAGTGCCAGGCGCACCAAACCCATCATGAAATTGATTCTCCCCGCTTGAGCCATATCGGGGCTTGCGGCCCAGACATCGTTGGCAGACGCTATGTGTGGCCGGATTGCGCGACGGGGGCAATATGGGGTGTGTCACTAAGTAACCTGAAATTGCCCCTTGGCGACAGAATCTAAACCTGAGGAGCCTTGAATGCAGTTTCTTTGCGATCACCTTCACCTGCGCAGCCCCGATCCGGAGACGGCGGCGGCGTTCTATGTCAGCCGGCTGCGCGCCCGAATCACCGGGCGGACCGAGAACCAGGGGGCGCTGCGCGTGATCCTGGATTTGGGCGGGCTGGTCACCTTTATCGAGGCGGTGCCGGCCGATACCGTCATGGCCCCGCAAGCGCCATTTGTCGGCATCGAGCATGTGGGATTGCGCGTGGCCGATATGGATGCCGCGGTGGCGGAACTGCGCGCCAACGGGGTGCGGTTTCTGGTCGAGCCGCGTCAGGCCCGGCCGGGGGTGAAAATTGCCTTCATCGAAGGGCCGGATGGCGTGCGGATCGAACTGCTGGAACGCACAGCGGCATGACCGCCGCGCGCGTGGCCCCGGCGGTGGCGCGCAATCGCGCCGCCATCGCCGAGGTGCTGCAATCCCGGCTGCCGCAGCCCGGCACGGTCGTCGAAATCGCCAGCGGCTCAGGCGAGCATGCGGTCTATTTCTGCGCCGCAATGCCAGGCCTGACCTGGCAACCTACCGACCGGGACGATGCCGCGCTGGCCAGCATCGAAGCCTGGCGGGCGCAGGCTAGGCTGGCCAATCTGTTGCCGCCCGTGCGCCTGGATGCCGCGACGGCAGACTGGCCGGTGGGCCGCGCGGATGCGGTGGTGGCGATTAATATGATCCATATCGCACCCTGGGCGGCAACGCTGGGGCTGATGGCCGGCGCGGCGCGGCTGCTCGCACCCGGCGGCTTGCTCTACCTCTACGGTCCCTATCGGCAGGATGGACAGCACACCGCCGACAGCAATGCCGCGTTCGATGCCGATTTGCAGGCGCGAGACGCGCAATGGAGCGTGCGAGATCTCGGTGACGTGGTGGCGGCCGCGGCAGCCGAGGGATTGGCGCTCGATCGAGTTATACCAATGCCGGCCAATAACCTGAGTGTGCTCTTTCGCCGACGCTAGTCACCCTACCATTTCGTCTTCAGCGCGCCGGGCGGAAATTCCCGGCGCCAGTGGCGCGCGATATCCGCCCGGGTCGCGGTCCAGACCCGATCGTGCTGAGCAACATAATCGAGAAACCGCATCAATCCCGCCGTGCGGCCGGGTCGGCCGGCCAGACGGCCGTGCAGGCCGACGCTCATCATCCGCGGCATGCCGGCAAGCCCCTCGGCATACAGCACATCGAAGGTGTCACGCAGATAGGTGAAGAATTCATCGCCATCCGCAAACCCGTTAGCGGTGGCGAAGCGCATGTCGTTCGCTTCCAGCGTATAGGGCACAAACAATTCCGGCGTGCCGGCGATGTCCGCCCAGAACGGCAGTTCATCGGCGTAATTATCGGCGAAATACAGCAGGCCGCCGATTTCACTTAGCAGCCGATAGGTGGTGGCGCTGGATCGGTTGTACCAACCCAAAGCCGGGCTGCCGCAGATGGCCTGATGCAGTTGCAAAGTCTGCAAAATCTCCGCCCGCTCCCCTTCCGCATCGGCCGGCGGCGTCCCATTCCACCGCATCCCATGCGTGGCGATTTCCCACCCGGCCTCGTTCATCGCCGCCACCGCTTCGGGGTTGCGGCCCAGCGCCATGGTCACCCCGTAGCAGGTAACCGGCAGGGCACGCGCGGTGAGCACGCGCCACAGCCGCCAGAACCCAACGCGGCTGCCGAACTCCCATAAGCTTTCGGCGGTCAGCGCCCGCTCGCCCAAGCGAGAGGCGGTAATATGCTCGGTCAGGAAGCTCTCGCTGCCGGCATCGCCATGCAGCACGTTGTTCTCCCCGCCTTCCTCGTAGTTGACGACGATTTGCAACGCCAGAACCGCGCCGCCGGGCCAACGCGGGTCCGGTGGATTGCGGCCGTAGCCAACCATGTCGCGCGGATAGCCGGAGGTCGCGGGATCAAACGGATTGGTCATGTTTGCCACCTTGTTGCTGGTTCACCCTGGCTGCGACGAAGACAACGGCCGATAGGCGACATCCGCAATTCCAAAGGCCGCCGGGCCAATAACCTGAAGGGCTTCGGGCGTGCGGAGCAGCGGATGGCAGGGCAGGCCGACCACGGCGCAACGCTGGCCGTAGCGCAGCACCTCCGTGGTGATGGCGTGGCCAGTGTCATGGTCAAGCACCAGGATCAGGTCCGGCACCACCGCCTCCACCACCCCATTGCGGCGAAACAGCAGAAATTCGTTCTGGATAACGATCTCGCCGCGTTCGCCAGTGTTTTGCCCGAACCCCTCCAAGGTCAGTTCGCCGCGCGCGAACCCGCCTTCCAGCCGTCGTTGCAAATCAACAATTTTGCCTTCGAACAGGCGCCGGCCGCCTTCACGCGCGCAAATCATGTCCACAGGATTTTGATGCAGACGGTTGGCGTGCAACACCGCCTCCCCAAGCAACTGCGCTTGCGTGAGGGTGCCGGGCACGGCGGCGCGCTTGAGGAATGCGCCGGACATCGGGGCGATCGCCGAGCCGGCTGAGCCACCCATGGCGATCGCGGTGGCCCGACCGATGCGTTCCACCCATTTCTCGCTGGCCGCAGCCTGCACCACAGTCACGTTCCCCTTGTCGTCCGCGAAGGCGGCGGGGGCGGAAACATGGCCGTAAATGCTGAAGGTGGTCATATCCAGTTCAGGAAAGGCCCGGCCCATCCCATCGGCATCCACCACCGGAATACCAGCCTGGGCCGCGGTCACCATTGGCGCCATGGAGTTGGAGCCACCCATTTCGAAGGCGATCACCGCATCCATTTTGGCCCCGGTAAGCTGTTCCAGCGCCTGCATCGCGCGCAGGCATTCTTCACCCTGGCGGATCTTCTCAATGCCGACCACCGGGGCGCCAATGCCGCCGACCGCCACCACCCGGGCATCGTCCGGCAACTCGTCCAGCGTCACCACCCGCACCTGTCGCCCGCGCTTCAACTCCTGCTGGCAGCGCAACCGGCCGATATACGGATTGCCCCCGCCGCCCGTGCCGAGAATTGCCGCACCGATCGCAATGGCCTCAATCGCCGCTTCATCGAGGATCCGCATCAGACCGCCATCTCCCCAACCACTTTCACCCGCACCCGTGTGGCATTGCCCGGCAGATAGGCCAAAGGCACATCCTCCCGCTCCACCACCACAATCGTCTCGGCCACCGCGCCGGCCGCAACCGCCCGGTCGCGCGCCACCGCTTCGGCCTGCGCCAACGCGGCTTCGCGGGTTAATCCGCCGGTCAAGGCGAACACCCGATCCATCTCGCCGCTCGCCTGCGCGATCGCGGCACCGACCGCATTGGCGACGGCGAAATTCGGCGGACGGATAACCTCCAGCCCGCCGATACGGTCGGCCAGCAAAATACTGCCGCCGCCCACCGCAATCACCGGGATCGGCGTGGCCGAAACCCGGCTGCGCTCCACCGCCTGTTCCACCCCCGCATCCATCAACGCCTTCGCCTCGCGCAGCAGCGCCGGATCGAGCCCGGCCACCTTGCTGCGATCGCCAAAATCGGCGAGGCCCAGCGCGACGGCAATATCAGACGCCGTCAGCGTATCGCCGCCAAAGATCAGCGCCTTGCGAGCAATTTCATAGCCGACGCTCTGCGGACCAACCGTTACCCCCCCTGCCCCGCTGGTCACGATCGAACCACCGCCGAGCCCGAAGCTCAGCATATCCGGCATCCGGAAATTGGTCCGCACACCGCCGACGCTGACCAGACTGCTCGCCTCACGCGGGAAGCCATTTTGCAGCAGCCCCACATCGGTGGTCGTGCCGCCAACATCCACCACCACCGCATCCGCATGGCCGGACAGGAAGGCGGCCCCGCGCATGGAGTTGGTCGGGCCAGAGGCGATGGTGAGCACCGGGTTACGGCGGACCGTTTCGGTATCCATCAAGGTGCCGTCATTCTGGCTGACGTAAAACCGGCAGGTCAGGCCGCAGGCGCGCAGCGCATCGGCGAAAGCGTCAACCGTCACCTCGGCCAGTGCGATCAAACTGGCATTCAGGATCGCCGCATTCTCCCGCTGCAACAGCCCAACGCGGCCGATCCCAGAGGAGCGCACAATGCGCGCCTCCGGCACCTCACGCGCCAGAATGGCCGCCGCCTCCGCCTCCATCCGGTCATCCACCGGGCTGAAGATCGCGCTGATCGCAATCGCCTTCAGGCCCTTGGCGCGAATATCCCGGCCAATGGCCGCAATCTCATCCGGGTCGAGCGGCGAAATGGCGCGGCCGTCAAACTCATTGCCGCCTTTGGCCAGGTAGACATGCTCGCCCAGCACCGCCAGCAAATCGGCTGGCCAATCCACCATCGGCGGCAACGCCGCCCCCGCCGGCAAACACAGACGAACCGCCGCCGTTGGGGTCAAATGGCGTCGCTCGACAATCGCATTGGTAAAATGCGTCGTGCCGATCACTACCGCGCCGATGGCCTCCGCAGCAATGCCGGAGCTTGCCAGCACCGCGGACAGCGCCTGCTGCACACCGCTGGTCACATCGCGCGTGGTTGCGGCCTTCACCGTGGCCACCACGCTGCGGCCTTGCATAATCACCGCATCCGTATTGGTGCCGCCAACATCCACGCCGATGCGAAACATCGCTCCCCCTTCGCGTTCGATACCCCGCGCGCCTAATCGCGGAACACCACCGTCTTCTTGCCGTTCGCCATCACCCGGCCGTCGAGATGCAGTGCCACCGCCTTCGCCAGCACCCGGCGCTCAATGTCCCGCCCTTTGCGCACCAGATCGTCCGGCGTATCGAAATGGCTGATCCGCTCCACATCCTGCTCGATAATCGGGCCTTCATCGAGGTCCGCCGTCACGTAATGCGCGGTCGCACCAATCAGCTTCACCCCGCGCGCATGCGCCTGGTGATACGGCTTGGCCCCCTTGAAGCCCGGTAGAAACGAATGATGGATGTTGATGCAGCGGCCGCTCAGCTTCGCCGCCAGCGCATCGGACAGAATTTGCATGTAGCGCGCCAGCACCACCAAATCGGTGCCACTGTCGCGGATCAACCCGTACAGCGCCGCCTCCTGCTCCATCTTGGTCTCGCGCGTCACCGGCAGATGGTGGAAGGCAATGCCGGTCAGATCGAGATGGGCATAGGTTTCGCGCGGATGGTTGGACACCAGGCCCACAATATCCATCGGCAGTTCACCGATGCGCCACCGATAGAGCAGATCCGCCAGGCAATGGTCGAAGCGGGAAGCCAGGATCAACACGCGCTGGCGCTGCTGCGCCGGGCGAAAAGTAAAGCTCATGCCGAACCGTTCGGCCACGCCGACAAAATCGGTTTGCAGCGCCGTCAGATCCAGCCCGCCTTGCACCGGGTTGAACACCACGCGCATAAAAAACCGCCCGGTTTCGATATCGTCGAACTGGTTCGAATCCAGAATATTGCAGCCCGCCGCGAATAAATGCGACGCCACGGCGGCAACAATGCCGGGGCGGTTCGGGCAGGTCAGGGTCAGCACGCAGCGGTCGGTGGTCATGTCAAAGCTCCCGGCGGATGCGCACGCACCCGCCGGGATGTCCGATCAGGCGAGCACGCTCGCCGCCGAGGTATAGGGCAGACCGTGGGCCTCGGCCACCGCCTGATACGTCACCTTGCCGGCGTGAATGTTCAGCCCGTCACGCAGATGGGCGTCATCCTTCAGCGCCTGCTTCCAGCCTTTGTCGGCCAAGGCCAGCGCGAAGCCGATGGTGGCGTTGTTGAGCGCGAAGGTGGAGGTACGGGCCACCGCGCCGGGCATATTGGCGACGCAATAATGCACCACGCCATCCACCACATAGGTCGGATGCGAATGCGTCGTCGCCTTGGAGGTTTCGCAGCAGCCGCCTTGGTCAATCGCAACGTCGACGATCACCGAGCCAGGCTTCATCGTGGACAGCATTGCCCGCGTCACCAGCTTGGGCGCCGCCGCGCCGGGGATCAGCACCGCGCCGATCACCAGATCCGCCTTGGTCACCGCCTCGGCAATCGCTGTCCGGGTAGAGAACATCGTGCGCACCGCCGGGCCGAACTGGGCCGACAGGCGCCGCAGCGCCTCCGCCGAGCGATCCACCACCGTCACCGCGGCGCCCAGCCCAATGGCGATCGTCGCGGCATGGGTGCCGGAAACCCCACCGCCCAGGATCAGCACATCCGCCGGGGCCACGCCGGGTACGCCACCCAGCAAAATGCCTCGCCCGCCTTGGGCCTTTTCCAACGCATGCGCACCCACCTGCGGCGCCAGCCGGCCAGCCACTTCGGACATCGGCGTCAGCAACGGCAGCCCGCCATGCGGCGAGGTCACGGTTTCATAGGCAATGCAGGTCGCCCCGCTGGCCATCAACTCCTGCGTCTGCGCCAGATCCGGCGCCAGATGCAGATAGGTGAACAGCACCTGCCCCGGGCGCAACTGCGCGCGCTCCGATGCCAGCGGCTCCTTCACCTTCACCACCATTTCAGCCCGGGCAAAAATCTCGGCCGGCCCGTCAACCAGTTCAGCCCCCGCGGCGGCATACTCGTCGTCGGTCAAGCCCGCGCCCAGCCCGGCGGATTTTTCCACCAGCACCGAATGGCCGTGATGAATCAACTCTGCCACCGACCCAGGGGTCAGCCCAACGCGGAATTCATTGTCCTTAATTTCCTTGGGTACACCGACGAGCATCAACGCCTCCCTGGCAGAATGAAGCCACGAGTGTCCGCCAGTTCCGGCGCAATTTTCCGCTAATGTTTGATCGCACCGCACGCGATATGGCAGGATCTGCGACGAAATCGCCAGATAGTGAAATTTTATGCGAAGCCCAGATCTCGACGACCGCGACCGCGCCATCCTGCGCGAATTAATGCGCGACGGCCGGCTGACCAATGCGGATCTGGCGGAACGGGTGAACCTCTCCGCCTCCGCCTGCCTGCGGCGGGTCCGCATGCTCGAAGACAGCGGCCTAGTCGCCGGCTATGTCATGTTGCTGGACCCAGAGGTCGCCGGCCTTCCCGGCGCCGCCTTCGTCTCCGTCACCCTGGATCAGCAGGGCCGCGCCACGTTAGACCGGTTTGAAGCCGAGGCCCGACGCTACCCGGAAATCATGGAATGCTACCTGCTCGCCGGCTCCGCCGATTACCTGCTGCGCATCGCCTATCGCGACGCCCGCGATTTCGAACGCATCCACACCGACATCCTCACCCAGCTGCCCGGCGTGTCACGGGTGCAATCCACCCTGGCGCTGCGCACGGTGAAGAAAACCACCGCCCTGCCGATCTAGCCCAGCCTACGATCTAGGCCAGCCTATTTGGCGCGCGGGTCCAGCGCATCGCGCAGCCCATCGCCGATCAGGTTGAAGCTGAACACCGCCAGGAAAAT
Organism: uncultured Rhodospirillales bacterium; assembly: GCA_903893975.1. GTDB lineage: Bacteria > Pseudomonadota > Alphaproteobacteria > Acetobacterales > Acetobacteraceae > CAITOL01. Next base: position 18,979 of record CAITOL010000004.1, on the reverse strand, counting down.
CGCCGCCCCTGGGAAAATCGCCAGCCATGGCGCCTGGGTCAAAAACCGTTGCGCCGAGTTGAGCATGCTGCCCCAGGACGGCGCCGGTGGCTGCTGGCCAAGCCCGAGGAATGACAGGCTCGCCTCCGCAATAATCGCCCCGGCAATCGCCAGCGTCGCCTGCACCATAATCGGCGGCACGATATTGGGCAGCACATGGCGGAACGCCACCCGCCAGGGCGGGTTGCCCAGCGCGCGCGCGGCTTCCACATAATCATTGGTGGCCGCATCCATCGTCGCCGCCCGCGAAACCCGGACGAAGATCGGGGTTGCGGTAATGCCAATGGCAATCATCGCATTCTGCAACGACGGGCCAAGAAACGCCGCCAGCGCAATCGCCAGAATCAAAAACGGTGCCGCCAGCATCGCATCGATAATCCGGCCAATAATGGCATCCACCTTGCCGCCCACAAACCCGGCCAACAGCCCCACCGGCACCCCAACGCCAGAGGCGATGCACACCGAAATCACCCCCGCCAGCAAGCTGGCCCGCGCCCCCCAGATCACCCGGCTCAACACGTCGCGGCCGTTTTCGTCGGTTCCCATCCAATGCGCCCAACTCGGCGCTTTACGGATCAGCGTCCAACTGGTCTGCGTAGGGCTGAACGGCGCCACGAAAGGCGCCAGCAGTGCCAGCAGCACGAAGCTGGTGATCACAAACAACCCGAACACCGCCGCCGGGCGGCGAAAAAACCGCCGCACCGCCAACCGCGCCGGCGACTGCATCGCCTTGGCCATAACCGCGCCGGCATCGTTGGCCGATCGATCCATCGTTGTCGCGCTCATGCGTTGCGCAGCCTTGGATTGAGGAACACGTAGGCGATATCGGCCAGCAGGTTCAGCCCGATATAAACCGTGGCCGTCACCAGAACCACGCCCTGCACCACCGGATAATCGCGGTTGAACACCGCATCAACAATCAACTTGCCGAAGCCGGGAATGCTGAACACCTGTTCGGTCAACACCGCGCCAGACAATAACGTGCCCAGCTCCAACGCCCCCAACGTTACCACCGGCACCAGCGCATTGCGCAGCGCATGCCGCAGCACCACCCGAATTTCCAGCAAGCCCTTGGCCCGGGCGGTGCGCACATAATCCTGCTCCAGCGCCGTCAACATCGCGCTGCGGGTATGCCGCATCAACACCGCCGCCAGCGCGTTGCCCAGCACGAAGGCCGGCATAACCGTCGTCGCCAGCGACTGCCGCCAATCCTCGGTCAACGGCACATAGCCCGATGGCGGCAGCCAGCCGAGCTGCACCGAAACCACCAGGATCAGCATGATCCCCAGCCAGAAATTCGGCGTCGACAGCCCGGCAAGCCCAATGCCGTTGGCGGCATAATCCCAGAAGCTGTTCTTCTTCACCGCTGACACAATCCCCATCGGCACCCCGATGCAGATCGCGATCACGAACGCCATCAACCCAAGTTGCGCGGTCACCGGCAATTTGGCGATCACCAGATTCAGCACCGGCTCGCGGATGCGCCAGGAAAACCCGAGATCGCCCTGCAAAACATTGCCGATCCAGTGGAAATACTGCATCGCCAGCGGGCGATCCAACCAAAGCTCGGTGCGGATCTGCGCCAGCACCGCCGGGTCCCGCTCCTCCCCCGCCAGCACCAAGGCCGGATCGCCGGGCATTAGTTGCTGCAGGCAGAACACCATGATGCTGACCAGCACCAGCGTGGGCAGGATCTGCGCTATCCGAACGCCAAGATTAGATCGCATCGCTTGCGCCCTATTGCCCCAGCGTCAAACCCTTCACCCGGATCAGCCCATCGGCAATCGGGCTGAAGCCGCCCACCTTGGTGGACATCGCGATCAGGTTCTTCTGGCTGTAGAGATACATGATCGGCAGATCGAGGTTGGATTGCACCGCAATCTTTCCATACAGCGCCCGGCGTGCTGCCACATCAGTTTCCGCACGGGTTTGTTCAAGCAGCGCATCCACCGCCGGATTGGCATATTTCGAATCGTTCAGCGGCGCGCCGGAATGGATGAAATTGTAGATGTTGCCATCCGCATCCGCCCGGCCAGACCAGCCGATCAACGAAATCTCGTAATCGCCATCCGCCTGCGCCTTCAGCAGGGTTACGAATTCGGTGGCCTTGATCTTCACGTCAAACCCGGCTTCCGCCGCCATCGACTGAACTACTTCGCCGATCTGGCGCTGATCGGCCGTCGTCGGCAGCATGATTTCCACGCTCAACGGCGTCTTCACCCCGGCCTCGGCCAGCAGCGCCTTCGCCTTGGCAATGTCACGGCCGGCCGGCTTCACCTCGGGCGCATAGAACGGGCTGAACGCCGGCACTGGCTGCGCAATCGGCGCGTACATGCCATTATAGACCACATCGACAATCGCCTGTCGGTCGATCGACAGCGCAAATGCCTGCCGCACCCGCGCATCCTTCATCATCGGCGTGCGCGGCTGGCTGCCATTGGCGATATTGAAGGTCAGCCCGTTATAGCCGAGATAATCGAAGATCTCGATTTTGAGCTTCGGATCCGCCTTCACCGTCGCCACATCCGGCGGCTGAATTCGCTCCGCCATATCCAGCGAACCAGCGCGCAAATTCGACAGCCGGATCGTGCTGTCCACAATCGGCTGATACACCACGCGGTTCAGGTGGACATTGCCCACATCCCAGTAATCCGCGAATTTATCGACCACGATGCGATCCTGCGGCACCCGCTCGGTAAACTTGAACGGCCCGGCACACACCGGATGCTGGCCAAAATTAGCGCCCGCCGCCACCGCGGCCTTGGGCGAGACCATCATGCCGGCCCGGTCCGTCAACTGCGCCAGGAACGGCGAGTTCGGCGCCTTCAGCACCATGCGAACCGTCAGCGGGTCGATCACCTCAACATGGTCCAGCCCGCCGATTTCCCCCTTGCGCGTGCTGCCGGCCATATTCAGATGGCGGTCCATATTGAACTTCACCGCATCACCATCCAGCGCAGTGCCGTCGTGGAACTTCACGTTCGGCCGCAGCTTGAACTCCAGCGTCTTACTATCAACCCAACGGTAGGATTGGGCCAATTGCGGCACGATGTTCAGCTTGGCGTCGATATCGACCAATTTGTCGCACAGGCTGGCAAACACGAAGCGGCCGACCAAGGTGCGCGACAAGGTCGGGTCCAACGCATCGGCGTCATCGGCGATGCCAATGCGCAAGGTCTGCGGCGGATTGGTCTGGGCGCTTGCAGCGACCGGCAAAGACAACGCGGCAGCGGCCGCCAGGAAAAGTATCGGGCGCATCGCAGGCTCCTAGCAAAACGTGATACCGCATCGCGGTGAAGTGGTAGTCTGGCCCGCATGAAAGCGGTCGGCAAGGCCGGCTAGCGCCGCGCGATCAACATCACCAGCAACAGCACCGCAAAAACCGGCGGCGCCAGCGCCCAACCCGGTGCGAAACTCAGCATTGCCACGGGCACCGCCAGTGCCGCCAACGCCAGCCCGCATTCCGCAGCACTCAGCCCGCCATGGACCTCGCGTCTCGCAGCGAGATATAGGCCGAGTCCGGCAGCCGACAATGGCAGGTCGTAGACAAAAGCATGCGGCGTTACCAAAAACGTCCCAATGCACAGCACGCCCAAAGCAATGGCATCGCCCCCCCGGCGGAAGCTCTGCCACACCGCCAGCACCACCGGCAGCGCCACCGCCGCCTGCACCAGCTTCGCCACCCCGGCGCCATAGCCAAGCAGCCGAAGGCTGCCTTCAACCGTCGGCACCAGATACCAATACGCCGTCATCTCCACGTCGAAGCGACGGCTATAGTCCGGCAGCACCGCCAGCCACGTCGGCCAGATCGCCGCCCCGAACAGCCAGGCCGTCAGCCCAACCAGCGCCGCCACCGTCAGGCACGCCGCTGCCATCGTGCGCCACGCCCGCATGGCCAGCAGCGCCACCGGCACCAGCAGCCCAAGCTGCGGCTTGCAGGCCGCCACCCCCAGGACAACGCCGCCGAGAATTTGCAGCCCCGCCCCGCCGAAGCTGGCGCGCAGGCCGCCGATCAGCAAGGCGGCAAACAGAAAGCCACTCTGGCCGAAATACACCGTCGCCGCCGTCGCCGGCGCCAGCAGCACCAGCCAGCGCGCCCGCGGCAGCACCGCCAGCAGCAGCGTCAAGGTGGCGAGAATCCAAACCAGATAGCCCGTCGCATACCCCATCCAGCCCAGCGGCCAGACCAGCAACAAAAACGGCGGCGGATAGGCGAACGGCAATGGCGCCGGTCGCATCGGGTCGCGCCCGAGCGCGATCTCGGCCTGCGCCAGATGCTGCGGATCATAAACCGCCAGCGCCCCATCCTGCATGGCGATGCGGGCATAGGACCAAAGCGCATGGAAGTCGCTGTGCACCGGCGGGTCCGCCAGCGTCAGCCGCACCACCCGGATCACCAGCAGCGCCAGATACCCCGCCGCCATCGCCGCCAGCACCAGCACCGCCAGGCGCGCCCCGCGCCCACGCAGCCCCCAGCGCGGCGCGAACAGCCAGGCCCCCATCATCCGCCCTAGCAAGGCCGCGTTACTTTGCGGTGCCGAAAATCGCCGCCTCAACCTGGTCGCCCACCCGCAGATCCAACCGCTCCGCCGTCCCCGCCGCCACCTCCAGCGTCGCCCGCACCGGGCCACGGCTATCAATCACCGCGAGGCTCTGCGGGACGGTACGCTCGGCAATCGCGTGGATGCGACCGTCAGCGGTGATGAACAGCATGTCCAGCGAGGTGATGGTATTCTTCATCCACATCTGCGACGGGCGCTCCGCCCCCCAATCGAACAGCATCCCACCATCGGCCGGCACCGATGGCCGGAACATCAGCCCCGTGGTCTGCTGATCCATCGACAGCGCCATCTCCACCTGAAAGACATGCCGCTTGCCATCATGCGTCACGATGGTCAGTGGCTGCTTCGGCAATTCCGGCTGCGGCCCGGTTTGCTGCGCCCGCCCGGTGCCAATCGCGGCCGGCAGCAAAGCGGCGGCGCCCAACAGTAACAGGCGACGGGTGGTGAGTGGCTTCATCGGTCAGGCTCCTGGGTCGCAACGCCCTGGCTTCTAGCACGCGGACCGCGCCCCTGTTAGGGGTGGGCGCAGGATCTGCGGGAGGATGGCGTTTGGCCGAAACGGGGCTGTATCTGCCGGTGAAGGCGTTTCTGGAACGGCTTGGCTATGTGGTGAAGGGCGAGGTCAAGGGCTGCGACGTCGTCGCCATCAAGCCCAACACCCCCGATGTCATCGTGGTCACCGAACTCAAGCAATCCCTCTCGCTTGAACTCTTGCTGCAAGCCACCGACCGGCTGTCGATCGCCGATGAAGTCTGGATCGCGGTGCCCGCCACCCGCCGCGGCCGTGACCAGGACCGGCGCGCCCATCGGCTGTGCCGGCTGATCGGCCTCGGCCTGCTCACCGTCAACCCGCGCCACGGCACGGTGGAGGTGCTGGCCGATCCCGGCCCCTACGCCCCCCGCCGTAACACCCGCCGCCGCTCCGCTTTGCTCAGCGAGTTCCAACGCCGGCGCGGCGATCCCGAATTGGGCGGCAGCACGCGCAAGAAACTGATGACCGCCTACCGGCAACTGGCGCTGGATTGCGCCCTCGCCCTGCTCGATGGCGAGCGCCGCAGCAAAGACCTCCGCGCCCATCTGCCCGACGCCACCAAACTGCTCTACCGCAACGTCTACGGCTGGTTCGAGCGGGTTGGCACCGGCCGCTACCGCCTCACGCCCGCTGGAGATGCCGCCGCACGTGCCTGGCTGGCCGAAACCACTCCAGCTGCGATAGGCTCGTCCCCAACAACGGGAGACTAAGGCGATGGCGTTTCGGGTCCTCACCGGCGAATTGGCGCACGAGACCAACACCTTCAGCATTTTGCGCACCGGGCTCGATGCGTTCCGTCGCGGCGCCCTGCTCACCGCCAACGAAATCCCCGCCGCCCGCCGTGGCACCAAATCCAGTATCGGCGCCACCTTCGAAGCCGCGGACGAATTCGGCTGGTCCCTCACCCACCCCATCCTCGCCCACGCCAACCCCTCCGGCCTGGTGACGGACGAAGCCTTCGAGTATTTCGCCGGCCTGCTGCTCGCGGCCGCCCCCGGCATGGACGGAATCTTATTGCATCTGCACGGCGCGATGGTCACCGAGTCGCACCAGGATGGCGAAGGCGAATTGCTCCGCCGCCTTCGGGCTGCGGTGGGCCCCAACATCCCCATCGTCGCCACGCTCGACCTGCACGGCAACATCACCCAACTCATGGCCGGCAACGCCAACGCCCTCATCGCCGTGCGCACCTACCCGCATGTCGATTACTACGAGCGCGCCTGGCAAGGGGCGCGGCTGCTGCAACGCGCCATGCTTGGGGAGGTCAATCCCCGCACAGTCATCGCCAAGCGCCCCATGCTGCGCGGGCTCGATGGCGGCCGCACCCAATCCGGCCCGATGCGCGACCTGATCGACCGTGGGGAGGCGCTGGAGCGTGACGGCAAAGCGCTGGTCGTCAGCGTCTGTGCCGGCTTCACCGCCGCCGACATCCACGACATCGGCCCCAGCGTCACCGTCACCACCGATGGCGACGACACAGCCGGCCAGGCCATCGCCGAGTCCTTCATGGACCATGCCTGGCAAACCCGGGACTATGTCTCCGTCCAGCATCGCAGCGTGGCCGACGCGGTCGCCTACGCCAAAGCCGGCGAACCCGGCGCCACCCAGCCGCTGGTCATCGCCGAGGTCACCGATAATCCCGGCAGCGGCCATTATGGCGACGCCACCAACCTGCTGCGCGCCATGCTGGCGGCGGACCTGCAAAACGCCGCCTTCTACCCGATTTTCGATCCGCAGGCCGTGCGCGATGCCCAAGCCATCGGCGTCGGCCAAAGCGGCCCGATCACTCTCGGCGGCAAGCACGACATCCACGCCGGCGGCGGCCCGCTCACCGTTACCGCCCATGTCGTCGCCCTCACCGATGGCCGCTTCCAGGCCTTCGGCGCCATGGCCGGCGGCGTCTGGCGCAATTACGGCCTGTCCGCGTTGCTGCGCGTCGGCGGCGTTGAAATCGCGCTCATCAGCAACAACGCCCAGGCCACCGACCTCGGCCAACTCACCTCTCTCGGGGTGGACCCAACCCGCAAAGCCACCGTGGTGGTCAAATCCGCCCACCACTTCCGCGCCGCCTTCCAGCCCATCGCGCGCGAGGTCATCACCTGCGATGGCGGCGGTCTCGGCTCGGTCATTCTCAAACAGGGTGGCTTCGTCAATGTCCGCCGGCCGATCTGGCCGCTCGACCCGATTGCCTGACCTCGAAGCCATACTGCGCGGCAATCCCTGGATCGCCGCGGTGCTCGATCGCTTCGCCACCATCGCCCTGCCCGATGCCTGGCTGGTCGCGGGTGGCGTGGTGCAAACCGTCTGGAACCACCGCTTCGCCCTGCCACCCACCACCGGCATCAACGACCTCGATCTGGTCTATTTCGACCCCGACCTCGCCGCGACCACCGAGGCCGCGCACGCCGCCCGCCTGCAAGCCCTGTTCGCCGACCTGCCGGTCTGGCTCGATGTGAAAAACCAGGCCCGGGTGCATCTGTGGTATCCGGCGAAATTCGGCGTCCCGCTCGCCCCGTTTCGCTCCACCGCCGAGGCCATCGCCACCTACCCCACCACCGCCACCGCCACCGGGGTGCGCATGCACGCCGGCCGGTTTGAGGTGTGCGCCCCCTTCGGCCTCGCCGATCTGCAGGCCGGCATCATCCGCCCCAATCGCGTCCTGGTAACCGAAGCCGCCTACACCGCCAAAGTCACACGCTGGCGCAGCCAATGGCCCGGCCTGCACGTGCTCCCCTGGGCGGAAAGCCGCGCAGAAACCACTTGCGAACCTACGTTTACAGTGGGAAAAACGTCCACATGAACCCGCGCATCACTCGCCGGCATGTCTGACCGCCCGATTCTCCCGGCCCCCACGGCGCTCATGCCGCCACTGGCCCGGCTGCTCCGCCCGCTGGTGCGGCTGCTCATCCGCGCCGGCATCACCTTCCCGGTGCTGGAGGATCTGCTCCGCGGCCTGTTCGTCGATGTCGCGCAGAACGACCTGCTACCCGACCCCAAATCCCGCACCGATAGCCGGATCAGCCTGCTCAGCGGCGTGCACCGCAAAGAAATTCGCCGCCTCCGCCTCCTGCCACAGCCCAGCCGGGAAACCCCGCCCGTCGTCACGCTCACCAGCCAGATCATCGCCCGCTGGCTCGGTGCCGCCCCCTGGATCGACGCGCAAGGCGACCCTCTCGCACTCCCACGCAACGGTGCTGAGCCGGAAAGCTTCGAACGTCTGGTCGAGTCGGTCACCAAGGACCTCCGCCCCCGCGCTGTGCTGGATACTTTGCTGGCCGACGGCGTTGTCACCGTCGATGGCCAGGATCGCGTCTGCCTCAACCAGGCCGCCTTCGTCCCCCTCCCCGGGCAGGAAGCGCAGCTCTTCTATTTCGGCCGCAATCTAGCCGACCACCTCGCCGCCGCCGCCGCCAACATCACCGCCCCCGCCCCAGCCCCCTTCCTCGACCGCAGCGTGCATTACGACCGCCTGCCCGCCGAGGTCGCCGCCCGGCTGGAAGCCATCAGCCGCGCCGCCGCCCAGCAAATGCTGCGGGAGATCAATCGCGCCGCCCTCGCAATGACCGACGCACTGCCCGAGCCAACCACGCCGACCAAAAGGGTCAACCTCGGCGTCTACCTCTTCGTTGAGGATGAAGCCCCACCCGCGGCACAGCCATGAGCCGCGTCTCGCTCGCCGGGCTCACCGGGCTCGTGCTTCTCTCCGCCTGCGCCGCACCATAACCCCCCATCAGCGCCTGCGCCGTGCCGGCTGATTCCGCGCCACACATTGCCGATCGCGGCATCGGCGGAACCGGCTCTCCCGCGCTGCAAATCGCCGAACGCGGCATCGGCGGCACAGGCATCAGCAGCACAGGCATCAGCAGCACTGGCATCAGCGGCACCATCACCGGCTTCGCCAGCATCTGCGTCAACGGCCTGGAAATCGCCTACGCCCCCACCGACACGGTCGAGATCGATGGCCAGCCCCACCCGACGCAAGACCTGCGCATCGGCCAGATCGTCACCGCGCAAACCGCCGCCGACCAACCCACGCTCACCGCCAGCCGCCTCTCGGTCCGCCACGCCGTCTCCGGCCCCGTGGAGGCCATCCTCACCCCCGGCCGCCGCTTCCTTATCGCCGGCCAACAGGTAGTCCTGCCGCAGGAAACCCAGACCGTCGCGGTCGGAGACTGGCTCGCGGTCAGCGGCCTGCGCGACGCGCATCAAACCATCAATGCCACCCGGCTCGACCGCCGCCCCCCGGGGGAGGTGCTGATCACAGGCCGGCTGCGCATCACAGCGGACGGTGCCCGCATTGCCGCCACCCCGCTCAATGGCCTGGTTCCGGCCGCCTTACACGGCCAGACCGTCACCGCCTCCGGCCACTATTCCAACGGCGTCCTGCGCGTCGTCGCCCTGCGACCGGCGCTGCCGCCGTTGCAGGCCGGCACCGCAGGCACGGTGGTGCTGGAAGCCTATATCCAAACCGAAGGCGATCACCTCGTGCTGGGGGACGGCCAGACCGTGCCCATCCTCCCCAGCCTCGGCACCCTGCCCGCCAACCCCAGCCACGCCGTCATGGTGTTGACGCAATCCGCCGACGGCAGCCTCACCGCCATCGCGATGCATGATGGCAAGGACGCCCCCAACCTCACCCCAAGCAGCGGCCCCGCCCCACACGCCCCCGCCCGCGCCCCAACCAGCAGCGTCCACACGCCAGAAAGCAGCGGTAAGCTTAGCCAGACCGCCAGCGACTCCGCCACCAGCGCCAGCGCGCCGAAGGGGGACCCATCCTCCTCCAGCGCCGGTACCAGCCCCAGCGCCGCGAAAAAATAACCTACCGGCCGACGGCGTAGCCCTGCATGCCGCGCGGATTGGCACCGGCAAACATCTGCCCGTCCGCCTCGATCCGCGCGCCCGACAGCCGCCCCTCGCTCCACGGGTCGCCCATCTCCGCCTTGTGCCCCCGGCGCAGCAGATCCTCCAGCACCGCCTCCTCAAACCGCCCCTCGATCACCAGCTTGCCCGGCCGCGCCACCCGCGGCCAGAAGCTGGACGGGAAGTGCTCGGAGTGGAAACTCGGCGCGTCGATCGCCTGCTGAATGCCCAGATTATGGTGCACCATCCGCAGGAACATAATCAGCTGCCACTGGTCCTGCTGATCGCCGCCCGGCGTCCCGAACGACAGCCACGCCTGCCCATCCCGCAACGCCATGCTCGGCGACAGCGTGCTGCGCGGCCGTTTGCGCGGCGCGATGGAATTCGGATGCCCGGGCTTGGCCCAGAACATCTGCCCGCGCGTGGACAGCGGAAAGCCCAGCTCCGGAATCACCGGCGAGGATTGCAGCCACCCGCCCGACGGCGTGGCGCTGATCATATTGCCCCACCGGTCGATAATATCGATGTGGCAGGTATCGCCCCCGGTCGCGCCCAGCCGCGCCACTGTCGGCTCGCCCACACCCGGCGCCCGGTTCAGCAACGCAATCCGGTCCTGCGCATGGTGATCCACCACCGGCTGGAACCCGCTGACATTGCCCGGCCGCAATTCGTGCGACGCCTCATCGCCAATCAGCGCCCGCCGCTCGGCGTTATAGGCGTCGGACAGCAGCGCCTCCAGCGGCACTTCCGCCTGTTCCGGATCGCCGTAATACCCTTCCCGATCCGCCATCGCCAGCTTGATCGCCTCGGTCACCACATGCACGAAGGCGCTGCCATTCGGGTCCATCGCCCCGATATCGAAGCCCTTGAGGATCGCCAGCGCCTGCAACATCGAAGGCCCCTGCGTCCACGGCCCGCATTTCAGCACCGTGTGGCGGTGATACTCGTAACGCAGCGGCTCCTCCACCGGCGCCGCCCAGCGCGCCATGTCATCGGCGGTCAGCAGCCCGCGATGCCGCTGGCCGGACGTGTCGAGGATCTCGTTATTGGCATAAAACCGGCCAATCGCCTCCGCGCCCCAGCCGCGATAAAACGCGTTGCGCGCCGCATCAATCCGCGCCTCGCGCGATGGCCCCACCGCATCCCGGCACAGCCGCTGCCAGGCCGCCGCCAGCGCCGGCCGGCGGAACAGGCTGCCCGCCGCCGGCGCCTCGCCATTGGGCAGCCACACGGCGGCCGAGGTCTTCCATTCCTGCTGGAACATCGGCGCCATGCCGGCAATCCCCGCCGCTACCCGCGGCACGATATGGATGCCGCGCGCCGCATAGCCGATGGCGTATTCCAGCACATCCTGCACCTCCCAGGTGCCCCAGTCGCGCAGCACCCGCATCCAGGCATCCCACGCCCCCGGCACTACCGCCGGCAACAGCCCGGTGCCCGGCACCAGGTCCAGCCCCAATGCGGCAAACGCCGCCGGAGTCGCCGCATCCGGCGCCACACCCTGCCCGCACACCACGTGCTGCGTCCCTGCCCGCGCGTCGTGCAGAATAATCGGCACATCCCCGCCCGGCCCGTTCAGATGCGGCTCGGCCACATTCAGCACGAAGGCCGTGGCCACGGCGGCATCAAACGCATTGCCGCCGCGCTCGAGCACGGACATGCCAACCTGGCTGGCGATCCAATGGGTAGTGGCGACAACGCCAAACGTGCCGGCGATTTCCGGGCGGGTGGTGAACATCTTCATCAATCCTAGATTGCACTTCCCCTAGGTTAGCGGCATGCACGCGGGACGCAAAATCACCACGTGAAATCATGAGGCCCCGATGTTGGTATTGGTGGTCGGCCCGTCCGGAGCCGGCAAAGACACGTTGCTCGACCTGGCCCGCACGGCCCTGGCCGATGAGCCGCGCATCCGCTTCGTCCGCCGCGACATCACCCGCCCCGCCAGCGCCGGCGGCGAGGCGCATACCGAAATCACCCAGGAACATTTCGCCGCACACCGCGCCAGCTACGCGCTCAGCTGGCAGGCGCACGGCCTCGGCTACGGCATCCCCGGCGACATCACCGCCGACCTCGCCGCCGGCCATGTCGTCGTCGCCAACATCTCCCGCGCCGTCATCGCCGAAGCTGCGGAAAAATTCCCAGTCTGCGTGCTCGAAATCACCGCCCCGCCCGAAATCCTGGCCGAACGCCTCGCCGCCAGAGGCCGCGAAACCGCCGCCGACATCGCCGCCCGCCTCGCCCGCCAGGTCCCGCTGCCGCCGGGCGTGCCGGTGATCACCGTGGTCAACGACCGCGCCCCCGCCCTCGGCGCCGCCGCCGTCACCGCCGCCTTGCGCAGCTGCCTCGGTTGAGCCGGGGTGCCTATTTATAACGATATCGCAACGAAAACGGCGCAAATCTCCCGCCCCGCTCATCCGCGCGTGAAAAGCGGCCCGCGAAACCAGGTCGCCCCCCGCCTGGTCCGTGGCCGCACCCAGGCACCCGCTGGCGCCGGTATTTCTGTCTCCACCGGCCGCACCCGCGCCGTGCGCACCCGCACCACCGGCGCCGGCGCAATCACCGCCGGCACCGTAACGCCGAGCATCCGGCAGAGCGGGCGAAACACCCGCCCCACCGTCGGCACCGCCGCCAGCACCGCCTGCATCTCCGGCTCGGCCAGCAAAGCGCTCAACTGGCTGCCATAGCCTGCCGCCTCCCAGCCTAGCACCTTCACCAGCCACATCTTCCCGCCCGGCAGGCGCGGCTTCGGCGTCACGCCCGGCACCACCTCCGGGGGCTTCCGTGCCCGCGTCCCCCGCGCCCGCTGCGGCCGCGGCCGCAGCACCGCCTGCTCAAAGCGCCGCGCCACCCGGTTCAACCGGTGCCACAATGGCACAATCAACCCGGCCAGCGCCGGCTCGCGCAAAAACCGCCGCGCCACCACCGCCGCCAGGGCGCCCAAAATCACCGCCAGCCGCCGCACCAAAGCGGGGGCGACCTCCAGCAGGTCCGGGGTGGGAGCGTTCACGGTCATGTTATTTTATATAACTGTTTTCCAATAGAATCGCAAGCAAATTCACCCGCCCACTTCCCAGCGCGCCCGCCTGCGGCTACCCCAAACCTCCCGCCCTGCCGGAGCGCGCCATGCTGCACCTCACCCTCGTCACCGCCGCCACCGATGCCATCCGCACGCTGATCGGCGAACTCGATGCCGAACTCTCCGCCCATTACCCGCCCGAACAACGCCACGGGCTGAGCCTGGACGCGATCTTCCAACCGCATATCCGCTTCTACCTGGCCGCCCGCAACGGCGCCCCAGTCGGCTGCGCCGGGGTGGCGCTGTTTGCCGACTATGCCGAGGTCAAGCGCATGTATGTCCGCCCCGCCGCGCGCGGCCAGGGCGTGGCGCAAGCCCTGCTCGCCCAACTCGCCACCACCGCGCAACAGGCCGAGCTGGCCCGGCTGATGCTGGAAACCGGCACCGCGCAACACGCGGCAATCCGGCTCTACGCCCAGGCCGGCTTCAGCGAATGCCCGGCCTTCGGCACCTACACGGGCATGCCGGCACAGGCGCTCGCCACCAGCGTGTTCATGCAAAAGCGATTGGGTTAACCTCCGCCCGCTCCCGCCGCAGGAAAGTTCGCCGCCATGTCCTCCACGCTCAATCAACCGGTTACCCACAGCGGCACCATGCCGTTCCTCGGGCACGCAACCTGGTTCCGCGTTACCGGCGGCAGCGCGCCCACCCTGCCGCCTTTGGTCGTGCTGCATGGCGGCCCCGGCGCGCTGCATAACTACACCCTGCGCTTCGCCGGCCTCGCCAGCGCCGATCGCGCGGTCATCCATTACGATCAACTCGGCTGCGGCCGCTCTACCCATTTGCCAAACGCCGATCCGTCGTTCTGGACGGTGGATCTGTTCCTCGCCGAGCTTGACGCGCTGCTGGGGCATCTCGGCATCGCCGGCGGCTACCACCTGCTCGGCCAGTCCTGGGGCGGCATGCTCGGCGCCGAACACGCCGTGCGCCAACCCACCGGCCTGCGCAGCCTGACCATCGCCAACTCGCCGCCCTCGATGGCGCTCTGGGTCGAGGAAGCCAACCGCCTGCGCGCCGACCTGCCGGCCGAGGTGCAAGCCACCTTGCTGCGCCACGAAGCCGCCGGCACCACAGACCATCCGGACTATGAAGCCGCGATGCTGGTCTTCTACGCCCGCCATGTCTGCCGCCTGCAACCTTTCCCGGCCGAGGTGCAAGCCAGCTTTGACGGCATCGCCGCCGACCCGACCGTCTATCACACCATGAACGGCCCGAGTGAGTTCCACTGCATCGGCAGCCTGCGGGACTGGACCATCATCGACCGGCTGCACCGCATCGTCGCGCCCACCCTGCTGATCTCCGGCCGCTATGACGAAGCCACGCCCAAAGTGGTGCAACCCTTCGCCGACCATATCGCCGACGTTCGCTGGCGCATCTTCGAACAGTCCAGCCACATGCCGCATGTCGAGGAAACCGCCACCTGCCTGGCCGAAGTCGCCAGCTTCATCACCGCGCGCGACTAACCAGGAGCCACGCAGAATGCCCCATCCCGCCATCGATACCCTGCTGCAAAACGCCGTCACCTCGGGCGCGGTCCCCGGCGTGGTCGCTCTCGCCGGCAATGCCAGCGGCATCCTCTATCAGGGCGCCTTCGGCACCGCCGACCGCGCCACCCAAGCGCCGATGACGGCGGACAGCGTGGTGTGGTTCGCCTCCATGACCAAGGCCGTCACCTCCGCCGCCGCCATGCAGCTGGTCGAACAAGGCCGGCTGGCGCTCGATGGCTCCATTGCCGCCTACCTGCCCGGCTTCGCCGCCCCGCAGGTGCTGCAAGGCTTCGGCCCCGATGGCGCGCCGCAATTCCGCCCGGCGCGCGGCCCGATCACCCTGCGCCAGTTGCTCACCCACACCGCCGGCTTCGGCTACGATACCTGGAACGCCGAAATCCTGCCGGCCATGACCGCGCTCGGCCTGCCGCGCGTGCCGCAAACCGCTGCCCAACACGCGCAGACGCCACTGTTAACCGACCCCGGAACCCGCTGGAATTACTCGATTGCCACCGATCTGGTCGGCCAATGCGTCGCCGCCGCCAGCGGCCAGCCCTTCGCCGCCTATGTGCAGGACCACATCCTCACCCCGCTCGGCATGGCCGACTGCGCCTTCGTCATGACCCCGGACATGGCCGCCCGCAAAGCCCGCGTCCACGCCCGCCAGGCCGATGGCAGCCTGGTGCCGATGGATCTGGAAACCGGCACCCCGCGTACGTTCACCGGTGGCGGTGGCGGCCTGCACGGCACCGCGCGCGACTATTTCCGCTTCCTGCAAATGCTGCTCAACCACGGCAGCCTCGACGGCGCCCAGCTGCTGCGCCCGGAAACCGTGGCCGAAATGGCCCGCAACCAGATCGGCGACCTCACCGTGCAACCGCTGCGCAGCGTGCAGCCGGCCCGCTCCAACGATGCCGAGTTCTTCCCCGGCATGGTGCAGAAATGGGGGCTCGGCTTCCTGATCAACACCGCACGCAGCCCCTCCGGCCGCAGCCCCGGCGGGCTGTGCTGGGCCGGGCTGGGCAACACCTATTACTGGCTAGACCCAACCCGCGGCATCGCCGGCATCCTGCTCACCCAAATCCTCCCCTTCGCCGACCCGCGCGTGCTTGACCTGCTCTGGGCGTTTGAACGCGCGGTCTACGATACGTTCGACTAACCTCGGCCGCTCTTTTCGGCGCGGTGCAGCGCGAAAATATGCACCGCGCACAGCGCCGCGAAAAACCGCCGCATCACCTCGGCCAGTCCGGGCAGCGCCTGGTACGCCTCCGCCCCCGGCACCCGCCCAACCAGCCCGAGTGCCGCCACCTCCAGCAAAATCCCCCGGACATGCGCGCGGGAAACCGCGAATTCGCGCGCCAACCCCGCAATCGTAATCGCCTGCCGTGCCGCGTCCTTCAGCAGGATGGACAGCAAAACCGTAATCCCCGCCTCCTGCTCCGCCAGACGCGCGAGCTCCGGCGTCGCGTCCAGAACGCGCTGGCCGGCGCGAAACGGTTCGGTAAACCCGGCGACAATCCCGGCCAGAAACCCGTCCTGCTGCAATCGCGGGCCAACCGCCGGCCCCAGCGGATAAAACGCCCCGATCGCGCGGTACATATCCTCCATCCGGATGCGCACGATCAGCAGCAACTTCGCCGTCGGCCGCAAACGGCGCGGACGCTCCGGCGCCACATCCTCCAGCAGGCCCAGCAGCCGCAGGCTCGCCACCCAGGCCGTCATCCGGCCGCGACTGGCAATGCCATGCCAGGCGGCCACATCGCGCAGCTGCACCACGCTGAAACCACGCCGCAACGGGTCGGTGAAATACAGATCGAGCGCCAGATACGCCGCCAACATCCGGCCACGGTCGTTCAGAATCCGGTTCATCACCCAACTCCCCCGATGCTCGATGACGATGCGCCCGGCGAGATCCAGCATCGCCGCGTCAAAGCCGGTCAGGGATATCAGCGCCGCCAGCGCCTCGGGGCCGATCTCCGGGCCCAATCGGTGCGGCCCATGGATCAATGCGCGGGCCTGTTCGCCCGCTTTCTGCCTACCCGTTCGGCCACCGGCGCCGCGAATACCAAAAAGTGCCATCGCGGGCGCGGTAAGCCAACGTCTAAAAATGCAAGAAACACGGGAAAAACCTAAAAAAATTAGTCCATTAACCTCAGCTTTTTATCAACCAAGGTCAACGCGCCACCTGCATTCCACAGCGCACGTTGCCCAATCGCCATATTTCGTTTGTGCCACTTTCCGGGGAAATTCAGCATGCGCTTCCGTCTCACCCTCGCCGCCGCCTGCGCGGCGCTCTCCTGCATGATCACGCCCGCCCGCGCCGATCTGGTCAGCTACCAGTTCAACGACGTATCCGGAACGGCGAATGTTGCCACCTACTTCTATCCAGCCGCCATCGGCACCACAGGCTTCTTCACCCTGGATACCGCAACAAACACCGTGGAATTTTATTTCGGCTATACCGGGCTGGGTTACAGCTTCCCGGTGATTGTCACGTGGGACGGCAATATGCAGTTGGGAGTCGGCTACCCGCACTACAACGATCTGACCGACACGTTGTCGTTCTTCGCCGGTTACGACACCGCCTACATCACTTTCGACAGCAGCCTCGATATTGTCGAGGCCCACAGCATCACCAGCTACATCTTTAACGACGGCCATCGCGACATTCCCACCACCAGCCTCACCGGCAATGTCAGTGTCCTCGCGGACACCGCCGTCCTGCCCGAACCCGCCACAATCGCGCTGTTCGGTGCCGGCGTCGCCGCCCTCGGCCTGCTCCGCCGCCGCCGCGCGCGCGGCTAAAGCGCGACCCAATCAGCCGGGGCGCGGGCAAACCCAAACCCGCCCGCGCCCCACCTGCCCCTCAGCGCCCTTTGCCGCCCGCCGGCTTCTTCTTCACCGTGCGCGCCGCCGCCACCCGCTTGGCCGGCTTCTTCGGCTTGCTCGCCGCCGCCCGCAGATCCGCGATCGTCGCCCGCGTGGTGATCTGCTCCGGGTTCATGCGCAATTCCAGCACCGCCGGCTTGCCGCTGGCCACCGCGCGGCGGAACGCCGGGGCGAAATCCGCCGTCGCCTCCACCACCTCGCCATGCCCGCCAAACGCCTCGATAAACTTGGCGAAATCCGGATTGGTCAACGCCGTGCCCGAAACGCGGCCGGGATAACGGCCTTCCTGATACATGCGAATAGTGCCGTACATCTGGTTGTTAAACACCAGAATAATCGGCGCCACGCCATGATGGAACGCGGTCGCGATCTCCTGCCCGGTCATCAAAAATCCGCCATCGCCAACCAGACCAATCACCTGCCGCTCCGGAAAGGCCACCTTGCTGCCCACCGCCGCCGGCACCGCATAGCCCATCGCCCCGTTGGTCGGGCCAATGAAGCGCTGCCCATCGGCGAAGTTGATGAAGCGCGGCGCCCAGGTAGCGAAATTGCCGGCATCACAGGTCACAATCGCATCCGGCTCCAGCAAACCCTCAAGGTCACGCATCGCCTGCGCCACATTCAGCTTGCCCACGTAAGCCGGCACCACCCGCCCCTTTTCTCGCAGCGCCCGCAATTCCTGTGTCCAGGCGCTCCACGGTTGCGCGTTCGCCCCCTTGCGCGCTGGCTTCTGCTTCACAACCGCGGCGGCGAACGCGTTGAGTTCGCTCACAATCCCCAAAGCCGGCCGGAACACCCGACCAATCTCGGCCGCATCCGGATAAATATGCACAATCGGCGTCTTCCCCGCCGCCTCAAACAGCGTGTAGCCCTGGCTCACCGGCTCCCCCAACCGGGTGCCGATGGCCAAAATCAGATCCGCCTCACGCGCCTTGGCAATCAGCGCCGGGTCGCTGCCCACCCCGATATCGCCGACGAAATTCTCCGCCTCGCCGTCATACAAAGCCTGCCGCCGGAAGCCGACCGCCACCGGAATATCATGCGCCTTCAACCAGGTGGCGATCGCCGCCCGCCCCTGCTCCGTCCAGCGCGTGCCGCCCAGAATGGCCAGCGGCTTCTTCGCCCCGGCCAGCATCGCCTGCATCCGCACAATCGCCGCCGGATCGGGATACGCCACCGCCACATCGGCCCGGCCAATATCCGGCACCGTCACCAGCTTGGTCTGCATCTCCTCGGACAGCGCAATCACCACCGGACCGGGCCGGCCAGAAATCGCCACATCCACCGCATGCGCAATCAACTCCGGAATGCGCTCGGCATCGTCGATCTGCGTCACCCATTTCGCCAACGGCCCGAACATCCGGCGATAATCCACCTCCTGGAAGCTCTCGCGGTCCGTCTCGGCAAACGGGATCTGGCCGACGAACAGCAGCATCGGCGTCGAGTCCTGAAACGCCACATGCACGCCAATGGCGCCATGGCACGCCCCCGGCCCGCGCGTCACAAACGCCGCCGCCGGCCGCCCGGTCAG
>CAITOL010000003.1 GCA_903893975.1 uncultured Rhodospirillales bacterium | reverse complement strand
CGCCCAGCCCGAGGCAACCGCCAGCCCCGGTAAATCGCCATCATCCGCAGGAACAGGCACAGCCCCGCCCCCACCGGCATACTCACGGCGGGGGAAACGCCGAGCCATCCGCTGCCCACCACCACCACCGCGCCCACCAGCGCCGCGAGCGCGTAGATTTCCGCCCGCAGCACCACCGGCACCCGCGCCATCAGCACATCGCGCACCATGCCGCCGCCGATCCCGCTGACCATGCCGAGCATCGCCGCCATCGGCGCATTCAGCCCGTGGTCCAGCGCCACCTGCGCGCCGGATACCGCGAACACGCCCAGCCCGGCCGCGTCGAAGAACTGCACCGGGTGGTTCAGCCGTTCCACCCAGGTTGGCCGCAGAAAGCAGGCCGCCCCGGCCAGGATTGCCAGCCCCACTGGCTGCCAGTCCGCCACCGCGCTCGGCGGCACCACGCCGATCAGCAGGTCGCGCAAAATCCCGCCAAAAACCGCCGTCACCACGGCCAGCACCAGCACGCCGAACACATCCATCCGCGCCCGCACCGCAAGCGTCGCGCCAGACAGCGCGAACACCACCGTGCCGATCAGGTCCAGCGCCCGCAGCAGGGTCGCTACGGTCAGAAACGCGGTTTAGCCATCCATTTTCAGCGCGGCGAGGAAGGCGCTTTGCGGGATGTCCACCTTGCCGAACTGGCGCATCCGCTTTTTGCCTTCTTTCTGCTTTTCCAGCAGCTTGCGCTTACGCGAAATATCGCCGCCGTAGCATTTCGCCGTCACGTCCTTGCTCATCGCGCCGATGGTTTCGCGCGCAATCACCCGCCCGCCAATCGCCGCCTGCACCGCAATTTTGAACAACTGCCGCGGAATCAGGTCCTTCAGCTTCTCGCAGATCGACCGCCCGCGCTTATCCGCCTGGCTGCGATGCGCCACAAAGCTCAGCGCGTCCACCTGGTCGCCGTTCACCAGAATGGTGATCCGCACCAGGTCCCCGGCCTCGTAGCCATCCAGCGTGTAGTCAAAGCTGGCATAGCCCCGGCTGACCGATTTCAACCGGTCGTAGAAATCGAACACCACCTCGTTCAACGGCAGCCGGTAGACCGCCATGGCGCGATTGCCGACATAGGTCAGGTCGATCTGCTGCCCCCGCCGTTCGCTGCACAAGGTCAGGATGGAGCCGAGATACTCATCCGGCACCATGATATTCGCCTTGATCCACGGCTCCTCGATCTCGGCGATCAGGCTCGGGTCCGGCATGTCGGACGGGTTGTGCAACTCCTCCACTTCGCCGGATGTGCGCTTAATGTGGTAGACCACGCTCGGCGCGGTGGCGATCAGGTCGAGGTCGAATTCCCGGCTCAGCCGCTCCTGGATAATCTCCAGATGCAGCAGCCCGAGGAACCCGCAGCGGAACCCGAAGCCCAGGGCGGCGGAGGTTTCCATCTCGAAGTGAAAGCTCGAATCGTTCAGCCGCAGCTTGCCCAGGCTTTCGCGCAGTTTCTCGAAATCATCCGCGTCCACCGGAAACAGCCCGCACCACACCACCGGCACCGATGGCTTAAACCCCGCCAGCGCTTCGGCTGCCGGCACCCGGTCATCGGTGATGGTATCACCCACGGACACATCGGCCACCGTTTTGATCGCGGCGGTGATGTAGCCCATTTCGCCGGGGCCCATTTTATCCACCGGCACCATTTTCGGCGTAAACAGGCCCACCTGCTCCACCAGATGCACCGAGCCGCGCGCCATCATGCGGATTTTCTGGCCCTTGCGGATATGCCCGTCCTTCACCCGGATCAGGATCACCACGCCGAGATACTGGTCGTACCAGCTATCCACCACCAGCGCCTTCAGCGTCGCATTCGCGTCCCCGGTCGGCGGCGGCAGCTTGGTCACAATCGCTTCCAGCACGCCTTCGATATTCAGCCCGGTCTTGGCGCTGATCATCACCGCGTCGGACGCATCGAGCCCGATCACGTCTTCAATCTGCTGCTTCACCTTGTCCGGTTCGGCGGCAGGCAGATCCACCTTGTTCAGCACCGGCACAATTTCGTGATTGGCGTCCATCGCCTGATACACATTGGCCAGCGTCTGCGCTTCCACGCCCTGCGAGGCATCCACCACCAGCAGCGAGCCTTCGCACGCCGCCAGGCTGCGCGACACCTCATAGGCGAAATCGACATGCCCCGGCGTGTCCATCAGGTTCAACTGATAGGTTTTGCCATCCTTGGCCGGATACGCCAGGCGCACCGTCTGCGCCTTGATGGTAATCCCGCGCTCTTTCTCCAGCTCCATATTGTCGAGCACCTGCTCGGTCATTTCCCGCGCGGTCAGCCCGCCGGTGTACTGGATCAGCCGATCGGCCAGGGTGGATTTCCCGTGGTCGATATGGGCGATGATGGAGAAATTGCGAATGAGGTCGAGCGGCGTGTCGGTCATGGCGGTCAAATAGGCCGTTTCAGTGTGTGTGTCAGCCTCGGAGCGAGGCACCGGTCGCTTTCGTCACCGCCGCGACCACTTTCGCGCTCGCAGCTTCGATTTCGGCATCGGTCAAGGTGTGGTCGCGCGGCTGGAAGGTAATCTCCACCGCGACGGATTTCTTGCCCTCGGGCAATTTGTCCCCGGTATAAACGTCGAACAGGCTGGCCCCGGCAATCAGCGTCCGCTCGGCGCCGCGCGCCGCCCGCAGCACCGCATCCCCGCCCACCGTCGCATCCACCAGAAACGCGAAATCGCGCTTCAGCGGTTGCAGGCTCGGCAGGTCCGGCAGGCCTTTCTTGCGCCGCTTCGGCTCCTGGATCGCATCGAGATTAATCTCGAACGCCACCACCGGCCCGGGCAGATCCAGCGCCGCGATCAGGCGCGGATGCAACGCGCCAAACGTCGCCAGCACCGTCTTTGGCCCCTGCCGCACGCAGCCGGACTGGCCGGGATGGTAGAAGCCGGGCGCATCGGCGGTCACCGTCAGCGCGTCCATCGGCACGCCCAGCGCCGCCAACACCGTCCACACATCCGCCTTCGCGTCCATTGCCCCGGCACTGCGCTGTGGCCCGGCCCAATGGCGCGGCGTAGTGCCGCAGCGCAGCCCCGCCGCCGTCTGGCTCTGGCTGCCATCGTCATGGAACGCCGGCCCGATTTCGAACAGCCCCAAATCCGGATACCCCCGGCTGGCATTGCGGGCGGACGCCAAAGCCAGCGTCGCAATCGCCGTCGGCCGCATCTGGTCCAGATCGGCGGCAATCGGGTTGAACAGCCGCTGCGCCTCCGGCGCGGTGCCGAACAACGCCGCGTGCTCATGCGCCATGAAGCTGAACGTCACGCATTCCGCCAACCCGGCCGCCGCCAGCACCCGCCGCGCCACCGCACGCCGCGTCTGCCGCGGCGTCAGCGTCGCCGGCGGCACAATCCCACTCACCGGCAGTGACACCGGCGGCACCGCATCCAGCCCGCGCAGCCGCAGCACCTCCTCAATCAGGTCGCATTCAGGCTCAATCTCCGCCCGCCCGGCCGCCGCCGCCGCCAGCTTCTCCGCGCTCAGATCGGGCGAGGGCTCCAGCGCCGTATTGGCCGCCACATCATTGCGCCACGCCGGCACCGCAACCGTGACCGACGCCGCATCCCGGCGCAGCGTGCGGAACCCCAGGCTTTCCAGCGAGGCCACCGCCTCATCCGCCGGCACGTCCAGCCCGCCCAGGTCGCGCAGCCGGGCAAACCGCAGCGTCGCCTCGCGCTGCCACGCCGGCTCGGCCCCCGCCGCCACCACCTCGCTCGGCGCCCCGCCGCACAGATCGATCACCATCTGCGTCGCCGCCTCCAGCGCCGCCGGCAGCAACGAGGGATCAATTCCACGCTCAAACCGCTGCCGCGCGTCGGATGTCAGCTGATGGAACCGCCCGGACAGCGCCACGCGCACCGGGTTGAACAGCGCGCATTCCACAAACACATTCGTCGTCGCCGCGTCGCAGCCCGTCGCCTCGCCACCAATCACCCCGGCCAGAGACTGCACACCGGCGCTATCGGCAATCGCGCAATCCTCCGGCCGCACCGTGTAATCCTTGCCGTTCAGCGCCCGGAAGCTCTCGCCCGCCCCAGCCCGGAACGTCAACCGCCCGCCCGATACCTTATCGGCATCGAACACATGCAGCGGCCGGCCCAGATCGAGGGTGAAGAAATTCGTGATGTCCACCAGCGCGCTGATCGGCCGCAACCCGACCGAAATCAGCCGGTCCTGCAACCATTGCGGCGACGGCCCGTTTTTCACGTTCCGCACCGTCCGGCCCAGCACCCAGCTGCACGCCTCGGTATCCTCAATCGCCCAGTCCACCGCGCTCGGCCCCACCCCGGCCAGCGCCACCGGCGCGAACGGCCGCAACGTGCCCAGCCCCGCCGCCGCCAGGTCCCGCGCCACACCGCGCACCGACAGCGCATCGCCCCGGTTCGGCGTCACCGCAATGTCGATCACCGGGTCATCCAGCTTCGCCCAGCTGGCATAGCTCACGCCCACCGGCGCATCCACCGGCAGGTCGATAATGCCGTCATGGTCGTCGCCCAAGCCCATCTCGCGCGCCGACAGCAGCATCCCCGCCGACTGCACCCCACGGATTTCGCCCACTTTCAGCGTAATCCCGGTCCCCGGCACAAACGCCCCCGGCGGCGCGAACACCGCCTTCATCCCGGCGCGTGCATTCGGCGCCCCGCACACCACGGACACGATGCCGCTGCCAGTATCCACCTTGCACGCCCGCAGCCGATCCGCATTCGGGTGCTGCACCGCCTCCACCACATGCGCGATCACAAACGGCGCCAGCTTGGCCGCCCGATCCTCCACGCCTTCCAGCTCCAGCCCCACCCGGGTCAGCGCGTCGGTAATTTCATCCAGCGACGCCGTGGTGTCCAAATGCGTCTTCAACCAGGAGAGCGTGAACTTCATCGCTCAAACTCCTTCATGCAGCGCGACAGCGGCCAGCGCCGAGAACCCGTAATGCCGCAGCCAGCGTATGTCGCTTTCGTAGAACGGCCGCAGATCGGGAATGCCGTGCTTCAGCATCGTCACCCGCTCGATCCCCATCCCGAAGGCAAAGCCCTGCCACTCGCGCGGGTCGATGCCGCAATTGGCCAGCACTTTCGGGTGCACCATGCCGCTGCCCAAAATCTCCAGCCAATCCCCGCCGCCGCCCAACTCCCCGGTGCGCCGGTTCCAGCCGATATCCACTTCCATCGACGGCTCGGTGAACGGGAAATACGACGACCGGAACCGCACCGGCAGGCTGGAAATGCCAAAGAACGCCCGCAGGAAGTCGATCAGGCAGCCCTTCAGATGCCCCAGCGTAATCCCGCGATCGATCACCAGCCCTTCCACCTGATGGAACATCGGCGAATGCGTCGCGTCATGGTCAGCGCGATAGGTCCGGCCCGGCACAATCACCCGGATCGGCGGCTCCTGCCCCAGCATCGTCCGCACCTGCACTGGCGAGGTATGCGTCCGCAACACCCGCCGCCGCGCTTCCCCGTTCAGCCCGGGCAGATAGAACGTATCCATGTCCTCGCGCGCCGAATGATGCGCCGGAATGTTCAGCGCGCCGAAATTGCGCCAGTCGTCCTCCACATCCGGCCCCTCGGCGATGGCAATGCCCATGGCGCCGAAAATCGCCGCCATCTCGTCCATCGTCCGGCTGATCGGGTGGATCAACCCCAGCGCCGACAGCGCCGGCGGCAGGGTCACGTCAATCCGCTCGCCCGCCAGCTTCGCATCCAACGCCGCCGCTTCCAGCACCGCCTTGCGCGCCTCAATCGCCGCCGTAATCGCGTCCTTGGCGACATTGATCGCCGCCCCGCGCTCGCGCCGCTGTTCCGGCGGCAACGCGCCAAGCCCTTTGAGCTTCTCGGTCAGGCTGCCGCTTTTACCCAGCACCCCCACACGCACCGCGTCCCAGGCGCGCAGATCGGTCGCGGCGGCCAAAGCAGCATCGGTCGCGTGTTGCAGGGCGAGAAGATCATCGGTCATGTCAGCAATTCCACGAAAAAGGGCTGCCCGATTGCGCGGGCAGCCCTTTACGGTTCAATTCGGTCCCAAAAGCCCGGGGCCGATCAGACGAGGGCGGCCTGCACCTTGGCGACAATGGCGGCAAACGTCGCCGGATCGTCAAACGCAATGGCGGCCAGAACCTTGCGGTCCATATCGATATCCGCAGCCTTCAGGCCGCAGATGAAGCGCGAATAGGTCAGCCCATGCTCGCGAACCGCAGCGTTGATGCGCTGGATCCACAACCCGCGGAATTCCCGCTTCTTAACCTTGCGATCGCGGTAAGCGTATTGCAGCGACTTTTCCAGCCGCTCCAGCGCGATGCGATAATTCGTGGACGAACGGCCAACGAAGCCCTTGGAGGCGTCGATAACCTTCTTGTGACGTGCGTGCGTGGTAACGCCGCGTTTTACCCGTGCCATTTATGTGCGCTCCTGCTCAGGCGATGCCGTAGGGGGCCCACTGCTTAACGGTACGACCGTCAGCATGGGTCAGCGTCTGGCTGCCGCGGCCTTGCCGCTTCATTTTCTGGCTCCGGTTGATCAGGCCGTGCCGCTTGTTGCCAGGGCCAGCAAGTACCTTGCCGGTGGCCGTGATCTTGAAGCGCTTCTTCACAGAAGACTTCGTCTTCAGTTTGGGCATTTGTCTCTCCTTGCGGTTAGGTCCGGCCGCACACGCCTTGGCGCGGTCGGTTTGTCGCGGCCGGGCATGCCCCACAGGCCCGGTCTCGCAGACAAGGGCGGGCTTATACGGGCCACTGCCCCGCCACGCAAGCCGCATTGCCTTGATTTAATGCGCCCGAGCGTTGCGTGGCGCGAGGGTTATTCGTAGACAGTCTGGCATCCGCGTTCCGGGGGGAGCGCCTCACTGCAACGGGATCCACCCCATGCACCCCTTCCGCGCCGCCGCCCGCCAGAAACTCGCCGAGATCCGCGCCCAAGGCCGCTATCGCGTCTTCACCCCGCTGCGCAAAGACGCCGCCCGCTTCCCGGTCTTCGCCATGCAGGACGGTGACACCACGCGCGACATCACCGTCTGGTCGTCGAACGACTATCTCGGCATGGGCGTGCATCCGCAGGTGATCCAGGCGACGGTTGACGCCGCGCAAACCATGGGCGCCGGCGCCGGCGGCACCCGCAACATCGCCGGCACCAGCCAGTTGCACGATGCGCTGGAAGCCGAACTCGCGGACCTGCACGGCAAGCAGGCCGCCCTGCTGTTCACCTCCGGCTTCGTCGCCAACCAGGCCGCGCTCTCCGGCCTGCTCACGTCGCTGCCCGACTGGCAGGTGTTCTCAGACGCGAAAAACCACGCTTCCATGATCGCCGGCATCGCTGCGGTAAAGTCGCTCGGCCCGCGCGCCAAACTGCACATCTTCGCCCACAACAACCTCGCCGACCTCGAAGCCCGCCTCGCCGCCGCCCCACCGGACGCGCCGAAGCTGATCGCGTTTGAAAGCGTCTACTCCATGGACGGCGACATCGCCCCCATCGGTGCCATCTGCGACCTCGCCGCGCGCTACAACGCGCTCACCTACCTCGATGAAGTCCACGCCGTCGGCCTCTACGGCCCGCAAGGCGCCGGCGTCGCCGAACGCGACGGCGTGGCGCACCGGGTGGACATCATCGAAGGCACCCTGGCCAAAGGCTTCGGCTGCCACGGCGGCTACATCGCCGCCGATGCCGAACTGGTGGACTATCTCCGCTCCACCGCTGCCGGCTTCATCTTCACCACCGCCCTGCCACCCACCACCCTGGCCGCCGCGCTGGCCAGCATCCGCCAGGTCCGCACCGACCCGGCCCGCCGCGCCAGCCTGTTCGAACGCGCCGCCGCCCTGAAAGCCAAGCTCGACGCCGCCGGCATCCCGCGCATCCCCACCGACAGCCACATCGTCCCCGTCCATGTCGGCAACGCCGCCCGCTGCCGGGCGATCAGCCAGCAACTGCTGGCGGACTTCGCCATCTACGCCACCCCCATCAACTACCCCACCGTCCCCGTCGGCCAGGAACGCCTGCGCCTGACCGCAAGCCCGCTGCATACCGATGCGATGATGGATGCGCTGGTGCTGGCGTTGCGGGACGTGATGCGGGAGGAGAAGCGGGAAGCGGCTTAAGCTGTTCTTTTTGTGAACAAAAAGAACCAAAAAAACTTCATCAATACCCAGGCTTCGCCGTACACTTCTGGCCCAGCCGCGTGCGCATCCAAGCCAAGTTGCAAAAGTTTTTTGCTTCTTTTTTTCAAAAAAGAAGCGCTGCAACCCTGCCCTTATCCCCTTCGCTAGCCTGAACCCGCCCACACGCCTATATACCCGCCATGATCGCCCCCTTCATCAAGATGCATGGCTGCGGCAACGACTTCGTCATTTTTGACGACCGCGCCGGCACGCTCGGCCTGACGCCCGCGGTTGCCGCCCATATTTCGGACCGGCATTTCGGCGTCGGCTGCGACCAGTTCATCGTGCTGGAACCGGCCCGCCCAGGCGCCGATGTGTTCATGCGCATCCGCAATCCCGATGGCGGAGAGGCGGGGGCCTGCGGCAACGCCACCCGCTGCGTCGCCCATCTGCTGCACGCCGAAACCGGCAACCGCACCCCGATCATCCAAACCATCTCCGGTCTGCTGCCGGCGGAAATCCTCGATGACGGGCGGGTGCGGGTGGATATGGGCCCGGCCCGGCTCGGCTGGCAGGATGTGCCGCTGGCGCACCCGGCGGATACGCTGCACCTGCCGCTCGCACTCGGCCCGGTGTCGGACCCGGCTGCGGCATCAATGGGCAACCCGCACGCCACCTTCTTCGTCGATGATGTGGAGGCGCTGGACCTCGCCAGCCTCGGCCCGGCGCTGGAACACGCCGCCATCTTCCCGGATCGCGCCAATATCGGCTTCGCGCAAATCCTCGCCCCAGACCGCATCCGCCTGCGGCTATGGGAACGCGGCGCCGGGCTCACGCTTGCCTGCGGCTCCGGTGCCTGCGCCACCATGGTCAACGCCGCCCGCCGTGGCCTGACCGGCCGGCACGCCCGCATCATCGCCGATGGCGGGGAGCTGGATCTGGCATGGCGCGACGACGGCCACGTGCTGATGACCGGCCCGGTCGCCACCGCATTCCGTGGCCAGATCGAGCTGCCGCAATGACCGTCGACGTCCTCACCTTCGGCTGCCGGCTGAACAGCTACGAAAGCGAGGTGATGCGCGCGCACGCCTCGGGGCTGACCGACACCATTATCGTCAACACCTGCGCCGTCACCGCCGAAGCCGAACGCCAGGCTCGCCAGGCCATCCGCCGCGCGCACCGGCAAAACCCAGATGCCCGCATCGTCGTCACCGGCTGCGCCGCGCAAATCGCGCCAGATAGCTGGGCCGGCCTCCCCGGCGTCACCCGCGTGCTTGGCAACACCGAAAAGCTGCTGGCCGAAAGCTGGGCGCCCGGCGCCGGCTCGGCCGTGTCAGACATCATGGCCGCGCGCGAAACCGCCGCCCATCTGGTCACCGAATTCGCCGGCCGCGCCCGCGCCTTCGTCCAGGTGCAGCAAGGCTGCGACCATCGCTGCACCTTCTGCATCATCCCCTTCGGCCGTGGCCCCAGCCGCTCCGTGCCCATCGGCGTCGTGGTCGACCAGGTGCGCACCCTGGTCGCCTCCGGCTACCGCGAAGTGGTGCTCACCGGGGTCGATATCACCTCCTACGGCCCGGACCTGCCCGGCAAGCCCAGCCTCGGCCAGATGGTCCGCCGCCTGCTCGCGCTCGTGCCCGAATTACCCCGGCTCCGCCTCTCCTCGCTCGACCCGAACGAGATCGACGACGACCTCTGGCGCCTGATCGCCGAAGAGCCACGCCTGATGCCGCATCTGCACCTCTCCGTGCAGGCCGGCGCGGACCTCATCCTCAAGCGCATGAAGCGCCGGCATCTGCGCCAGGATGCGCTCGATGTCATCGCCCGCGCCCGCAGCCTGCGGCCCGGCATCGCCATCGGCGCCGACCTGATCGCCGGCTTCCCGACCGAAACCGAAGACCTGTTCAGCGATACCCTCGCCTTCGTCACCGAAGCGCAGATCCCCTTCCTGCACGTCTTCCCCTATAGCGAACGCCCCGATACCCCCGCCGCCCGCATGCCGGCCGTGGCGGTACCGGTCCGCCGCGAACGCGCCGCCCGCCTGCGCGCAGCGGGGGAGGCGGAAGCCACCCGCTTTTACGCCGCCCAACTGGGGCGAGAAATTTCCGTGCTGGCGGAATCCGACCATGCCGGGCATAGCGAACACTTCGCCCCGGTGCGGATCGTGGCCGAGCCAGGTAAACTCCTGCGCGCCCGCGTCGTTGCAACCAACGCGGCAGGCTTGATGGCGGAGGCAATATAGTGGCGCTCGGTGGCTTTCTCTCCCGGCTCAAACAAGGTCTTTCACGCACCAGCGAAAAACTCACTTCCTCCATCGGCGCGGTTTTCACCAAGCGCCGGCTGGACGATGCGGCGCTCGAGGAACTGGAAGACCTGCTGATCGCCGCCGATCTCGGCACCGCCGTCGCCGCTCAGGTCATCGCCAATTTCCGCCGCACCCGCTTCGGCAAGGAAGTCGGGGAGGACGAAATCAAAATCGCCCTGGCCGACGAAATCGCCGCCATCCTCGCCCCGGTCGCCCAACCGCTGGTCATCAACCGCAGCCTCAAACCGCACGTCGTCCTCGTCGTCGGCGTCAACGGCACCGGCAAAACCACCACCATCGGCAAGCTGGCGCAGTTCTACGCCGAACAAGGGATGCAATCCGTCCTGGTCGCCGGGGACACCTTCCGCGCCGCCGCCGTCGAACAACTCCAGGTCTGGGGCCAACGTACCAACTGCCCCGTCGTCTCCGGCAGCCACGAAGCCGACCCCGCCGGCCTCGCCTTCGACGCTCTCACCCAAGCCCGCGCCAGCGCCGCCGATGTGCTGCTGGTCGATAGCGCCGGACGCCTGCACAACAAATCCGCGCTGATGGAAGAACTGCGCAAAATCATCCGCGTGCTGCAAAAACAAGACCCAACCGCACCCCACTCCGTGCTGCTCGTCCTCGATGCCACCACCGGCCAAAACGCCATCCAACAAGTCCAGGTGTTCAAAGACATGGTCGATGTCACCGGCCTCGTCGTCACCAAACTCGACGGCAGCGCCCGCGGCGGCATCGTCGTCGCCCTCGCCGAAGCCTTCAACCTCCCCGTCCACGCCGTCGGCGTCGGCGAACAAGCCGCCGACCTGCGACCGTTCGACGCAACCGCGTTCGCGCGGGGTTTGGTGGGGCTGTAAGCAAGGCGGGGGCTTCGCCCCTCGACCCCACCAGGGGCAGAAGCCCCTGGACCCATGACCTTCAGAGGTAGTGCCTAAAAGAGCGGGGGCGGAGGCGTGTGATCGTTCACATACCTCAGCCCCCGCTCTTTTAGGCACTATGCTTGAGTGAGAGGGGTCAAGGGGACGACTGTCCCCTTGCGGGTCCAGGGCAGCGCCCCCGCCTTGCTTCCTTCCGCGCCACCACCCCGCGCCAACGCGCTTACTTCGCGCGCGGCCGGCAGGTCTCCGCGATGTTGGCGCCGATCGCGCCGGCCAGCATCAGTGCGGCCATGGCGCGCGGCGTGCCATCGGCCAGCAGCCCGACGGCGAGGCCGGAGAGTCCGGCGAGGCAGAATTGCATTGTGCCCATCAGGGCCGAGGCGCTCCCGGCATGTCCGGCGTGGCGCGCCATCGCGCCCACCGTGGCGTTCGGCATGGTGAAGCCTTGGCTGGACATGGCACCGAACACGCACAGCGTAACCGACCACCAGGTGGCATAGCCGGCGAAGCTGAGCACCGTCAGCACTGCGGTCGCCACCAGCATGACGCGCATGGATGTGCGCGACACCGCCAGCGGGCCGAAGCGGTGCAGGATGCGCGGGTTGATCTGCGAGGCCAGAATGAAGCCAGACGCGCACAGCCCGAACAGCATGCCGTAGCTGGCGGGCGGCAGGTGGAAATACTGGATGAACACGGGCGGCGAGCCCGCGAGGTAGGCGAACATGCCGAACATCGCCATGCCGCCCATCATGGTGTTGGTGATAAACCCGCGCTCGCCGAGCACTTGCACGTAGCGGCTGATCTGCGCCCCGGCGCCCAGTTTCACCCGCGCTTGCGGCGGCAGCGTTTCCGGCAGCAGCCAGACCACGCTGGCGAGGCAGACGGCGCCGAACCCGGCGCACACCCAGAAAATCGCCTGCCAGCCCCACAACCCCAGCACCACGCCGCCGAGGCTCGGCGCCAGAATGGGCGCCACCCCCATCACCAGCATCAGCTGGCTCATCATTTTCGCCGCCGCATGCCCTTCGGCCAGGTCGCGCACCACCGCGCGGGTAATCACCCCGCTGGCCGACCCGCCAAACGCCGCCAGCGCCCGCATCAGCGACAGGGTGAACAGGTCCGGCGCCACCGCGCAGCCAATGCTGGCCAGGGTATAGATCGCCATGCCCAGGATCAGCGGCGCCCGCCGGCCCAACCGGTCCGACAATGTGCCTTGCAGCATCTGCCCCACCGCCAGCCCGCCGAAATACGTCGCCATGGTAATCTGTGCGGAGCCGGGACCGCTGCCCATCGCCGCCTCGATATCCGGGAAGGCTGGCAGATACATATCGGTCGACAGCGGCCCTATGGCCGAAATCGCCCCGAGCAGAGCGGGAAGCCATGATGGAATGCGCATCGCCGGATATTGGCGGTTTTATGCTGCATCTGCGAAGCGCGCATCGCGAATGCCCGCTCCCCGCTGGCGGCGGGGTGTTCGTTCGCTGTTCATAGAATCACGTCAGGTTTGACCGCCGGGCGGATAATCCGTCACATCACGCACCCACGCCGCGCCACATCCCTGGAGAGTGACGATGAACCACGAAGCCAAGACCGCCATATCGACCCATGTCGCCGACTGGCGCGGCGCCTTTGCCACCCCGCCGCAGGCTGTCGGCTGGGCGCGGGAAGCGGTGGTGTTCGTCCGCGCCGTCGCCGCGCACGGTCCGGTGGCGGTGCTGGCCAAAGTGCAGATCTCGCCGGACGGCCAATCCTGGGTCGATGAAGGCACCACCTTCACCCTGCCTTACAGCGTGGACGAGGTTACCTTCGCCCGCGTCCGCCATTTCGGCGGCTGGCTGCGCATCGTCGGCGTGCTGCCGCCAGACGCTACCTTGCAAGCCGCGGTCACCTTTGACCTAAAAGCCTGATATTTCCTGCACAAAGCCAAAAGCAACCCGCATCAACCCCTTGATGCGGACAAGGGTCCCAGTTAGCTTACGCATAGCGGCGCGATCCGAGCGGCACGAGCAGCACGCGCGCCGATTGAACGAAACCTCTCCAGTTCGTCCCTGGAGCAAGGAAAAATCAGGGAGGTATCGTGGTCGCCCCGAAGTTACGCGCCCGTCATCGCAGGATGACCAGTCTTCGGCTTTGCGTCGCGCCCTGTGGCGCGATCGGGGCTTTCCGCTCATGACCGTCAACACCGCCCCGCTGATGCGGGTCGTCGATGTCGAAATGCGGTTCGGTGGCATTGTCGCGCTGGCCGGCGTTTCATTCGATGTGGGCCGCAACCAGATCTGCGGGCTGATCGGGCCAAACGGCTCCGGCAAAACCACCATGTTCAACTGCATCAGCGGCTTCTACCGCTATTCGCAGGGCGACATTGTGTTCGATGGCACCTCGCTCACCGGCCTGCCGCGCCACCGCATGGCCGGCCTCGGGCTTGGCCGCACCTTCCAGAACGTCGCGCTATTCCGCACCATGACCGTGCGGGAAAACATGTATGTCGGCGCGCATCATCTCGGCCGCTCCGGCTTCATCGCCAACGCGCTGCGCCTGCCCGGGCCGCGCGCGGAAGAAGCGCTGAACGCCGAACGGATCGAGAAACTGCTCGATCTGCTGGAACTCCGCCACGTCGCCGACAGCGTCGTCAGCGGCCTGCCCTTCGGCTGGCAAAAGCGGGTCGAACTCGCCCGCGCGCTGATCGGCCAGCCCAAGCTGCTGATGCTCGATGAACCCGCCGGCGGCCTGAACCATGGCGAGGTGGACGAGCTGGCGGAGCTGCTGCTGCGCATCCGCAAAAATTTCGACCTCAGCATCCTGCTGGTCGAACATCACATGAGCCTGGTGATGCGCGTATCCGATAAAGTCGTGGCGCTGGAATTCGGCCGCAAAATCGCCGACGGCACACCGGACGAAGTTCGTAATGAGCCTGAGGTTATCCGGGCCTATCTCGGGGATACCGCCCATGGCGTCTGATACGCAATCCGCCCCGGCGCTGCTGGAGGTCAAAGGCCTGCGCGCCGGCTATGGCGAAACCTGGGCGGTGCACGGCATCGATTTCCGGGTGGATTCCGGCGGCGTCACCGCCCTGCTCGGCGCCAACGGCGCCGGCAAAACCACCACCTTGCGCGCCATCAGCGGCATGGTGAAAACCGATGGCGACATCAGCTTCCTCGGCACCTCGCTGCGCGGCATGAAAACCGAGAAGATCGCCGCCGCCGGCGTTGCCCATGTGCCCGATGGCCGCGGCACGTTCATGGAATTGTCGGTCGAAGAAAACATGAAGCTCGGCGCCTATACGCGCCGCGGCGACATGACCGGCGAGTTCGAACGCATGTTCGCCTATTTCCCCAAGCTGAAGCAGCGCTTCCGCCAGCAAGCCGGCCTGCTCTCGGGCGGCGAACAGCAAATGCTCGCCATCGCCCGCGCCCTGCTGCTCAAGCCCAAGCTGCTGCTGCTCGATGAACCCAGCTTCGGCCTCGCCCCGCTGATCGTGCGCGAGATTTTCGACATCATGCGCGAGATCAAAGACAAAGAAGGCGTCGGCATCCTGGTGGTGGAACAAAACGCCAGCCTGGCGCTGGATATTTCCGAGCGTGCCTATCTGCTTGAAACCGGCCGCATCGTCATGTCCGGTGCCTCGGCAGAAATCGCCAAAGAT
>CAITOL010000002.1 GCA_903893975.1 uncultured Rhodospirillales bacterium | reverse complement strand
CTCGCGATCGGCGAAGGCGAGCTTCAGCGCTTCGGATACGGTGTGCACGAAATCGGCACCGTTGGGGTCCATCGACGCGAGGTCGAATTCCTTCAGCAGCGCGAGGGCCTGCAGCATGGCCGGGCCCTGGCACCAGCCGCCGCCGACCTTCAGCACGGTGTGACCGTGGTAGTCGTAGGCCAGCGGGTCTTCGACGGTGGCGGCCCAGCGGGCGAGGTCGGCACCGGTGAGCATGCCCTTGTGACGGCTGCCGGAGGCGTCGAGGATTTCTTCGTTGCGGTAGAAGCGGTCAATCGCGTCGGCGGCGAAGCCGCGATACCAGGCGTTGCGGGCGGCATCGATGCGGGTTTCGCGGGTGGTGCCGACGGCTTCCTTGACCAGGCGCTGCCAGAAGGCGGCGAGCGCGGGGCGGCGGAACAGCTTGCCGAGTTCCGGGGCCTTGCCGCCGGGCAGCCAGACTTCGGCGGAGGTCTTCCACTCCTGCTCGAACAGCGGGCGCATGTTCTCGATCGCGGCGGGAATGCGGGGGACGAGATGGATGCCGTTGGCAGCGTAGCCGATGGCGTACTCCAGCACGTCGGCCAGTTCCATCGTGCCCCAGTCGCGCAGCATCAGCGCCCAGGCGTCGAACGCGCCGGGAACCACGGCGGGGAGCAGGCCGGTGCCGGGGATCAGGTCGAGCCCAAGCGCGGCGAACGCTTCCGGGGTGGCGGCGTCGGGGGCGACGCCCTGGCCGCAGATCACGTGCTGCTGGCCGGATTTCGCGTCGTGGATGATGATCGGCACATCGCCGCCGGGGCCGTTCAGATGCGGTTCGGCGACGTTGAGCACGAAGGCGGTGGCGACCGCGGCATCGAAGGCGTTGCCGCCCTTTTCCAGCACGGCCATGCCGACGGAACTGGCGATCCAGTGCGTGGTGGCGACCACCCCGAAGGTGGCAGCGATTTCTGGCCGTGTCGTAAACATTTCACATCTCCGGGGCTTGCTTGGGAACCGTTCTAGCCGCAAGCAGCCTCGATGCAAAATCGTGCTGGACTGCTGGTATTGGTGGTCGGCCCCTCGGGGGCGGGCAAGGATACGTTGATGGAAGCGGCGCGCGCGGCGCTGCGGGACGATCCGCGCACCCTGTTTGCGACCCGCGAAATCACCCGGCACGCCGAGGCCGGGGGGGAGGCGCATGTCGAAGTCTCCGTGGAGACGTTCATGGCGCGCCGCGATGCCGGGTCCTATGCGCTGCACTGGGGGGCGCATGGGCTGTTCTATGGCATTCCGCGCAGCATCGACGCAGCGCTGGCGGCGGGGCGGGTGGTGGTGGCCAATGTCTCCCGCTCGGTGCTCAGCGAGGCGGCCGCGCGATACCGGGTGCGGGTGCTGCTGATCACCGCGCCGATGGAGGTGCTGGCGGCGCGGCTGTTGGCGCGGGGGCGGGAGAGCGCCGAAGATGTCGCGGCACGGCTGCGGCGCGAGGTGGTGGTGCCGGAGGGGCTGGAGACGGTGCGCGTGGTGAATGACCGGAGCGTGGCTGAGGGGGTGGCGGCGGTGGTGGGG
>CAITOL010000001.1 GCA_903893975.1 uncultured Rhodospirillales bacterium | reverse complement strand
GGGCATGCCGGATTGGGAGGCTGCGTGCGCGGCGGCCTGGCTGCACGGGCAGGCGGCGGCGAGGCTGGGACCGGGGCTGATTGCGGAGGATTTGCCGGGCGCGATTGCCGCCGTCTTGCGGGATCGGTCGCCGCTATGGTCTGGTGCGGCACCGAGTTGAACGGAGCCTGCCATGACCGCCATCCGCCGCGATATCGAGGTTAACGGCATTCGCCTGAACGTTGTTGAAGCGGGCAGTGGGCCGCTGGTGATTTTGTGCCATGGCTGGCCGGAGTTGGCTTATTCCTGGCGGCACCAGATCCCGGCGCTGGCCGCCGCCGGCTATCGGGTGGTGGCGCCAGACATGCGGGGCTATGGCCGCAGTGACTCGCCGGCGGAGATCGACGCCTTCAACATCATGCAACTCGTCGGCGACATCGTCGGCCTCGCCGCGCATTACGGCGACCCGCACCCGGTGGTGGTGGGGCATGACTGGGGTGCCAACGTGGCCTGGAACTGCGCCCTGATCCGCCCAGACCTGTTCCGCGCGGTGGTCGCTATGTCTGTGCCGTTCCGTCCGCGCGGCGGGATGGCGCCGTTGCAGGCGTTGAAGGCGGTGGGGGTCGAGAATTTCTACTGGCAGTATTTCCAGCCGCCCGGGGTAGCGGAGGCAGAGTTTGAGGCCGACATCCCGGCCACGTTGCGCAAGGTGCTGTTCTCCGGCTCGGGCGACGCTCCGCGGCGGGAGGGCATGGCCCTGAGCCTGCCGGCAGGGAGCGGGTTCCTGGACCGCAGCATCGATCCGGCGGTGCTGCCGGGCTGGCTGACCGAGGATGATATCGCCTTCATGACCGATCGGTTTCGCGGCAGTGGCTTTCGGGGCGGGTTGAACTATTATCGCAACATCGATCGCAACTGGGGCTTGACCGCGCCCTGGGCGGAGACCGGCATTGCCATTCCGGCCCTGTTCATTGCCGGCACGCGCGATGTGGTGATTACCGGCTTCGGCAAATCGGCGCTGGAGGCGATGCCGGCCAGCGTGCCAGGGCTGCGCCGGCAGGTCTTGATCGAGGGCGCCGGACACTGGATTCAGCAGGAACGCCCGGCCGAGGTGAATGCCGCCCTGCTGGATTTCCTCGCCGGCCTTTGAAGGTCCGACCGCATGAACCAGATCGTCCGCCTTACCGACACCGCGCCTGATCTGGCCACGTTGCGGCAGATTGAGCGCAAATTGCTGTGGCTGTCGTCGTGGATGATCCATCAGGCCAACCATTTGCGGCCAAACCGGGACGGGTTGAAGGTCGGCGGGCATCAGGCGTCCTGCGCGTCGTGCATTTCGATCATGACGGCGCTGTATTTCGCCTGCCTGCGGCCGCAGGACCGGGTGGCGGTGAAGCCGCATGCGGCGCCGGTGTTTCACGCCATCAATTACCTGTTCGGCCGTCAGACGGTCGAGAAGATGCAGGGGCTGCGCCAGTTTGGCGGCGCCCAGCCCTATCCCAGCCGGGTGAAAGATGGCGGGGAGGTGGATTTTTCCACCGGCTCGGTCGGGCTGGGCGTGGCGATGACCAGTTTCGCCGCCTTGATGGCCGATTATGTGGCGCTGCACGGGCTGGGGCGGGATGATCTGCCGGCCGGGCGGCATATCGCGGTGGCCGGCGATGCGGAGTTGGACGAGGGCAATATTTACGAGGCCCTGCTGGAAGGCTGGAAGCATGATGTGCGCAATGTCTGGTGGGTGATCGACTATAACCGCCAGAGCCTGGATTCAGTGGTGCAAGATCGGCTGTTCGGCCGGATCGAAGGCCTGTTCCGCGATATGGGCTGGAACGTGGTGACGATGAAATTCGGCCGCAAGCTGGAGGCGGCCTTCGCCCGGCCGGGCGGGGAGAAATTGCGCGCCTGGATCGATGACTGTCCGAATTCGCTCTATTCCGCCCTGACGTTCCAGGGTGGTGCGGCGTGGCGGCAGACGCTGCTGACCGATCTGGGGCGGGATGCGCGGGTGCGGGCGATTATCGACCCGCTGAGCGATGATGAGCTGGCGGCGCTGATGAACAACCTCGGTGGCCACGACGTGGACACGATGATCGAGCAGTTCCGCCTCGCCGATGCCGCCGGCGATCAGCCGACCTGCTTCATCGCCTATACCATCAAGGGCATGGGGCTGCCGTTTGCCGGGCATAAGGACAACCATGCCGGGCTGATGTCGAAGGAGCAGATCGCGCAGTTTCGTGCCGAGATGGGCATTCGCCCCGGCCATGAATGGGACCGGTTTGAGGGCCTGGCCGCCAGCCCGGCGGCGGTGCAGGCGCTGCTGGACCGGGTGCCGTTTGCCCGGGCGTTGACGCCGGAAGGGCGGTCGCTGTCCGCGCCGCTGATCACCATCCCCGCGCAGTTGCCGGCGCCGAACGTGGCCGGGCGGAAAAGCGCGACGCAATCCGGCTTTGGCGAAATGCTGGCCGAAATCGGCCGTGGGCAAGGCGGGTTGAAGGATCTGGCGGACCGGATTGTCACCACCTCGCCAGATGTGACGGTTTCCACCAATCTTGGCCCGTGGGTGAACCGGCGCGGCGTGTTCGACCGGCATTCGCGCAACGATGTGTTCCGCGACAGCAAGCTGGCCAGCGCGCACCGCTGGGGCATGACGCCGAAGGGCCAGCATATCGAGCTGGGGATTGCCGAACAGAACCTGTTCCTGCTGCTCGGCGCGGCGGGGCTGGCGGACCGGCTGCACGGGGCGCGGGTGTTTCCGGTGGGCACGGTCTACGACCCGTTCGTCAATCGCGGGCTGGATGCGTTGATTTACGCCTGTTACCAGGATGCGCGGTTCCTGCTGGTGTCCACCCCATCCGGCATTACGCTGGCGCCGGAAGGCGGGCAGCACCAATCCATCAACACGCCGCTGATCGGCATGTCCAGCGACCGGCTGGCGAGTTTCGAGCCGGCCTATGTGGACGAGCTGGCGATTTTGCTGCGGCATGCCTTTCACCACATGCAGCAACCGGATGGCTCGGCGGTGTGGCTGCGGCTATCGACCCGGCAACTGGTGCAGCCGGAGCGGGCGCTGGATGCGGCGGCGGTGATCGCCGGGGGGCATTGGGTGGTGCCGCCGGCGGCGGGGGCGCGGATTGCGCTGGCCTATCAAGGCCCGGTAGCGCCGGAGGCGGAGGCGGCGTTTGCCGAGTTGCAGGCCGAGGAACCCGGCGCGGGGCTGCTGGCCATCACCAGCCCGGACCGGCTGCATGCCGGCTGGCTGGCGGCCGGGCGGGCGCGGCGGCAGGGCGATGCGGGGGCGACGAGCCATATCGAAACCCTGCTGGCGCCGTTGGCGCGCGATGCAGGCCTCGTGACGGTGCTGGATGGTCATCCGGCGGCGCATAGCTGGCTCGGCGCGGTGCGCGGCCAGCGCGTGGTGCCGCTGGGGCCGGACCGGTTTGGCCAGGGCGGCGATCTGGTGGATTTGTATCGGGAATACGGGCTGGACGTGTCGGCGATTCTGGACGCGTGCGCGGCGGCGCTGCTGGGCTAGATTAGCTTTCCACCTTGGCCAGCAAAGCGGCGGCTTCGGCGATGGAACTGCCGATGCGCGCGCCGATCAACCCGGCGGCGGCCTGCGCCAGCCGGGCGGCGACGCGCGGGGCCACCCCTGCGGCCAGGGCGGCGGCCATCGCCGCCACCGCCGCATCGCCGGCGCCGGCGAGGTCGTAGGTTTCCGCCAGGGTCAGCGGCAGATGCAGGCAGGATTTGGCATCGACGAAGGACAGCCCATCCGCGCCGCGCTTGACCAGCAAGGCGCCGAAGCCGTGCGCGACGCATAACGCGGCGCCGGCGGCGGCAATCGCGGCATCGGTGGCGGCCTCCCCCGGCGGCAGCAGGTCGTGCGCATGCGGCACCATGACGTCGGCGCCGGCGAAACGCGCCCAGTCGTTGGAGCGGACATCGACCAGCACCGGGCGGCCCGCAGCTTTGGCGGCGGCGATCAGTTGCGCCGGCACCTCGCCCGCCAACACCCCTTTACGATAATCCGACAGCACCAGCAGCGAGGTGGCGGAGATCGCGCCAATGGCGATGCGCAGCAGGCGCTCGGCCAGTTTCGGGTGGATCGGGCGGGTATCTTCACGGTCGGCGCGTAGCAGGTGCTGGCCGCCCCGGCGCGCGCCCTCGGCGACGAAGCGGGTTTTCACCGTGGTGCGGCGGCCACCTTGCACCAGCAGCCATGGCTCCACCCCGGCCTGGCCGCCGATCAGGCTGGTGAGTTCGGTGCCCGCACTGTCATCGCCGATGACGGAGACGAAGGCGCAGGCGGCACCGAGGCCGATCAGGTTGTGCACCACATTGCCGGCGCCGCCGGGTTCGGCGAGGTCGCGTTCCACCACCAGCACCGGCACCGGCGCATCGGGGCTGATGCGGTCGATGCGGCCGAAGATGTAACGGTCCAGCATCGCGTCGCCGACCACCAGCACACGGGCGCGGTCCAGTTTACGCACGGCGGCGGCGAGGGTGGATTTTGCGATCGTGTCTGGCATGGCTCTCGCCTAGCGGGGAATAGCCGGGCTGACAAGCAGTTAGGCGGCGAGGAAGCGCAGGCGGTCGGCTTCCAGCACCACGGCGGTGAGCGGGCCGCCGAGCACGGCACCGGTATCGATGCCGATCCGGTTGGCGGTGACCACCGGGTGATCTTCCGGCGTGTGGCCATGCACCACCACGGCGGGCAATGGGCCGTTCCAGGTGAGGAAGCTGTTGCGAATCCACAGCA
Source organism: uncultured Rhodospirillales bacterium (assembly GCA_903893975.1). Classification (GTDB taxonomy): domain Bacteria; phylum Pseudomonadota; class Alphaproteobacteria; order Acetobacterales; family Acetobacteraceae; genus CAITOL01. The sequence continues at coordinate 21,262 of CAITOL010000001.1, read as the reverse complement.
TATCCTGCCGGGTCTGCGCCGCGAGCGGCACGCCCGGGCGGAGGCCGGCATGGACGAAGAGGTAGCCGCCCAGGCTGTGGTTGAGCCGCAGGCCGCGCAGCAAGGCGATATGCGCGGCGGGGATGAGCTTCGGCCAGTCGCGCGGTTTGCTGCGCGGCGGCACCCCCCAGCTGGCGAGGCTGGGGGAGCCGCCATTGTTCATCCACATGTCCAACGCCCCGGCTTCCCCATCATAAGCCGCGAGGAACAGGGCTTCGTGATTGCCCATCAGGTTGATCACGGTGGGCACCGCACTGCCGGGGGCGACCGGAAACGGGCGTAACAGGCGGGTGAGCACCCCGGCGCTGTCCGGGCCGCGATCAAGATAATCGCCGAGATGGATGATGGTGATTTCTGGGCCGGGGCGGGCGGCGATGTCGGCTGCGATCAGGCGGTGCAGGTCGTCCAACTGGTCGGAACAGCCGTGAATGTCGCCAATGGCATAGACGCGCTGGCCGGGCGGGATGGCGGCGGGCGCTAACGGTTCGGTCATCATACGGCGGTAACCTTCAGCCGATGGGCATTACCTGCATTCTTCCTACGATAACCCTGGTTGACGCAACCGGTGGACAGGCCGCGGCGCATGGCTGACGGCGGCGGCAGTGTCGCGCATCGGGTGGCGCCGAGCCTGTCGGAGCGCACGTTGCTGGAAACGGTGCAGCGCCAGCTGCGCGCGCCCGCCCGGCGCATGGCGATTGTGCTGCATCTGTCGCGGCTGACGTCGCCGGCGCCGCGCCCACATCATCGGCGGATCGCCCGGGCGTTGTTGCAGGAAAGCGCGCAACAGCATGATGGTCAGGTGTTCTCGCTCGGCAATGGCGATCTGGTGCTGCTGTGCAGCGCGGCCAGCGACAACGCCCAGCGGGCGACCAGATGGCACGCCACGAGCGTGACGCCGGGGGAATTGCCGGCCATTCTGGCACGGCTGATGCGGGTGGATACGCCGGACCCGCGACGGCTGGTGTCGTCATGGATGCTCCGGACCGACGCGGAGGCCATTCTGGCCTACGGCCATGCGCGGGTGGCGGAAACCGCCGCGCCGCCGACGCTCAACGATGACGGGTTCGGCGATACCAGTGACGCCATCGCGCTGCTGCGCCAGATCGAAACCGAGGCCGCCACCGACCTGCTGCACCGCCAGACTGCAGTGCTGGTGCAGGGCGAGGCACGCAGCAGCATCCGGCCGTTGTTTTTCGAGCTGACTTTTTCCGTGCAGGCGCTGGCCATCCGCGCTGGCATCGACCCGGCCCGCCCGGTGCGAGACCCGTTTTTGCTGCGCCATCTGGCGGAGCAGATGGACACGCGGCTGCTGCGCGCCTTGCAGGCGGAGGCGGAGGCGCCCGGACCGTTGAGCCAGATGCGGCGCCGGGGCGGGCCGATGCTGCACATCAATCTGACTTTGGGGGGGGTGGAGCGCAGCGGGCTGACCGGACTGCTGGCGCAGGCGGGCACGCTGCCGCTGGGGGTGGAAATCTCGGTGATGGATGCCTGCGCCGATCTGGACCGCTTTCACCGGGTGCGCGCGGCGTTGCAGGAGGCCGGCGCATTGGTGGTGCTCGACCGCATTTCCCATCTGGCGCTGGCGATGACCGACCTGAGCGAATTGGGCGCCGATTTGTTCAAGCTGGACTGGTCGGCGGCGGTGGGGGTGCTGGATCTGGCGGATCAGGCGGTGCTGCGCGCGGCGGTGGCCCGTCTCGGCGCGCATCGGCTGGTGCTGCAAGGCGCGGATGCCGAGGCCGCGCTGGTTTGGGGGTTGGACCAGGGCATTCGGCGGTTCCAGGGCCGGCATGTCGACGCGATGCTGGCGGCCAAGCGCATCATGGCCTGCCCGCACGCGGTGGGTTGCAATCTGGCGCAATGCACCGAGCGCGCGGCCACGACCGGGCTGGCCGGGCGGATGGCCTGCCATAACCCGCCGCTGCTGGATGGGATGGTGCCGCTGCAGGGCGAACGACGGCACGCCGCATGAGCCTGACCCTGCACGCGCCATTGCCGCTGCCAACGGCAGCCGATGCCGAGCGGCTGGCGCAGGTGATTGCCGATAGCGCCCGCACCGGCGTGGTGCGCGAGGTGCTGTGGTTGCGACGGTCTGACCTGCCGGCCAGGCTGCGCGCGCCGCGGCATTTGCAGCTGGCGGCGGACGCGCTGGCACCGATGGGCCAGGCGGCGCGGGTGCAGGTGTTCGCGCTGGCCAATGACGATCTGGTGGTGCTGTGGCGTGGCGCGGCGGAGGCGCTGGTGGCGGCGTGCGTGGCGGCGCTGCGGCATATGTTCATCGCCGAGGCGGCGTTACTGCCGGACCCGCAGACCTTGCTCCACCGCTTCCGCCTGCCGGACGAGGCCGCGATGATGCGCCTGCTGCTCGCCCGCGCCCAGCACGCGACGCCCCCCGCGCCTGCCCCGCCGCCAAAGACGCCCGGCCCGCGGCTGACCTTGGCCGGGCTGGCGGCTTTGGAAGCCAATCTGGCGTCCGCCGACGTGGCGCGGTTTGCCCGCCGCCGGCCGGTATGTGTGCTCGACGACGCCAACGGGCTGGTGCCGGCGTGGGAAACCCGCCAGCTTTCGGTGCGGGAGATCGCCGATACGCTCGCCCCGGGCCACGACCTGACCGCCGAGCCATGGCTGTTCCGCCGTCTGACGCGCAGCCTGGACCGACGGATGCTGGCCTTGCTGGCGGCGGCGGATGAATTGCGCGATGCCGGGCCGTTCGGGCTGAACCTGAATGTAGGGTCCGTGCTGGCGCCGGAATTTCTGCGCTTTGATGCCGCCCTGCCGGCGCGGCTGCGCGGCCAGGTGGTGCTGGGGCTGGACCCGGCCGATCTGTTGGCCGACCCGGCCGCGTTTCAGTTCGCCCGCACCTTCGCCCGCGCCCGGCATTACCGGCTGATGCTGCGCAACCTGACCCCGGCGCTGCTGCCGCTTTTCGTCGGCACGGAATTGGCGGTGGACGTATTGCAATTGCAGTGGTCCGAGGCCTGGGTGACGACGCCCATGCCGGCCGTCGCCACCACCTTGCTGCTGAGCCATACCGACCGGGTGGAGGCGTTGCACTGGGGGCGGGCCTGCGGCATCCGGCTCTATCAGGGTGCGCTGATCACCGCCGCCGGGCGCGGCACCCCGGCGCGGCTGCCGAGCTGACGCCGCAACCGGCGGAGGCTCTTGGCGGCGCGGGCGGCACCGACTAAAGCCGGGGCATGGATGCCATTCGTGTGACCGGACTGACCAAACGCTATGGCGAGGTGCTCGCGGTAGATGGGCTGGATGTTGTGGTGCCGGCCGGCAGCACCGTGGGCCTGCTGGGCGGCAATGGGGCGGGGAAAACCACCACCATCGCCATGCTGCTGGGCCTGCTGATCCCCACCGCCGGGCGGATTGAGGTGCTGGGGCATGACATGGCGCATGACCGGTTCGCGGCGCTGGCGCGGATGAATTTTTCCTCCCCCTACATCGCCTTGCCGCATCGGCTGAGCGTGGAGGAGAATTTTCGGGTCTACGGGCACCTTTACAACGTGCCGCAGATCAGCCGGCGGATTGCGGTGCTGGCCGAGCAGCTGGACCTGGGGGATTTGCTGAAGCGGCCGGCGGGGGATTTGTCGGCCGGGCAGAAAACCCGCGTCGCGCTGGCCAAGGCGCTGCTGAACACGCCGGATGTGCTGCTGCTGGATGAGCCGACGGCGAGCCTGGACCCGGATACCGGCGACCTGGTGCGGACCTGGCTGGAACGCTACCGGGCGGAAAGCGGCTGCACGATTTTGCTGGCGAGCCACAACATGGCCGAGGTGGAACGGCTCTGCGACATGGTGCTGATGATGAAGCGCGGCCGCATCGTCGATCGCGGCAGCCCGCAGGCGCTGCTGGCGCGCTACGGGCGGGATGATCTGGAGGAGGTGTTTCTGGACATCGCCCGCGACCGCAACCAGGGGGTGGCACCATGATCGGCGCGGCGCGGCGGGTGTGGGGCATGATGTACCGGCATCTGGCGCTGTATCGCCGGTCTTGGCCGCGGCTGCTGGAACTGGCGTATTGGCCGACGCTGCAAATGTGCATCTGGGGCTTTACCTCGACCTATATCGCCTCGCGCATGGCGGTGGGCGGGCAGGTGGCGATCGGCGTGCTGCTGGGTGGGGTGCTGCTGTGGGAGGTGGCGCTGCGCAGCCAGATGGGGGTGGCGATTTCCTTTCTGGAGGAAATCTGGTCGCGCAATCTCGGCCATGTGTTCGTCAGCCCGCTGCGGCCGTGGGAGTTGGTGGCGGCGTTGATCGGCATGTCGTTCCTGCGCATGGCCGCCGGGGTGGTGCCGGCGGCGCTGCTGGCCTGGGCGCTGTATGCGTTCAATATTTTCGCCATGGGCCCGGTGCTGGTGCTGCTGGCGCTGAACCTGATTGTGATGGGCTGGTGGGTGTCGCTGGGGGTGGTGAGCCTGATTTTGCGGCATGGCGCGGGGGCGGAGGCGCTGGCGTGGTCGGTGCTGTTCGGGCTGACGCCGTTTGCCGCGGTGTTTTATCCGGTGGCGGTGCTGCCGGCCGGGTTTCAGGCGGTGGCGCTGGCGCTGCCGGCGGCGCATGTGTTTGAGGGGATGCGGGCAACACTGGCCGATGGGACGATGCCTTGGGGGCACCTCGCCTGGGCCTGCGGGTTGAATGCGCTGTGGCTGGTGGCGGCGAGCCTGCTATTCGCCCGGCAATTCCGCGTGGCGCGCGAGCGTGGCGCCCTGCTGTCGATTGGAGAGTGACCGCGTGACCGCACCGACCCGTATCTGGCTGATCCGTCACGCGCTGGTGGCCGAGCATGCGCGCGCGGTGCTGTATGGCACCAATGATGTGCCGCTCTGCGATGCCACGCTGGCGGCGCAGAGCGCGGCCTATGCCAGCCTGGCGCGGCGGTTGCCGCAGCCGGCGCAGTGGCTGGTCACGCCGCTGTCGCGCACGCGGTTGACGGCGGAGGCGATTTTTCGCGCTGGCTATCCGGCGGCGACGCTGACCGAGGAACCGGCGCTGATCGAGCAGCATCTGGGCGACTGGCAGGGCCTGCCGCATGCGGAATTGCCGGCGCGGCTGAGCTTGCCGGCGCATCCGTTCTGGCCGCATGCCGGGGACGAGCAGCCGCCGGGCGGGGAGAGTTTCGCCCAGGTGACGGTGCGGGTGGGCGCGGCGCTGGAACGCATCGCCGCCGCCCGGCCGGGGCAGGATGTGGTGGCGGTGAGCCATGGCGGCGCGATCCGGGCGGCGATTGGCCATGCGCTGGGGCTGACGCCGGATGCGACCTTGGCGCTGTCGGTGGTCAACCTGTCGCTGACCGGGCTGGAGCGGCATCCTGGTGGTTGGCGGGTGGTGTGCGTGAACACGCCGCCGTGAACTGCCGGCGCGCATGAAGCTTGCTTGACAAGCCCTTGCACGCACACAGTGAAAAGCCGACATAGAGCGAAAGCCGAGTCGCTCCATAAACTTCCTCTGAGGAGGCGCCCGATGCCCCGTACCGCTATCCGCCCCACCCTGCCGGCGATGTTGTTTGCCTTGCTGCTGGGCCTGTTGCCTTTGGCCGCCCATGCGCAGACCGAGCAACAATCGCTGGTCGATCGCGCGACCCTGACGGTGCAGGACATGATGTCCGACACCAATAACCGGGAAGCGCGTAAGTTGTTGAAAAACGCCAAGGGCGTGATGGTTTGCCCGCGCGTGTTCAAGGCCGGCTTCATTCTGGGCGGCGAAGGCGGTGCCTGCGTGCTGACCGGGCGCAATGATGCCGGCTGGTCCAGCCCGGCGTTCTACGGCCTGGGCAGCGGCAGCGTCGGCTTTCAGATCGGGGTACAGGACAGCCAGATCATCTTCCTGCTGCTGACCGATAAGGGCATCCGGGCGCTGATGGACAGCCAGTTCAAGTTCGGCGGCGATGCCTCGGTTGCGGTGGCGACCATTGGCGCCGGGGTGCAAGGCTCCACCACCACCGCGTTGCGGGCGGATATTGTGGCGTTCGCGCAGACGCGCGGGCTGTTCGCCGGGCTGTCGCTGGAGGGCACGTTGCTGTCGCAGCGCAGCGAGTGGAACCAGATTTACTACGGGCAGGCGCTGTCGCCGCAGCAGGTGGTGCTGAACGGCCAGGGGCAGAACCCGGGGGCGGAGCCGCTGAAGGAAATGCTGGGCCGGATGGCCGCAGAGTAAACGGCGGCGGCAAGGCAGGGTCGAAAAGTTTTTTTGGTTCTTTTTGGTCACAAAAAGAACACCCTTCCCTGCCCGCCCGACTCTATCCCCGATATCCACAGGTCCAAGCCCTGACGTAGAGGCCGTTGGTCGCCTATGGTGGTTATCCCCAGTGTGACAGCCCCATGAACCAGAACGATAAAAGCCTAGACCCGCATGATTCCGGCCTGTTCGGCCTGTCCCAGCGGCTGCCGCCGCGCAATGAGCAGGCCGAGCAGGCGCTGCTGGGCGCGTTGCTGGCGAATAATCGTGCCTATGAGCGGGTGAGCGACTTCCTGCTGGCCGAACATTTCGTCGATCCGATCCATGGGCGGATTTTCGAGGCGATCAAGCGCCGGGTGGAGCGCGGCCAGTTGGCCGATGCGGTGACGTTACGCGCCGAGTTCGAGCATAGCGGCGTGCTGGATGAGGTGGGCGGCACCGCCTATCTCGGCCAGTTGCTGTCGGCGATGGTGGGGATCATCAACGCGGGCGAGTATGGCCGGGCGATTCATGACGCCTGGCTGCGGCGGCAGTTGATCGAGATTGGCGAGAACGTCGTCAACAACGCCTTTGGCGCCAATCCGGAGTTGGACGGCACGGCGCAGTTGGAATCCGCCGAGCAGACCTTGTTCGACCTGTCGGCACGCGGCGGCAATGATGGCGGGTTCGTGACCTTCGAGACCGCTTTGGCCGGCGCGATCGAAGTGGCGCAGCACGCCTTCCAGCGCGCCGGCAGCGTGACCGGCATTACCACCGGGCTGCGCGATGTGGACCGCAAATTGGGCGGGCTGCATCCGTCCGATCTGCTGATCCTGGCGGCACGGCCGGGTATGGGCAAAACCTCGCTGGCGGTGAAGTTCTGCTATGGCGCGGCGAAGTCGCTGCTCGATGAAGCGCGCGCCAAGGACCCGAATGCGAAGCCTGCGGCGACGGTGGCGTTTTTCTCGCTGGAAATGAGCGCCGAGCAGCTGGCGACGCGCCTGCTGTCCGAGGAGGCGCGGATTTCCGGCGACCGCATCCGGCGCGGTGATATCGGGCAGAAGGAATTCGATAAATTCGTTGAGGTGAGCCGGGAAATCTCCGCCCTGCCGCTCTATATCGACGACACGCCGGCGATTACCATGTCCGCGCTCCGCTCCCGCTGCCGGCGGTTGAAGCGCACGCAGGGGCTGGCGCTGGTGTGCGTGGATTACTTGCAGCTGATGCGGCCGTCGCTGGGCACGCGGCCGGAAAACCGGGTGCTGGAAATCTCCCAGATTACCCAGGGGCTGAAGGCGCTGGCGAAGGAGATGGCGGTGCCGGTGATCGCGCTGTCGCAGCTGTCGCGCGCGGTGGAAAGCCGGGAAGATAAGCGGCCGCTGCTGTCGGATCTGCGCGAATCAGGCTCCATCGAGCAAGACGCCGACGTGGTGATGTTCATCTACCGCGACGATTATTACCTGCAGCAGCGGGCGCCGAAGCAGCTGGCGTTCGACAACACCGAGAAATTCAACACCGCGGTGGAGAAGTGGCAGCGCGATATGGAGGCGGTGCATAACCGCGCCGAGCTGCTGATTGAAAAGCAGCGGCATGGGCCGACCGGCAAGGTGGATTTGATCTTCGAGGGCGAGTTTACCCGCTTCGCCGATATCGATCTGCACCACGCCGATTACGATGGTCCGTAAAGCCGGGAGCGCCGAGACCTCTCGCTTGCGGGTGGATCTGAGCGCGATTGTGGCCAACTGGCAGGCGCTGCGGGCGCGGCACATCGGCGCGGTGGCGGCGGTGGTGAAGGCGGATGCCTATGGCCTGGGCGCGCGGTTTGTGGCGCCGACGCTGTATGCGGCCGGGTGCCGGCATTTTTTCGTCGCCCATCTGTCCGAAGCCCTGGCGATCCAACGCTATCTGCCCGGGGCGATGCTGGCGGTGCTGAACGGGCTGGCGCCGGGGCAGGCGGATGCGTTTGCCGCCAATGATCTGACCGCCGTGCTGGGCTCGCTGGCAGAGATCGACCGCTGGACGGCGGAGGCGCGCAAGCGCGGCCAGCGTCTGCCGGCGCTGCTGCATGTGGATACCGGGATGAACCGGCTGGGACTGGATGCCGGCGAGTTGCAGACATTGGCGGCCGATCCGGGCCGGCTGGACGGGTTGGATCTGCGCTATGTGATGACGCATCTGGTGGCGTCCGAAATCGCGGACGATCCGGCGAACGCGGCGCAGCGGGCGCGGTTCGCCGCAGCCTGCGCCATGCTGCCGCCGATGCCGCGCAGCTTCGCCAATTCATCCGGGATATTCCTCGGGCCGGATTATGCCTCCGACCTCGCACGGCCCGGCGCGGCGCTGTATGGGCTGAACCCGACGCCGGGGCTGGCAAACCCGATGCGGCAGGTGTTGCAACTGGATTGCCAGGTGTTGCAGGTGCGCGAGATCGCCGCCGGGGACAGCGTGGGCTATAACAGCACCTGGCGGGCGAAGCGGGCGAGCCGGATTGCCACCGTGCCGCTGGGCTATGCCGATGGTTGGCCGCGGGCGATGGGCAATCGCGGCCATGCGATCTTTGACGGCGCCCGGGCGCCGCTGGTAGGTCGTGTGTCCATGGACCTTACCACGTACGACGTAACCGATCTGCCCGCGGTGGTGCCGGGGGTGTGGCTGCAGGTGATCGGGCCTGGGCGCACGCCCGATGACATTGCCGCCGATGCGGGCACCAATGGCTATGAGGTGCTGACCTCGCTATGGACGCGCTATGCGCGCGAGTATGTCGCATGATGCTCGACGGGGTGGCGACCTTGGGGCGGGCGGCGCTGGGCACCTGCCGGGGGGCGGGGCGGCTGGTGCTGTTCGCGCTGGCCGGGCTGTCGCATATCGTGCGGCCGCCGTTTTATTTCCGGGCGTTTTTCCGGGCGATGCTGGATATCGGCTATTTCAGCCTGCCGGTGGTGGCGCTGACGGCGGTGTTCACCGGCATGGTGCTGGCGCTGCAATCGTCCACCGGGCTGTCGCGGTTTTCCGCCGATAGCGCCATTGCGTCCTTGGTGGTGCTGTCCGTGACCCGTGAATTGGGGCCGGTGCTGGCCGGGCTGATGGTGGCCGGGCGGGTGGGGGCGGCGATGGCGGCGGAAATCGGCACCATGCGGGTGACCGATCAGGTGGACGCGCTGAGCACATTGTCCACCAATCCGATGAAATATCTGGTGGCACCGCGTTTGCTGGCCGGGCTGATCGCGCTGCCGCTGCTGGTGGTGATCGCCGATATTCTCGGCGTACTCGGCGGGTTTATCATCGCCACGCTGAAGCTGGGGTTTAACGCGGCGACCTATCTGGGTAACACGCTGACGTTCATGCAGACGCAGGATGTGGTGTCTGGCCTGGTGAAGGCCGCCGTGTTCGGGCTGCTGATCAGCCTGATGGGCTGCTATCACGGCTATAACAGCAAAGGCGGCGCGCAAGGCGTGGGTGCGGCAACGACGGCGGCGGTGGTGGCGGCGAGCGTGCTGATCCTGGCGTTCGACTATGTGCTGACCGAACTGTTCTTCGCGCGATGACAACTGTGCCAAAAATCCGGCTGCGCGGGGTGTGCAAATCCTTCGGCGATAAGCTGGTGCTGGACGGGGTGGACCTGGACGTGATGCCCGGGACATCCATGGTGGTGATCGGTGGGTCGGGCTCGGGCAAATCGGTGCTGCTGAAATGCATCCTCGGGCTGATTGAGCCGGATGCCGGCAGCATCGAAATTGATGGGCAGAACGTGCTGGCGATGGACCGCCCGGCGCGGGAGGCCGCGCGCGCCCGCATTGGCATGCTGTTCCAGAACGGGGCGCTGTTTGACAGCCTGCCGGTGTGGGAAAACGTGGCCTTCGGCCTGCTGGCACAACGCAAAATCGCCCGCGCGGCGGCGAAAGCCAAGGCGGTGGAGGTGCTCGGCCAGGTTGGGCTGGCCGGCAGCGTTGGCGATCTATGGCCGGCGGAACTGTCTGGCGGGATGCAAAAGCGGGTGGCGCTGGCGCGCGCGATTGCGGCCACACCGGAGATTTTGTTTTTCGACGAACCCACCACCGGGCTCGACCCGATTATGGGCGCGGTGATCGACGGGCTGATCGTCGATTGCGTCAAACGGCTGGGCAGCACAGCGATTGCCATCACCCACGACATGCTGAGCGCGCGGCGCATCGGCGATCAGGCGGCGATGATCCATAAAGGCCGGATCGTCTGGCAAAGCGATGCCTATGGGCTGATGGAAAGCGGCAACCCGATGGTGGACCAGTTCACCCATGGGCGGCGGGAGGGGCCGATTCAGATGGAGTTGCGGAAGTAGGGGGTTAGGAAGGTCTTCTTTTTGTGGACAAAAAGAAGCAAAAAAACTTCCTCGATTTGTTGCCGTTGGCGTGCGGTATCCGGTGAGGTTTGTGCGGGGTGAATAGCTGAATTGGCGTCGGCAAAGTTTACATATTCGTGCCGAATTTTGATTTATTTTTTTAACTAATTGATTTTAATGCCGCATTTTCGCGGCATAATTGTTGCTTATCTAAAATTTGTAAATTAATTATACCTACGGTGGAATAAAATGACGGTGATGACGCGTGTTGGGCTAGCCGTTGCGGCGCTACTCGGCAGCTTGGCGGGGACCTTGCCGGCACGTGCCACCACGCTCTTCACAGATAGCTTTCAAGGTATGCTGAACCAATGGAGCAATCCGATCAACGGCGGCGTGATTGTGACGGCGCCGGATGGTTCGAACGCGTTGACGTTCAACGTGCTGCAATCCGGCAATAGCGTTCTGACGACGCAATCCTCATTTACCTCCTCGACCGGCCTGTTCACGCTGACCTTCGATATTTATGCCAATTGTGGCCATACCTCGCAGTGCGGGGCATTTTTCCGGGCATCCGGCGCGCAAACGAGCGCGGACGGGTGGGTTCTGTCCGATACAACCTTCTATTCCGTTGCGTTGTTTCCCGATGCGCCCAACTGGGAAACGGTGAGCTACACCTTCGCGGGAAGCACGACGACGCTCGGTATAGAAGATACGACCTCGCTTTACGCGCAGCCGTATCCGAGTGCGGCGGCAATTTATGTGCGCAATCTGACCCTGACCAACGACCCGAACGGGGTTGCGAACGGCACGGTGACTGTGACCTCGGCACAGAGTAGCGTTCCCGAACCGCTATCGCTCGCCGTGCTCGGCGCGGGGTTCGCCGGGCTAGGGGTGTTGCGGCGGGGGCAGTTCACCCGTGGTCGGCGGAAGGGGCCGATTCAGATAGAGTTGCGGAAGTAAGGGGTTAGGAAGGTCTTCTATTTGTGGACAAAAAGAAGCAAAAAAACTTCGTCGATTTGTTGCCGTTGGCTTACGTTTACTGGCGGGCATGTGCGCGCGAGAGCGACACGGTTTGCGGCACCGGCGCGCGTCGGTCGCGGACGATGAAGCATGCCGTTAGTCTGCTAACCCTATCATAACCGAAAGCATCGCGTTCAACATCAGTATCTCGGCTGCGCTGAGGTGGCCGATCACCGGGCCGCATTTCGCGCGCGGGAAGGCCAGGATTTTGTCGATCATCACTTGTGAAATGACTTTTAGGCCATTTGCGGGCGTGGGCGGGGTGGTGAGCCGGTACAGCGGCGCTTCGGTGACGGCGCTGGTATAGAGGGCAACCAGGACGCTATCGGCCGCGTCGAGCGCGTCGGATTGGATGACGACGGCTGGGCGGGGCTTACCGCAGTCGCCCTGGGCTGCGATGGTGATGATGTCGCCGCGCCTCACGCCGGCGGCCATTCAACCGCCGCCGCGATGAAGTCCATGGCTTCGGCTTCCTCAGCGCGTGCGCGCAGCAGCAGGCCTTGGCGTTTGGCTTCGGCTGCGAAGTCGGGACGATGCGGATCTGGCACCCAGAGGCGCAGTTGCTTCATGCCACGATGCGCCTGCTGTTGGCGGTAGCGCTGAAACTTGGTCAATCCATCATCGGACTGCTTTGGGCGTGGCATCGGTGGCTCCCCAGGGTAGCGCGCGACTTTAGCACAAGGGTAGCGCGCAACCAAACAACTTTGGCGACGCGCCGCTGATGGTTGGGGCGGGGGCACGGCTAAAGTCAGGAAGTTTTTTTGGTTCTTTTTGTTCACAAAAAGAACAGCTTCCTCTACCACTCCCCCTCCCCCCGATCCGGAGTTCCCATGGCCAAGCCCGTTGCCCGTTATGTTTGCCAGGAGTGCGGCGCGGTGACGCCGAAATGGGCGGGGAAGTGTGAGACGTGTGGGGCGTGGAACAGCATTGTCGAGGAGGCGGCGCCGGTGGCGGGGCCGGGGTTGGCGAAGGGGGTGTTGAAGGCGAGCACCAGCCGGCTGGAGTTTGTAGATCTGGCGGGCTCTGCCGAGCCGCCGCCGCGGGTGCCGACGGGGATTGCGGAGTTCGACCGGGTTTTGGGCGGCGGGCTGGTGGCGGGGTCGGCGTTGTTGGTGGCCGGCGATCCGGGGATTGGCAAGTCCACCTTGCTGTTGCAGGCGGCGGCGAGCCTGGCGAAGGCGGGCAAGCGGGTGATGTATATCTCCGGCGAAGAGGCGATTGAGCAGATCCGTTTGCGGGCGCGGCGGCTGGGGTTGAGCGGGGCCAGCCTGGAACTGGCGGCGAGCATTAATCTGCGCGACATCGCCGCCAGCCTGGATGCGGCGGACAAGACGACGATGGTGGTGATCGATTCGATCCAGACCATGTGGATGGACAGCATCGACAGCGCGCCGGGCACGGTGACGCAGGTGCGGGCGAGCAGTTTTGAGCTGATCCGGCTGGCAAAAACCAAGGGGTTTTCCGTGGTGCTGGTCGGGCATGTGACCAAAGAGGGCGCGATTGCCGGGCCGCGGGTGCTGGAGCACATGGTGGATGCGGTGCTGTATTTCGAGGGCGACCGGGGGCATCAGTTCCGGATTTTGCGCGGGGTGAAGAACCGGTTTGGCGCGACGGACGAAATCGGCGTGTTCGAGATGACCGATCGCGGGCTGGCGGAGGTTGCCAACCCGAGCGCGTTGTTCCTGGCCGAGCGGCGCGGGCATATTTCCGGCAGCGCGGTGTTTGCCGGGCTGGAGGGCAGCCGGCCGGTGCTGGTGGAAATTCAGTGTTTGCTGGCGCCCAATCCGGGTGGCTCACCGCGCCGGTCGGTGATCGGCTGGGATAGCGGGCGGCTGTCGATGTTGCTGGCGGTGTTGGAAACCCGCTGCGGGGTGCGGCTGAATGCGACCGATGTCTACCTCAACGTTGCCGGGGGGTTGCGGATTGGCGAGCCGGCGGCGGATCTGGCGGTGGCGGCGGCGTTGGTTTCAGCGGCCACCGACACGCCGACCGATCCGGGCAGCGTCTATTTCGGCGAGGTTGGCTTGTCGGGCGAGGTGCGGCAGGTGGCGCAGGCGGAGGCACGGCTGAAGGAGGCGCAGAAGCTGGGCTTCGATGCCGCCTGCCTGCCGCGCCGAGTCGCCCGGGGCAGTGGGCGGCTGGCGGCGCCGGATGGGTTGCGACTGGAGGAAATCGGCCATCTCAGCGACCTTGTGGCGCGGTTTTCCGCCAAGGCGGGGAAGCCATCCGCTTGACGGGGTAGTATCGCGCCCCATGCAGACGATATAGGACGGCACGATGAACCTCTCCGCCGCATGAACCGGGCCGCATGAACTGGGTTGACCTTGCCGTGCTGGGCGTGGTGGCGATTTCCGCCATCCTCGCCTTTATGCGTGGATTTGTGCGCGAGGTGCTGGGCATCGCGGCATGGGCGGCGGCTGGCTATATCGCGGTGGCGACCAACGAATTGGTGAAGCCGCAGTTCCGCCAATGGATTGCGGCGCCCGAGATTGCCGACCCGGTATCGTATATCGCCGTGTTCGTGGTCGGGCTGATTGTGTTTTCCGTGGTGACCAACATGGTTGGCAAAGCGGTGCATAGCGTGGGCTTGGGTGGGCTGGACCGGAGCCTGGGCATTTTGTTCGGCGCGGCGCGCGGGGCGGTGCTGGTGGCGGCGGTTTATGTGGTGTGCGGGCTGCTGACCGCATCCGACCATTGGCCAGACCCGGTGAAGCAGGCGCGGTTGCTGCCGATGGTGCATGATGGCGCCGCCTGGCTGGTGGAGGAGATCCCGGCCGAGCATCGCCCCAAAGTTGCGCCGCTGCCGAGCGGGCGCGAGACGACGTCTGAAGATTTGCTGCATATCACGCCCCAGGGCCGTGCGTTGGGTAAGCCCGCGCCGGCCACCAGCCTATGACCCTTATGCCAGGAGAGCGCCCGATGGACTCCGCCCTAGAACAGGTTTCCGCCGATGGCTCCTGGAACCTCGACCGGCCGCATGATGAGTGCGGCGTGTTCGGGATTTGGAACCATGCCGATGCCGGGGCGCTGACCGCGCTGGGGCTGCATGCGTTGCAGCATCGCGGCCAGACCTCGACCGGCATTGTCACCCATGATGGCAAGCGCTTCCACTCGCATCGCGGCATCGGGCTGGTGGGGGAGAATTTCGAGAATAAGCGGGTGATGGACGGGCTGCAGGGCCATCGGTCGATCGGCCATAACCGCTATGCCACCACGGGCGATGTGGTGCTGCGCAATGTGCAGCCGCTATATGCCGATTTTGCCTTTGGCGGGCTGGCGGTGGCGCATAATGGCAACCTGACCAATGCGACGCTGCTGCGGCGGGCGCTGGTTGGGCGGGGCTGCCTGTTCCAGTCCACCACCGATAGCGAGGTGTTCATCCACCTGATCGCGATGAGCCGGTTTGCGACCGTGGTGGACCGGCTGACCGATGCGCTGCGCCAGGTGGTGGGGGCGTATTCGCTGGTGGCGCTGACCGAGGATGCGCTGATCGGCGCGCGCGACCCGCTGGGGGTGCGGCCGCTGATTCTGGGGCGGATGGGCACCGATGGCTGGGTGCTGGCGAGTGAGACCTGTGCGCTGGACATTGTGGGCGCGGAATTCGTGCGCGATGTGGAGCCGGGCGAGGTGGTGATTATCACCGATACCGGCATTCAGAGCCTCAAGCCGTTCGGCAAGCAGCCGAGCCGGTTCTGCGTGTTTGAATATATCTACTTCGCCCGGCCGGATTCGATCGTCGAAGGGCTGCCGGTGTATGAGGCGCGCAAGCGCATCGGCGCGATGCTGGCGCGGGAAAGCCATGTGCCGGCCGATGTGGTGGTGCCGGTGCCCGATAGCGGCGTGCCCTCGGCGATGGGCTATGCGACGGAAAGCGGGGTGCCGTTTGAGCTGGGGATTATCCGCAACCATTATGTGGGCCGCACCTTTATCGAGCCCACGGATAATATCCGCCATCTCGGGGTGAAGCTGAAGCATTCGGCCAATGCGGCGGTGTTGCAGGGAAAGCGGGTGGTGCTGGTGGACGATTCGATCGTGCGCGGCACGACGTCGCGCAAGATTGTCGAAATGGTGCGCCAGGCCGGGGCGCGGGAGGTGCATATGCGCATTTCCTCGCCGCCGACGACGCATTCCTGCTTCTATGGCATCGACACGCCGGAGCGGAGCAAGCTGCTGGCGTATCGGTTGAGCGTGGAGGAAATGGCGGCGCGGATTGGGGTGGACAGCCTGGCGTTCATCTCCAAAGACGGGCTGTATCAGGCGCTGGGGCAGGAGAAGCGCGACGCGCGGCAGCCGCAATATTGCGATGCCTGCTTTACCGGCGAGTATCCGATTTCCTTGCCCGACATCAACGATGACGACACGCGGCAGCTGACCTTGTTGACGGAGGCGCGCTGAGCCGATGCCGTTGCAGGGACAGATTGCGCTGGTGACCGGCGCGAGCCGGGGGTTGGGGGCGGCGACGGCGGTGGAGCTGGCGCGGCTGGGGGCACATGTGGTGCTGGTGGCGCGCACGCAAGGCGGGCTGGAGGAAACCGATGACGCGGTGCGCGCGGTTGGTGGGGCGGCGACGCTGCTGGCGATGGATCTGCGCGACCCGGACCAGATTGATCTGATCGCGCCGAGCCTGTTTCAGCGCTTCGGGCGGCTGGATATTCTGGTGAATAATGCCGGGGAGATCGGCACGCTGACGCCGGTGCCGCATATCGATATGCGGGAATGGGCGGCGATGCTGGCGATCAACCTTGATGCGCCGTTGCGGCTGATCCGCGGCTGCGCGCCGCTGCTGCTGGCGGCACCGGCGGGGCGGGCGGTGTTTGTGACCACCGCGATGGCGACGCAGCCGGAGGCGTATTGGGGGCTTTATGCCGCCAGCCAGGCGGCGGCGCAGAGCCTGGCGCGGAGCTGGGCGGCGGAGACGGTGAACACGGCGTTGCGGGTGAATTTGTTCGACCCCGGCGCGATTGCCACCCGCATTCGTATCCGGGCGTTTCCGGGGGAAGATCAGTCCACCTTGCCGCAGCCGGCGGCGGTGGCCCCGCAGCTTGCGGCGCTGTGCCTGCCCGGTGAGACGCGGCATGGCGCGATTGTGCGCTTTCAGCCGGGCTGAGGCCGCGAAACCCAAAAACGCCACATGACCTGAGGCCCGAGCCGCGTTACAGTCGCATGTGCGCCATGCGTTGGGGCGCGGGAAATGGATGCTGAGGGAGCAAACGTATGAGCCGTATCGCACTTGTGACGGGCGGAACGCGCGGCATTGGGGCTGAGATCAGCCGCGCGCTGCAGGCCGCCGGGCGGACCGTGATCGCCAGCTATGCCGGCAATGATACTGCGGCGCAGGCGTTCCATGCCGAGACCGGCATTCCGGTGCGCAAGTTCGATGCCGGGGATTTTGCCGCCTGCCAGGCGGCGGTGGAGGCCATTCATGCCGAGTTCGGCAAGATTGAAATCCTGGTCAACAATGCCGGCATTACCCGTGACACCACGATGGCGCGCATGACGCGCGATATGTGGGACGCGGTGATGGATACCAATCTCGGGTCCTGCTTCAACCTGTGCAAGCTGACGTTTGAGGATATGCGGGCGGCGAAGTTTGGCCGGGTGGTGAATATTGGCTCGATCAACGGGCAAGCCGGGCAGTATGGCCAGGTGAACTATGCCGCGGCGAAGTCTGGCATTCATGGGTTCACCAAGGCGCTGGCACAGGAAGGTGCGAGGTTTGGCATTACGGTGAACGCGATTGCGCCGGGTTATGTCGATACGGAAATGGTGCGTGCGGTGCCGGCGGATGTGTTGCAGAAGATTATCGCGCGCATTCCGATGGGCCGGTTGGGGCATGCCGAGGATATTGCGCGCGGCGTGGTGTTTCTGACGGCGGATAATGCGGACTTTATTACTGGCAGCACGCTGAGCATTAATGGCGGGCAGCATATGTACTGAGGGAAGCGCTGCTTTTTGGAAAAAGCAGGCAAAAACTTCTGACGTACGATGCCTACGGCGTACTCTCACCGGTAAAATTACGCCGTAGGCCAGGAATAGACGAAGTTTTTTTGGTTCTTTTTGTGCACAAAAAGAACAGAACTACTCCGCTTTGAGTCCCCGGCTCGCCCGCCCCTCCGGGTCCTCCCACACCCCAAGGCGCCGCCCGGCCAGCCGGGCGAAGTGCAAGGTCAGCGCCCGGCGCCGGGCGGGGGAGAGGCTGTGGTTGGCGCCATCGCGCAGCAAGGCGGCTTCGCCGTCGGCGGTGACGATCAGGCCGACATCATCGGGCAGCAGATGCTGCGGGAAATCGGCATCGACGGCGAAATAGAGTGTGTCGGCGAAGTCGCGGTAATCAGGCCATTTCTGGTCAACTTGAAAATCGCGGGCGCCGGATTTGATTTCGATGCAAACGAAGCCGCCATCGGGGCGCAAGGCGAGAATATCGGCGCGGCGGCCATTGGCGAGGCTGACTTCGTGCAGCGGCACCCAATCGAGCAGCGCGCAGAGGCGGGCGGTGGCGCGGCGGATGCGGGCGGCGCGGTCCGGCAGGTCGGTCATGCGGTGAGGGCGTCGATGGCGGTGGCGAGGTGCAGGTCGCGCAGGCTGAGGCCGCCCGCGTCGTGCGTGGTCAGGGTGATATCGACGCGGTTCCAGACATTGGACCATTCCGGGTGGTGCTGGTGCTGTTCAGCCAGCAACGCGACGCGGGTGATGAAGCCGAAGGCGGCGTTGAAATCGGAGAAAACCCAGCGCTGGTGCAGCGCATCCCGATCCGGCACCAGCGACCAGCGCGGCAGGGCGGTGGCGAGGGTGGCGCGTTCGGCGGCGGTGATTGGGGCGACCATGTGCTTGACCTACCTGGCTTGGCCGTGCGCAGTGGGCGCATGACCCTACGTCCTTTTACCACCCCGCCCGATTCCGCCGAGATTATCGCGTTGGCCGACCGTGCGCTGGCCGCGCTGCCGGCGGCGTTGCGGCAGCATATCAGCGACGTCGCCATTCTGGTGGAGGAGCTGGCGGAGGACGAGATCCTCGACGAGATGGGGATTGAATCGCCCTATGACCTGCAGGGCCTGTATCACGGCACGCCGCTGGGGGCGCGCAGCGTGGGCGATGTGGCGCGGATGCCGGACCGGATTTACCTGTATCGGCAGGCGATTTTGCTGGAATGGGTGGAGTTGGGCGAGGATTTATATCGGCTGGTGCGCAATGTGCTGTGGCACGAGATTGCGCATCATTTCGGCTTTAGCGATGCGGAGATCGAGGCGTTGGAGCGGGAGGACTAGTCCCCCGCCCCCGCTTATTCGCCCCTGCCCTACTCTGCGTCCCGCAGCCTGGCCGGCGGCTTTGGTGACGGGCAGAAGGGCCGGCTCGGCTTACCGAACAATCGCCGCGCGCGCCGCATCGCGCAACGCGGCGCGGGAGGCATCGACGTTGTAGAACATATGCCCGCCTCGCAGCACCAGCAGGGTGAGCCGGTCGGGCGGGCCGATTTGCGGCAGGGCGTCGAGGATGAGTTGGGTGGCGAAATAGGGGGTGACCAGATCGGTCAGCCCGTGCGCGATCACTACGCGCAGGGTGGGGTCGAAGGCGAGGTCGGTGCGCAAGGCGTTGATGGCTTGCGGCATGCCGCCGCGGCCCCAATCCCAGGCATGGCCCACGGTCTGATTGAGGATTTCGTAGCGCGTGTCTGGCTGGACGTTCAGCTTGTCGGCATAAAGTGCGTTGAGCGCGCTGACATAGACCGGTTGCAGGCCAAACAGCACCGGGTCTGGCGGGTAGGAATTCGGCGAATCCGCGAACGGGTCTGGCGCGGCGATGGTGGCGTCATAGGCGCTGTCCACAGCGTTGCTGGCGCGGTCGTGTTCATGGATGAAGGTTTGGGTGCCGATCTGGCCGGACAGGCGGCGCACCAGGGCAGGATCTAGCCCGGTGACGTTGGTGACGGCGGTGACCAGACGGGGGAAGCTGGTGGGGTCGCGCGGGCCGGCCAGCACGTCGGTGATGTATTCGCCG
This sequence comes from uncultured Rhodospirillales bacterium, assembly GCA_903893975.1. Taxonomy (GTDB): domain Bacteria; phylum Pseudomonadota; class Alphaproteobacteria; order Acetobacterales; family Acetobacteraceae; genus CAITOL01. The sequence goes on along the minus strand of CAITOL010000001.1, from coordinate 1,732 downwards.
CGGGCGTATTTCTCCACATCCGCCAGCGCCGCCCGGTCGGTGGCATGGCGCTGGGTGGCGGCCATGGCGGGCAGGCGGACGGCGTAGCTGATGACATCGTCGCGATTGATCGCCGCGATATCCAGCGCCGGGGACAGCAGCACCAGGGCGGAGATCGCGATGCCCTGTTCGCCCGGCAGCAGGCGGGCGAGCCGGGGGGCGCGGAAGCCGCCATAGCTTTCCCCGGCGATGGCTTTGGGGGATGCCATGCGGTGATGGGTTTGCAGCCAGCGGCGGATGGCCTCGGCCAGCCCGTTCAGGTCGCCGGCGACGGCCCAGTATTTCTTGCGCGCCTCCTCCCCGCCCAGCACGCGGGCGAAGCCGGTGCCGGGGGGATCGAGCAGCACCAGATCGGTGAAATCGAGCCAGGTTTCCGCGTTCGGCACGGTGGCGACCGGCATTGACGGGCTGGGTTGATCCAGCTTGACGCGCCAGGGGCCGAGCGCGCCGAGTTGCATCCAGACCGAGCCGGCGCCCGGGCCGCCATTGATGACGAAAGTGACCGGGCGGGTGGCGGGGTCCGCACCATCGAGCGTGGAGGCGGTGACGCCGATTTCGGCGTCCGGCACACCCTTGGCGTCTTGCAGGCGGGTCGCCTCGACCGTGGCGGTGAAGACCAGGGTGCGGCCGGGCAGGTCCAGCGTGTGGTGGGTGACCGTGGGCGCCAGGACTGGCGCGACGGCAGGTTTGTCCTGGGCGTGGGCGGCGGCGGCTACGAGCAGCACGAGGGCGGCGATGGGCTTCATGCAATGCGGTCCTGGGGAGGAAGGGAGAAAGTAGGCCTCCTTTTTTTGAAAAAAAGGAGCAAAAAACTTTCGACACTGGTCCGTGCGCCCCAGCCAACCGGCACAGTCTACGGCGAAGCCAAGCAAGTGATGAAGTTTTTTAGGTTCTTTTTGTTCACAAAAAGAACATCTTATCCTTGCCTTCCTTGCCCACCCGATCACGCCGAAAGCGGATACGCCACCTCCGCCGTATAGACCGAAGCCTCCTTGCCCAGGCGGGAACTGAACAGGGTGAAATGATCCACCCGGATTGGTTCGGCGCGGAACAGGTTATGCGCCTGCACGAAGCCGGCGATTTTTTGCGGCACCGCATTGTCCAGCCGCGCCAGGGTGACATGCGGGGTGAAGCGGCGGCGTTCTGGTTCCAGCCCGGCGCGCTGGAGAGCGGTTTCCACCTTATTTTGCAGGTGGTCCAAGGCTGGATTGCGCGCCACCCCGGCCCAGAGCTGGGTTTCCCGCCCGCCTTTGGCGAAGGTGCCGACGCCGGCCAAGGTGAGGGCGAACGCCCGGCCGCGCAAGGCGGCCAGCGCGAGGTCGATCTCCTCGGCCTGCGGGGCGTTGACCTCGCCGATGAAGCGCAGGGTGAGGTGGAGGTTGTCATCCGGCACCCAGCGCGCGCCGGGGATGCCGCCGATCAGGGTGGCGAGGTGTTCGCGCAGCGGCCAGGGCAGGTCGAGGGCGACGAACAGTCTCATCGGGCAGCGTCCAGCAGGCGCAGCACGAAGGGCAGGATATGCGCCACCACGATCGGCATGCCGGTTGGGTTGGGGTGGATGTGGTCGGCCTGGTTGAGTGCGGGGTCGCCGGCGACGCCATCGAGGAAGAATGGCTGGAAGATCACGCCGGGGCGCTGGCCGAGGCGGGCGAAGCCGGCGGCAAATTCGGCGGCGTAGGCATCGCCGAGATTG